>JBBQTY010000214.1:0-6679 GCA_038234445.1 Lysobacterales bacterium
AAGCACCTGGCCAAGCCCGTATTCCGACCAACTGTCTTATGTCAGCGTGACGGAGCTGACCGATAAAGCGCATCCGGACTGGTTTGAAGTGAACTACACGCTGCCGGCGCCAATGCGCTTGGCTGGCCTGTGGTTGATGGCTGATGGTGACAATACCAACGCCTATTTTTCATCGGCGATCAGAAGACTTCGTATTTACGCTGCAGGTTCGGAATAGTCGAAAGCAAAAGGACGGCCGGAGTGCGTTATCTCCCGGTTCAATCAGAAAGTGGGCGCTGACCCGAGTTTTTGAGTTTTGCCGGGGGCTTTAGCCACTCCAAGCCTCTCCACAGTTGCTTGATTCAAGATTCAAGACCTGCCCCTTTCTCTTATGGTGCAGCGACCATTTCGGGTCTGCTTGGCGAATGGGCGAACATCACGAGCGCAGCAAAGGCCCCGGTGGCTGGTCGTTCTACGGCGCAGTCGCTGGAATTGGCGAGAACCTTCTCCACACACGCTTCTGGACTGCGATAAACGACACTGCCGGAAACTGCTGGAACAAAAAAGAACCACAGCGAAAATAGACACAGAACTGTTGTTGCGACTGCGAAGCCAGATCAGATGCCAACTTCCCACATGATGAGGCTACTTTGCTAGACCCTATCAGTCGCACAGTCGCAGGCGAAGCTCAGCGCCTGATGAGTTAGCAATTCGCCTCACCCAAGGGATAAACATCAACAGATTGCAAAATTCGCGGAAACGCGAGGCGCACTCATGCATAGACGATGGGTTGCGGCCCCATTCACTTCCTCGGCGGACAGTTCCTTGGCGCCAGTCCAGTTCAGAAATTCACCATATTTTGCATGCCGCTTCGAATTTGCCGAACCGAATTGCCACCGGATTGTTATGGCAGATTGTGGGTGTCCTGGTTATCGTCCTTCGTGGGTGTCCCGGTTATTCTTCGATCGCCAACAATCAAGTAACATACGCCGTTGACGTACATACGTCACTGACGTACTATCGAAATATGATCTTTGTCGAAACATCGGTGTTTACACGACAAATCACTGAGCTCCTCGATGACGAGTCGTATAGCCAACTTCAGAGTGCGCTCGCGGAAAATCCGGAAGCAGGCGACCTGATATCCGGCACCGGTGGGTTGCGGAAAATCAGGATTCCCGCGAAAGGGCACGGCAAACGTGGTGGCGGCCGAGTCATCTACTACTACTTTGTCGGCACATCGCGCATCGCAATGCTGTTGGCCTATCCAAAGAATGCACAGGCTGACCTGACTCCCGCGCAGAAGAAAATCCTGATCAAGATCATCGAGACCTGGAGATGAAAATGGACAAGAAGCTTTTCGCCGAGCTGACTGAAAGCCTGGAACAGATGGGCGAAATCACCCGTGGCGAGCGAGCGCCTTCACGCGAATTCACGGTGGACGCGATCAAGGTCAAGCAGGTACGCGCCAAGACCAAACTGTCGCAGGCAAAATTCGCAGACGTTATAGACGTCCAGGTCTCTACTCTGCGGAACTGGGAACAAGGCCGCCGTGTACCTACCGGCCCTGCAAGAGCTTTGTTACGCGCGATTGATCGAGATCCAAAGAACGTCCTCTTTGCCTTGGCAAAGCGAGACTAGTATCGAGGGCGATGCTAATTTGCTAGACCTGATAGACCACTTCCTCGTGCGCGCAATGAAACCCGCCCTGCTGTTTGTCCTCGCACTGATCCCGTTGATCGGCGGCTGTGGTCGCGAGCCAAAGAAAATTGCTGACCGTGATGGCTGGTACATCGTTGACGACCCGGCAGTCGGCCCGCGTGGGATAAGTATGTTCGCCGTTCAGCGTGCATCGCTCACGCCACTGCGTGGCAGTTGGGAGAACTTTCACCCGGTGTTGATCATCGAACCGCGCGATGACGTGGTGCCGGGCGCGGTGCGAATCAAGTCCGTGGCGAACTACGTGGACGCTCCGGTCGGGCCACCGGTCGCACTCGACGTCTCGTTTGACGGTGGCCCACCCGAGCCGGTTTGATTTGTAAAAGATAACATGGACCTGGAAGCTACACGCGGGTTCGCCGATCGCCTAATGCGTCACCGCACGGTCACGATCACGCTGCCCGGCTGGGACAAGTATCATCCGCCGGGCGTCGTAACCTATCGGCTCGACGGGCTAGCCCCACAACTCGCCGCCTTGGACGCCGAGTTCCGCGCGCGGCGCGAGGGAGTTGGCTTCGTTTCGCGTCTATTGCGCCAGTCGCCCTAGCGCAAAAACACCTTCTCGTCACGCCATGCCTCTGGCGCGTATTCCAGCTGAGATGTGGGATGCCTACTTACGGCGCCAATCCCGCGCCAATCGGATGCTCGCGAATCAAAAAGCTGAAATTTAAAGCTGTCAGAGCAATTGATCCTTCAATAGACTGAAATCAATGGCTCTGACCCCTTTGATCGGCGTGCAATCGGATCCGCCCAGGCGCTCATCGAAAAAGCCGCAGCGATCAGGCAGTCCTGGCTGAAGGGACTCGGTGAAGCCCAGCGCCTGATGAAACGACAAGTCGTCTGACTCAGTAGCGACGCATCAGCAACTTGAAAGAATTCGCGGAAACGTGAAATTCGATGATGCGCGGAGCCTGGGATCCGGCGTCCCGCGCCCGGATATTTCCGGAATTCCGACCACTATTGGACAAGATCTTGACGGCAATCCCGTTATCGCACTTTCAATGGAAGCCGGAATAGCTTTTTCGGATTGTGGGGGATTGTGGGTGTCCCTGTTCTCCGCCTGGCAACGAAAAAAAGTTCGCAATAGGCTCAGTTCAATTTGCCATACGGAAACAATAAACCCGACCCTCTTATTCGGTTCAAACCACCGCCTTTAGACGGCGCATGTGATTTTACGGCTTTGACTCATGCGCGAATAGCCTGATGCGGCTGATGCCTCTAGTCATCTGCATCCGGCTGCGCGAATCCACCCACTTGAGTGGGTGGTCGTTCAGTGGGTTCGCGAATCAATGTCCATTTCAACTGCTCATTCGCGTTTCCAATCAATACCTGTACTTTGAGGATGCATCGTGTTCGGAAACAGCAGACTGGTCCTGCAAATCGTCGTCGCCCTTGCGCTGACAATTGCCGCGTCGACTACGCAAGCACAGTGGCTACCTCAATGGTCGACGATTTGGCAGCTCCCCGAGCCGTTTCACGGTGTTGCGCCGCTGCGCGTGCGCGTGGCCACCGACGGTGCGGTGTTCGCTGCGGGTGGCGCGACTAGCGATGGTTTGAGCTACGTCGCGCTTTCTCGATTTAACCCTGACGGAAGCTTTGCCTGGACACGCGAAGGCACAGGGTACCTGGTTGGAGGAATGGCCCTCATGGATGGCGACCGCGTCGCAATCACTGGCCGTAGCGACGGCGTCGCTGCGAACATCTACATTCGCGTATACGACACATTGACTGGGGACCTTGCGTGGCAACGCGACGCTGTCGTCGGCTATACATTCGCCGACGATCGATTCGATACCGAGCAATTGGCCATCGATATGAGCGGGAATCTGATGGTCGTCGCTACCGACGATCAAGACTATGTCGTCATCCGCTTCGATGCCAACGGCAACGTACTACCAACATGGCGGCACGCGATTGGCCCGTCCGACGGCGTTCAAACTTATGGGATCGTCGGTTTTCCGGATGGCGGTGCGGTAGTCAGTGGACAGGGAGGATTTACACATGGAGGCTATATCACCGTTCGCTTCGATTCACAGGGTAACGTGGTGTTCACTGACATTGATCTAGGCGGCATTGCCAATCCGCTGGGTCCATCTTTCGTAGCACTGGGTGCCGACGGAAACATTGTCGTTGCGTCTTCACCCGAAGGGCCCAGTGTGCCACGAGCGCAGGTGTGGAAACTGTCTCCGACAGGTGCGCGCTTATGGACCAAAGTGCTGCCGGATCCGGATCCCTGGTTTAGCTCCATGGTCACCCAAGAACTCCTTCTGGCAGCCAATGGTGATCCGTTGATTTCGGTCTTGGCACCGACCGGATCTCTTCGATTGGTGCGGCTTGCCGCCGCGAGCGGCGAAGTACTATGGGATGTTCGAGCGCCGATCGACGTTTACCCGCGAGACATGGCGCTGGCAACAAATGGACGTGTGCTGATTGGCGGATATGGGGTGATTGCAGGCGATCCGAATACATACTCTCGAATCGTCGAATTTGACGCAAACGGCGATCCGTGTCGCATCGTTGCACCCGACGATCCCGGTTACTTTGTTGAAGTTGGCGGCGGCTCCGCAGGATGGCGCGTCCTCGACACGAAACCATCAGTTACGGGCATTGGCTTCGATACGCTCATGTCTCACTACGATGCCGACGGCCCTTGCACGCTGAGCGATCAAATCTTCACTGACAATTTTGATGGGGCGATACTCCCTTGATTCATGGGGTGCCGTTTTCTCGCCATCCTCGACCAGAAGTGTCCTGCCCATCAGAAGCGCGCGTGAAACGTATTCCTTGAATTCAATTTGACAATGGTTTCCGGCATAGCCTGGATATTCGCGGGGAAAGGAGCGGGGAAAGGAGGGTCGGGAAAGGAGAGGAAAGGAGGGTCAGAGTGCACTTTCGACTGACAAAGGGTTTTCCCACGACACAACGAGGCTTTTTCCTACAGACCATTCCATTCCCGACTGCCAGCATAAGCTGCAGCCCCCAGGAACGAAGAACGTATGCCTCGCCAGCCCCGCCTCGATATTGAAGGCATTCCGCAACACGTCGTGCAGCGCGGGAATGATCGACAACCCTGCTTCTTTGAGCCAGAAGACTATCTGCGCTATCTGGATGACTTGCGCGAAATATCACTCAAGGAAGGCTGCGCAGTTCACGCCTATGTATTGATGACCAATCATGTCCACCTGCTGATAACGCCTGCGCGGACAGGACGAATAAGCTCACTCATGCAGGCTCTTGGGCGCCGCTACGTTCGCTTTGTCAATGATCGCCACCACCGATCCGGCACATTGTGGGAGGGGAGGTACAAAGCGTGCCTTGTCGACAAAGACTCCTATTTGCTCCACTGCCATCGGTATATCGAACTTAATCATGTCCGGGCACGCATGGTCGCTGATCCCGCCGACTACGAATGGTCAAGCTATCGTCGCAACGCTTTCGGCGAAGCCAATCTGGTTGTCCGCCCGCATCCCGCCTACATGGCGCTCGGCATGGACTTCGGCAGCCGCTGCGCTGCATACAAATCGCTGGTCGATCAGTCGCTCGCTCCGAACGAGATCGATGCCATTCGCGGGCACCTCCAACGACAACATGCATTGGGACCGGATCGATTTCGAAAAGCTATCGAACCCCTACTCAGTCGACGCGCAGGACCCGGCAAGATCGGGCGGCCAAGAAAACTTCGAACTGAATGAGAAAGTGCAACCTGACCCGGATTTTCCGCGAACTGAATGAGAAAGTGCAACCTGACCCGGATTTTCCGAGACATGAAATTCATGGAGACGACCATCAGCGCACTGCGTGACGGCAACCCGGCCCTTGAAATCAGCGCCGAATCCAATGCCGCCGTGCGAACCCTTCTGAACGAAGTAAAGATGCCGATGGATTTGGCGTTCACCAATATAAGAAGTCTGGTTGAATCGAATGAGACCCTACATGCGCTGTCGGAAACATCCGCACAAATGTCGAAGTCAGCCGCTGATCTCGCATTGAAGGCCAGCCACTCTCGTATCCGAGCAACTCAGTGACGTTTTGTCATCCGCAGTGAACCCGAAATCTCCCTACTGGCCTGTGCAATCACGGGATCAGGCCAATGTAGCCGAGCAGGATTTGGGGTCAGGTTCAGAATCGATGCCCCGTCTACGTGATGATCGGAATGTAGCGCTCCCGACAGCGCGACCGACGGAAGTGACGCGCGTATCGAAATGCTCGGCTATCTGTTGATAGCTGTATCCGCCGGTTCCGATCACGTGATAAAAGCGGCATGGGGTAATCGGCGACAAACTCCAATGGCCTCCAGTGATGGCGGCGGCGGACGTCGCTGTATCTTGGGAGCGCTCACGTCATCACTGACCAGCTTGCATCGAAGGCTTATCGCGACAAAGGCATCGTCGCCGAGAAACATCGGGTTGTTCACCCCAACAACGCTCATCGTCCTCGGAGATCACTTCACGACGATCGCCACGAGACGTGATGTGATTCTGCTCGCTTCACCCAGATGCTTTGAAGGCAGACTAACCCCGCTGCTGTACCCGTCGCGTTAACACAGGCCGCCGCATATCCTTAGTCAACCTTCAGCTGGAGAATCCACATGATTCGTTCAATGGCATCATTGGTAATTCTACTGACTGCCCACAGCTGCATCGCGGTCGATATCAGCGCGACACCGACGCAACCGACACAAACAGGAATGACCTGGGGAGTATCCCTCGCCGAGGCGCCGGCTGGTGTTGTGCTGGTGGGATGTCACGGACTCCCGAAAACCGCAGCCGGCAGCTGCGATGCCTATGTCGGCGATACCGAATGCTCAACCGCACTGCCCGTGCTGTGCGTGAACATCGATAACCGCGCCATGCCTATTGGTCTGCATACCACGTTCTATTCGGGTTGGCTCGGTGGCGAGATCGCCTTGGCGCCGCCAGTGCGTGGCGACACCTTTGTTGATCGCGCCGCTGCCGACTTATGGTGCAGCGACCATTTCGGG
>JBBQTY010000215.1:0-6677 GCA_038234445.1 Lysobacterales bacterium
TTTCGCGCAACGCGTCAATGCCGATATCGTCGGCAAGTTCGTCAATATCGCGAGCCGCTGCGCAAAGTTGCTTGAAGCGAATTTCGACAATCGGCTTGCCGCGGATTTTTGGACGTCCGAACCCGCCGCGGATGCGACGGAAATTGTGGTCAAGGCGAAGGCCTTGCTCGATCAGGCTGCTCGACAACTGCAGGAGGCCATCGAAAACTATGCGCGCGATGATTTCAACCGGACAATCGGCCTGATCATGCAGGTCGCTGATCGCGCCAATGAATTCATCGCTGAGACCGCACCGTGGGCGCTGGCGAAGGATCCGGCGCAACGAGACGAGCTGCATGTCGTCCTGTCGACTGGCATCAACCTGTTCCGTGCAATCGCCTGTGCGTTGAAGCCGATCCTGCCCGTGCTGGTGTCCCAGGCAGAAGCCTTCCTCGCCCTACCCTGCGAACGCTTCACAAGCTTCGATGAAATCGCCAACCATCTCGGCGAACATACAATTCTGAGCTACCAACCTCTTGCGACTCGCGTAGACCCGAAGATGATCGCCGCCATGATTGAAGCCTCGAAGGATTCGCTCGCCACAGCAACACCACCGACGCCTGACAAGGTCAAAAAGGCCGTTGTCGAGTCCGCTCCCGCAAAAACTTCTGGCGAAACAGAAACCATCTCGATGGATGATTTCGCCAAGCTTGATCTGCGCGTTGGCAAAGTTCTCGAATGCGAATTTGTCGAAGGCTCGGACAAACTGCTCCGCTTCAAACTCGATGCCGGCGATCTCGGCGAACGCCAGATTTTTTCCGGTATCCGCGCAGCCTACGCAGAACCGGAAAAATTGATCGGCCGCAACGTCGTCTTCATCGCCAATCTTAGCCCCCGCAAGATGCGTTTCGGTCTGTCAGAAGGCATGATCCTGTCAGCGGGCAACGGCGGCGCGGACCTCAAGTTGCTTGATGCCGATGCAGGAGCTGAGCCCGGAGCGACGGTGCGCTGAAGGTTCGAATCTGGAGATTGACCATGTTTTTCGTGGACTGGACGCCTGAGTACATTGAAGGACATGTCACTGTCGGATTGCTGTGTTCCAACAACATCGATGCCTATCTTTTCGACGAAAACTTTGTTCGTCTGGATTGGTTCGCCATTCTCGGATATGGCGGCTTTCGAATCATGGTGCCGGGACACTCTGCACTTGAAGCGCGGCAACTGATCTCCGACTTTCGGAGTGGGAAGTTTGAGTTCAGCACCGAAGATTCACCTAGTCCAATCTGCCCTCGATGTCAGGGCAATCACACGGAGCCGGATCCCAGGCCGCGTCGACGGGCTTTTTTTGCCTACATGATGGTTAGCCTGGTCGCATTTTTTCCAGCGCTGTTGCGCCTGATCGTGTATGGACGGTATCGCTGTATCCAATGCCGGAAAGCCTGGCGTGAACCTCGATATATGTCGTTTGGCAGGCAACAGATTGAGGCCGAAGCGGCACTGAGTTCGTCAAACCCGTGACGCCCGATCCGACCAGCCGCATCGACGCCCTGCTCCCGCAGACGCAATGCACGCGTTGCGGCTATCCGGCCTGTCGCCCTTACGCCGAGGCGATTGGCCGTGGTGAGGCAGATATCAACCAGTGCCCTCCGGGCGGCCAGGCCGGTGTCGATGCGTTAGCGACATTGCTCGGGCGCGAATCGAAACTGCTTGATCCGACCTTCGGGTTCGAAGCAGCGTCGACGATCGCGCTGATCGATGAGGACGTCTGCATCGGCTGCACCAAGTGCATTCAGGCGTGTCCCGTTGATGCGATTGTCGGCGCAGCCAAGCGCATGCATACGATCATAACTGCGGAATGCACTGGTTGCGAATTGTGCATTCCGCCTTGCCCGGTCGATTGCATCTCGATGGCCGCAACGTCGGCAACGCCACTCGCTCGCGCTGAAATTCTTGATCGCGCGGCCTACTCAAAAACGCGCTTCGAGGCGCGCAACCGACGTCTCGCGAAAAAGAATGACGAACGCAGTTCACGCCGCGAGTCGACGCAAAAACTCGATGCGCCACCGGTGGCACCGATCAGTCGCAACGCGGTGCTCGAAGCGATTGCTCGCGGCAAGGCCAAGCGTGAGGCGAAAGCCGGCAAGGCCGACGGATCCTCTTCGTAATGAAGCGCGAAAACGTCATCGAGATGTTCACACGCTTGCGCGAGTTCAATCCGAAACCAACCACCGAGCTCGACTACAAGACACCATTCGAACTGCTGGTCGCGGTAATTCTCTCGGCGCAAGCGACCGACGTGGGCGTCAACAAGGCGACGCGTCGCTTGTATCCGTTCGCTAACTCAGCGCACTCCATCCTCGCTCTCGGCGAGGAAGAATTGAAGCGATACATTTCGACGATCGGGCTGTTCAACGCCAAAGCGAAGAACGTGATTGCAACGTGTCGGATCCTGGTCGACGAACATGCGGGTGAAGTGCCACGAAGTCGCGAAGCGCTGGAAGCCCTGCCCGGCGTCGGCCGCAAGACCGCCAATGTTGTGCTCAACACCGCGTTCGGCGAGCCGACGATCGCCGTCGACACGCATATCTTCCGTGTCGCCAATCGCACAGGGCTGGCAAAGGGCAAGGATGTTCGGACAGTTGAGGACAAGCTGGTTCGCGTCATTCCGCCAGAGTTTCGGCAAGACGCACACCACTGGCTGATCCTGCACGGTCGCTACGTATGCAAGGCGCGCAAGCCGGATTGTCCGACATGCCTGATTCGTGATTTGTGCAGTTACCGACTCAAGACACCGGAGGCGAAATGAAAAAGGCGATGCGTTCGACGCATCGCCCTAATCATGGCGGGTTTACCAGGAACCTCGCGGGAGAGTCGCGAGATCTCGGGAGACCCGCTCTGGATTACCAGAAAAACTGCAGACGGGTCTCAAAGATATTCGGGTCGTCGCTGAGATCTCCACCGAGGACTGCGTTGTACTTGGAGCTGGAGACGGCCACATAGTTGGCCATGATCTTGAAGTTCGAGCGCCAGTAGTAGTTAACACCGAGAGTGATGTTGTGCTCGTCGCCACCCTTGATCGTTCCATCATTGAGATTGGTGTTGTCGTAACGGACGCCCACCTGCCACATTCCCGCAGCCGGATCATTCGGCAACGGCGTGGACGGGGTACCACCCTTGTAGCCCCAGGTCTCGCCTGTCAGGTTCCAAAGACCGGAAACGTACCAGCTGTCCGAGCTGAAGTCGGGAGCCGAAGTTGCATTTGTCCGCGTCGTGTTGGTGCGCATGTATTCGCTCTGCACCTTGAACGGGCCACCGATCCACATCCCTTCCAGACCAAACGTGCGATTGCGGTCGCTGTTGAGGATGTTGCCGGTATCGATCAGACGGGCGGTCGCCAGGTCCGCATCCGGACGTGTGCGCCAGCGCTGCGTGTCGTTGGCCGTATCGTAGTCGACTGCTGAAATACCGAAATGCAGGACGCTGCCATCTTCGACAATCGGAGCGTAGTAAAAGCGGCCGCCATAGCCCTGACCTTTGTTGGCATTGCGGGTCAGTTCGCGACCAAATGCATTGACCGTATAGCCCCAGTTCTTGCCGCCGTCACCATAGGCGACGCCAACGCGGCGACTGATGCCGTAGGTATTGGTAACCATTGCCTTGGCAATGAAGTCATTGTTCTTGGTGCTGCTCAGCTCTTCGAGGCTGTTGACCTGTTTGAACTGGCCGACCATCACATAGTTCGAGCCGATTTTCCACTTCAGGTTGACGTCAAGCCACTTGTTGGCCTTGGCGTCGTAGCCGAGCACCCAGTCAAACATGGTGCCCTTGCCTTTCAGCACGAGCTCGGCGCGACGCATTTCGAACTCGCTGTCCTTGCCATTGGTGCCGGTCGTTCCGTTGAGATCAGCAACGTCGTTGTTGAACCAGATGCCGTCAGCCTGAACGAGGCCTTCAAAGCTCACTTCGTAAGGACCGATAACATCAATGGCGATATCAGCGTGGGCCTGTGCGGCCAACGAGGAAACAATAGCAGCAGCAAGCAGACGGGGGGCTAGGCGTTTCATGAGACTTTCTCTTGGCGGGGAATGAACGTCGAAAACCGAGACTGGCTTCCTAGGCTGCGAAGATTATTGACAGTTTGTTACTGGAACATTTCAGTCTTGTATCCGAGATATTTCAGCAATGTGGCTGCGTCGCATCCGCTGAAACGCGAGATACATCGAAAGTCTGAGGGCTTGGGCCCACAATCTTCCCCGCTCGCGGTGCGTCGAACTCAGCAAGTCGGATATGTATGTTTGCTCGTCTTTTCGCCACGGACAATCCGCAATCCGCTATTCTTCGACGATGCCTGAGACTACTTCCGTCACGCGGATCGCCGAGCGATTCCGCGGTTTCCTTCCCGTCGTTGTTGATGTCGAAACCGGTGGTTTCAATTGTGACCGCGATGCTCTGCTTGAAATTGCGGTGGTCGTGATCGGCATGGATTCCAACGGATTCGTGTTTCCGCAGCCGACCGTTTCCACGCATGTCGAGCCGTTTCCTGGCGCCAACCTCGATCCGCGCGCACTCGAAATCACCGGAATCGATCCCGATCATCCGTTTCGCAACGCTTTGGAAGAGCGTGCAGCGCTCGATCACGTATTCGCGCCTGTGCGCGCGGCCATGCGCACCGCGGAGTGCCAGCGCGCCATCCTGGTCGGACACAACGCAGGTTTTGATTTGAGTTTCCTCAATGCTGCTGTGCGCCGAACCGGGCACAAACGCAATCCATTTCACCCGTTCAGCAATTTCGATACGGTCACGTTGGCCGGCCTAGCCTATGGGCAAACGGTGCTTGCACGCGCGGTGGCCGCTTCCGGCGAAAGCTGGGATGCCAACGAGGCGCATTCGGCCGTCTACGACACCGAACGCACGGCCGAACTGTTCTGCAAGATCGTCAATCGCTGGAAGCGCCTCTCGGATTTCGCCAATACCCACCACCCATTGCAGCTCGGCGATCACTCCACCGATTGATTCCTCACTGCTGCGGCCGCATCCTCTCCGTATGCCGATTTATCAATACATTCCGGATCACGAAAATTGCGAGCATTGCCGCGATGGCATCGAATTGCTCCAGCGCCTCTCTGATCCTGCATTGAACGCTTGCCCCCATTGCTCCGCGCCAATGCATCGTGTCATCAGCGCACCGCAGGTCATTTCAGGTCAAGCCCACCGCACCAGCGAAAGCCACGCGGGAAAACACGGTTTCACCCAATACAAGCGCGCGGGTAAAGGCGTGTATGAGAAGACCGTGGGTAAAGGGCCGGCGTTTATCAGCGGGGATTGATTGGGAGCAT
Source organism: Lysobacterales bacterium (assembly GCA_038234445.1). GTDB lineage: Bacteria > Pseudomonadota > Gammaproteobacteria > Xanthomonadales > Rhodanobacteraceae > Dokdonella. The sequence continues at coordinate 5,316 of JBBQTY010000215.1, forward strand.
GGGATTCGGGATTCGGGATTCGTTCGTTGGATTCAGGGGGTTTAGCCACTTGGCGAGTCCAAGGATTTCATTCCCACCTGATTCTCAGCCGTAGCGGGTATAACTCCGAAATCCGAATCCCGAATATCGAATCCCGGTACTCGTGTAACCCAACTGAAACAAAAGACTCACAAGCTTGCAACCTTGAACGGCTACAAAGTACGCCTCAGTAGCCTTTTTTCGTTCCCTCAAGGAGTTGCCAGCGTGAATCTTTCGATCAAGTTGAGTACCGCGGTCATTGCAATCGCAGCCAGTATCGGCGCAGCCCATGCCTCGGAAGTCACCGGCGCGGGTTCGTCCTTCGTTTTCCCACTGATGTCGAAGTGGTCGGCTGACTACAACACGGCCACCCAGAACAAGATCAACTACCAGTCGATCGGCTCGAGCGGCGGTATCGCACAGATCAAGGCCTCGACGGTCGATTTTGGCGCCTCGGACAAGCCGCTCGATCCGAAGGAAGTGAGCGAAGCCGGACTCATCCAGTTTCCGGTCGTGATCGGCGGTGTCGTACCGGTCGTCAATGTGGCCGGTATCGAACCGGGCAAGCTCAAGCTGACCGGAACGTTGCTCGCCGACATCTTCCTCGGCAAGGTCACCAAGTGGAATGATCCGGCCATCGCTTCGATGAACGAAGGCCTGTCCCTGCCCGATGGCAAGATCACGATCGTACATCGTTCGGACGGATCGGGTACCACCTTCAACTTCGTCAACTATCTTTCGAAGGTGAGCCCGGAGTGGAAGGAAAAGGTCGGTGAAGGCACCTCGGTGCAATGGCCGACCGGTCTCGGTGGCAAGGGCAACGAAGGCGTTGCCGCGTATGTGAAGCAGATCAAGAACGCAATCGGTTATGTCGAGTTGTCGTATGCCCTGCAGAACAAGATGTCGTTCACGCAGATGCAGAATGCAGCTGGCAAGAACATCACGCCGAGTGCTGCGTCGTTTGCAGCCGCCGCCGCCAGCGCCGACTGGACCAACGCGAAGGATTTCAGTCTGGTGATCACCAATGCACCGGGAGATGAAGCCTGGCCGATCAGTGCGACCGTGTTCGTGCTGATGCATGCACAGCCGAAGGATGCCGAGCGTGCCAAGGCTGCCCGTGAGTTCTTCAGCTGGGGCTACGAGAATGGCAAGGCGCAGGCGGCGTCGCTCGACTACGTGCCGCTGCCGGACACCCTGGTTACCCAGATCAAGGCCTACTGGGCTGATCGCATCAAGTAAGCAATCCCGTTAAAGTCTGCGGTACGGCGACAGCGCCGCGCCGCAGACCAGCCGCCGCATCGGACTGTTTCGCGATGCGTTGGTGGCTTACGAATCCCCATTTGC
>JBBQTY010000216.1:0-6611 GCA_038234445.1 Lysobacterales bacterium
GCGTATTTGGCAAGAACACCACGAGTAACTTTTGGTGCAGGCGCGATCCAGTTGAGACGACGCGCATCGAGATCGGCATCGGTTTCGATGACCCGGCGCGCCGCGTCGATAACGATGCGATCACCATCTTTCAGCAGAGCAATCGCGCCACCACGCGCCGCCTCAGGCGCAACATGGCCGACGACAAAACCGTAGCTCGCGCCGCTGAAGCGGCCGTCGGTCATCAGGGCTACCTGATCGCCCATGCCTCGACCGACCAGAGCCGCAGTGACCGCGAGCATTTCGCGCATGCCCGGGCCACCAGCAGGGCCTTCGTTACGGATGACGATCACGTCGCCCGCATTGATTTTTCCAGACTGCACGGCGTGGAAGCATTCCTCCTCGCTTTCAAACACGCGCGCGCTTCCGACAAACAGTACCGGACTGCTTCCGGACAGTTTGAGGATGCAACCTTCGGGCGACAGATTGCCGTAGAGAATCGAAAATCCACCTCGCGGTTTGAACGCACGCGAAACCGGATGGATGACATCCTGGCCCGCTGGCGCTTCGGGGGAAGATTCGATTTCCGCGAACAATGTATTTCCGGTCACGGTAGGCGCGTCTTCGAGCAGGCCCGCTACAAGCAATTCGCGCGCAACCACCGCCATTCCACCCGCTTCGGTCATTTCGATGGCCGTGTAGCGACCTCCCGGCATCAAGTCGGTGATGACCGGTGTCGACACCGCGGCGGTTTCGAAATCCTCGATCGTCAGTGGTACGCCGGCCTCGTGTGCGATCGCCAGCAAATGCAGCACGGCGTTGGTGGAACCGGCGGTCGCGGCGACGATGCGCATCGCATTGCGGAAAGCTTCCGGGGTCAGAATGTCGAGTGGCTTGCGTTCATTCTTCAAGCAATCGAGAACGAGCTCGCCGCAGCGGCGTGCGGCATCGAGCTTGGCCGGATCGGTCGCCGCAATGTCATTCAATCCGAGCGGTGAAAGACCGAGCGCGCTGAGCACCATGGCCATCGTGTTCGCGGTGAACTGTCCGCCGCAGGCACCGGCGCCTGGACAAGCCGCGCGTTCGATCGTGCACAGTCGCTCGTCGGAAATCTTGCCGGCGCCGTGGCTGCCAACCGCTTCGAATACTTGCTGCACGGTGATCGATTTACCATCGAGGGTGCCGTGCGCGATGCTGCCGCCGTAGAGCGCGACACCGGGGATATTGAGCCGAGCCAGTGCCATCGCCGCGGCAGGAATGGTCTTGTCGCAACCGCACAAAACGACCATCGCATCGAGGCAATGGCCATCGACCGCGAGCTCGATCGAATCGGTGATGACTTCGCGACTGACCAACGATGCGCGCATTCCCGAGGTACCCATGGCGATACCGTCAGTCACCGCGATCGTGTTGAACTCGATCGGCGTGCCACCCGCGGCGCGGATGCCTTCGCTGGCCGCGTTGGCCAGATCACGCAGGTTGAGATTGCAGGGCGAGATGTTTGACCAGGTATGCACGACGGCTACCAGCGGCTTGGCTATGGCTTCGGCATCGAGTCCGGTTGCGTGCAGCATTGCGCGCGCCGGTGCGCGATCCGGGCCGGTCTTGATCGCGTCGCTACGCATCGGCGCCTTCAACGGAATGCTTTCGTCGGCGCTCATGCGGCCGCCTGTTGCTTTGCGTTCAATTGCGCCAGCACCGAATCAGTGACTTCATTCGTGCTGGCTTTTCCGCCGAGATCGCGGGTCAGTTCTGCGGAATCGAGAACGGAATCGACTGCCGCCTCGAGCCTGCGTGCTTCGCTTTCAAGCCCAAGTGAATGACGCAGCAGCAATGCCGCACTGAGGATGGCGCCGATCGGATTGGCAATGCCCTTCCCAGCGATATCCGGTGCCGACCCATGGATCGGTTCGTACAAGCCGAGGCGACCGCTACCGAGCGATGCCGAGGGCGACACGCCGAGCGATCCCGCAAGCGCAGCCGCTTCGTCGGTGAGGATGTCGCCGAACAGATTCTCGGTGACAATGACGTCATACGCAGAGGGCCGAGTCAGCAACAGCATCGCCATCGAATCGACGAGCTGGTGTTCGAGCGTGATGCCATCGTATTCGGCAACCACGCGCTCGGTTGTCGATCGCCACAAGCGTGAGGTTTCAAGTACGTTGGCCTTGTCGACCGAAGTCAGCCGGCCTTTGCGAGCAAGCGCCAATTCACACGCTCGGCGCACGACACGTTCGACTTCGGCCACGCTGTAGCGGCATTCGTCGATAGCGACATCGCCTTCGCGTGATTTCTTGCCAAAGTACGCACCGCCGGTGAGTTCGCGCACGAACAACAAATCGACACCGACAAGATTCTCGGCCTTGAGTGGCGAAAGACTCGCGAGGCGCGGATGAATGCGCAACGGTCGCAAGTTTGCAAACACGCCGAGCTTTGCGCGCAATCCGAGCAATCCCTGCTCGGGGCGCACCTTGGCTTGCGGATCCGACCACTTCGGCCCACCGACCGCGCCGAGCAAGACCGCATCGGAATTGACGCAGGCATCGATCGTCGCCTGCGGCAGCGGCTCGCCGCAGCGATCGATCGCGATGCCGCCGATCAGATGTTCATTGAACTCGAATACATGGCCTTGCTGGCGGCCGATTTCGCGCAGGACGGCTACTGCTGCTGCAGTCACTTCAGGACCGATGCCATCGCCCGCAAGCACCGTGATATCGGCTCTCATGCTGCACTCTCCATTGCGTAAGGATTGTCCGCGCGCCGGATTTCCCAGGCGCTGATTTCGGTTTCGGCATCGAGCAGGAAACCGAGCTGGTCGACACCATTGAGCAGGCAATGGCGGGCGAACCGATCAAGATTGAAAAGGATCTTCGAACCATCGGGTTTGCAGATCGATCCTTCGGCAATATCGATGACCAACTCGATACCGGGATCGGCCAGCAAGGCACGATGTTCGTTCTCGTCAACGACGATCGTCAGCAATCCATTTTTCAAGGAGTTGCTGCGAAAGATGTCGGCGATCTCGGACGAAATCACCGCCTCGATGCCGTAATCAAGCAGGGCCCACGGCGCGTGCTCACGCGACGAGCCACAACCAAAATTTCTTCCGGAAACGAGGATTCTGCAGCCTTGCGCTTGCGGCTGGTTGAGGGGGAAATCCGGATTGTCGGCACCGCCTTCGAGATAGCGCCAATCGTTGAAGGCGAATCGTCCGAGACCGGCGCGTTCGGTCGTCGTCAAAAACCGCGCCGGGATGATGCGATCGGTATCGATGTTCTCGAATGGCAGTATCGCCGTGCGTGATACAACTCGGTCCATTGGCTTCATGCCGCGCGCTCCTGGAAAGCATCCGGATCGGTGATGACGCCGGCGATTGCAGCCACAGCGGCGACACGTGGACTTGCCAGTACCGTGCGCACGCCAGGGCCTTGGCGTCCCTCGAAGTTGCGGTTGCTGGTTGAGACAACGAGTTGTCCCGGCTTGGCGATATCGCCATTCATGCCGATGCACATCGAGCAACCGGCTTCGCGCCATTCGGCTCCGGCGGCAAGGAATACCGCATCAAGCCCTTCCGCCTCGGCTTCGCGCTTGATCAATACCGAGCCCGGGACAACCAAGGCACGAACACCGTCGGCGACCTTGCGACCGCGCATGACGGCTGCGGCCTCACGCAAATCCGACAGGCGCGAGTTGGTGCAACTGCCGACAAACACGACATCGACTTTCTGCCCGATGAGTGCCTGGCCGCCGTCGAACTGCATATACGCCAGTGCCTTGGCTTCCTGCGCATCACGAGCCGCTGGAATCGCTGCTGCAATCGGCGTGACCATGCCCGGATGCGTACCGTAGCTGATCGTAGACCCAATTGCGCTCGCATCGATACGCACTTCGCTGTCGTAGCTTGCGCCGGCATCACTGACGAGATCGCACCAAGCGGCAACGGCGCGAACCCAATCGGCACCGCGAGGCGCGCGAAGACGCCCTTGCAGCCAATCGAAAGTCACCTGATCGGGGGCAACGAGGCCTGCGCGTGCACCGGCCTCGATCGACATATTGCACACGGTCATGCGCTCCTCCATCGACAGTGCCTCAATCGTCGGGCCGCAGTATTCGATGACGTGACCGGTACCGCCACCGACACCAATCTGACCGATGATGTGCAGGATCAAATCCTTGGCGCTGATGCCCGGACGCAGCTTTCCGTCGACATGGATCGCCATGGTTTTCGGTTTGCGCTGCAGCAGACTCTGCGTCGCCAGCACATGACCGACTTCGGTTGTACCGATACCAAAGGCGAGCGCGCCGAACGCGCCGTGAGTCGCCGTATGGCTATCGCCGCAGACAATGGTCATGCCCGGTTGGGTCGCGCCGATTTCGGGGCCCATCACATGCACGATGCCGCGATGCGCGCTTTCCCAGCCATTGAGTTCGATGCCGAATTCGGCGCAGTTCACTTCAAGCTGATCGACCTGATGTTTGGCCTCGGCAGTGATGTAGGCGCGTGTTCCATCGGCATCCGCCGGTGAAGTCGGGGTCGAATGATCGAGCGTTGCGAGCACGCGTTCGGGGCAACGGACATTCAAGCCGCGGGTACGCAATTCACTGAATGCCTGCGGCGTGGTCACCTCATGGATCAAGTGTAGATCGATATAAAGGATGCCGGGCGTATCGTTCGTTTCCGGGCGAACCTGATGCGCATCCCAGATCTTTTCAACAATGGTGCGAGGCCTCATGCGATGGCCTCGGAACGCACATGCATCTGTCCATACTTGGCAGAAAAATCTGAAGGAACGTAGCTCAGCCAGTTGCGCGTATCGGCTGTACTTCCATCGAACAATCCAAAAAATGCTTTCTGCAGCGCGCGTGTCATCGGACCAGGCTTGCCGGTTCCGACCGGCTTGCGATCGACCGAACGCACCGGCGTGATTTCGGCCGCGGTGCCGGTCATGAACACCTCATCGGAGGTATACAGGGCTTCGCGCGGCAGGTCGCGCTCCTCGACCTTGTAACCGAGATCGCGAGCCAGCGTGATCACCGTGTCGCGGGTTATCCCGGCGAGGATGCCTGCGCTCGTTGTCGGTGTGAGCAATCGCCCCTTGCGCACCAGGAACAAGTTTTCGCCAGCGCCTTCGCTGAGCAGACCATTGGTGCCGAGCGCGATGCCTTCGTGATAGCCGCCACGCTTCGCTTCAAAACCAATCAACTGACTCGACAGATAGTTGCCGCCGGCCTTGGCCCAGCTTGGCGTCGTATTCGGTGCCGGGCGATTCCACGATGAGACACAGACATCGGCGCCGTGCTCGATCGCGTCACCAAGGTAAGCGCCCCAGTCCAGCGCCATGATCGATACATCCACCGGTGAACCGTCCTTCGGCACTACGCCAAGGCCGCCAGCACCGCGAAAGGCGATTGGTCGGACATAGGCGGATTTCATCCGGTTCAGCGCGATCAACTCAAGGCATGCGGTGTTGATTTCGTCTTCGCTGTAGCCGATGTCGATCTCATACATGCGTGCCGATTCAAACAGTCGCGCAGTGTGTTCGGCGAGGCGAAAAAATGCCGGACCTTTCGGTGTTGCATAGACGCGCTCGCCTTCGAACACCGAGGATCCATAGTGCAAGGCATGGGCGCTGACATGCACAGTAGCCTCTTCCCAGGGTTTGAATTGACCGTTGTGCCAGATGAGGGCTGCTTGATTCATGGCGTCGTTCCTAGCGAAAGATGGCAGTTGCAGTGGGTGGTGCATCGGCGATGAGATGCTCGATGCGATTGGCAATTTCGAGGATTGCGTTGGCGGCGGCTTCGACGATGTCGGTCGATACTGACTGGCCACGCAATTCGCGGCCTTCATGGATTACTCGGATGGCGGCCTGGCCTTGAGCGTCGCCGCCTTCGCTGAGCGCGCGGATCTGGAATTCGTCGACCGAAAAATCATGACCGACTGCCCGCGTGACCGCGCGCAGCACAGCATCCACCGGACCATCACCAATCGCCGCCTCGCTGACCACGCGACCGTCATCATGAGTCAGGCGAACGGATGCCGAGGCACTCGCGCCAATATGGCTGGTCGCGTGCAAATGACTCAGGTGCCAAGGACCGGAAGCTTCAGGATCGCGACCCATGGCCATCGCCTCGATGTCGGCGTCGAAGACTTCGCGCTTCTTGTCGGCGAGGGTCTTGAAGCGCGTGAATACTTCATCGAGCGCGGCATCGTCGAACTCATGTCCCAGCGCGGACAAGCGCTCGCGCAAGGCGTGGCGACCGCTGTGCTTGCCGAGCACGAGTTCGGTTTTTGAAACGCCGACGTCTTCGGCATGCATGATCTCGTAAGTACCACGATGCTTGAGCATGCCGTGCTGGTGGATGCCCGACTCATGCGCAAACGCGTTTTCGCCGATGACCGCCTTGTTGCGCGCGATCGGTTGGCCGGTGATCTGTGAAAGCAGCCGCGCTGTGGCATGCAGGCGCTGGGTTCGAATACCGGTATGCAAGCCTGGAAAAAGGTCGCTGCGCACGCGCAAGGCCATGACCAGTTCTTCAAGTGCCGCATTGCCGGCGCGCTCGCCGATGCCATTGATTGTGCACTCGACCTGACGCGCACCCGCCGAGATTGCGGCGAGGCTATTGGCCAC
>JBBQTY010000217.1:0-6600 GCA_038234445.1 Lysobacterales bacterium
TTCCCGAGGCTGCCGCCAACAAGACCAGCACGCATGACATAGCAACGCTCACAAGAATTGACGGACTGGCTTTTACCGGCAGTACTTCGAGCTATGTGCTCAGTGGCAATGCCTTGACGCTCGGTGGCAACGGTATCCACAGCGATTCTACGAGTGGCGCCAGTTCATTGAACATGGATCTCGTCCTTGGCACAACGCAACATTTTTCTGGCAATACCGGCGCGCTGACGCTGAACGGCGGACTGGATTTGAATGGCCAGGATTTGAACATCGAATGGCTCGCGGTCGGAGGCTTGGTACCCTGGACCGTGAACGGCGCGATCAGTGGCAACGGCAGCATCACCGCTTTCGGTGCCAGTGCGGACATAGGGCTGATATTGGCGGGAACCAATACATTTTCCGGCAACGTGGTTCTCTCCAGCGGCTACACGCAGCTGAATACGAGTAGTGCGCTGGGTGTCGCGGATGGCACTGCCGCCAATGGAATTTCGGTCCTTGGAAGTGCCACGTTGGTCATCGGCAATGGCGTCAACATCGGCAACGAGCTGTTGATACTGGCTGTTGGCGGCGGCCAGAACGGCAACGGCATGGTGCAGCACAAGGGCACCAACAGTTGGGGTGGCCCGGTGCAGTTGCCGGGAATCGGCACCAGCACATTCAATAACAACACACCCGGTGATCTGCTCGATTTCACTGGAATCATCAGCGGAAGCGGCGGATTCATGCTCGGCAACGATTCCGCAACCCGCTATCGCTTCAGCAATCCAGGCAATTCCTTTTCTGGAGGCATCTCAACATCTTCAGCTGGAACGATCATCGAGCTTGGCAATGACGGCACCATTCCGATTGCTTCTGCCATCCGCCTGAAAGGCAATGCAACCTTGGATCTCAAAGGCAAGGATGCCAGCATCGCCGCATTGAGCTGCACGGCTACCGACAAGGTCATTATTCCACAAGGCAGCGCACTCACCGTCGGAAGCGACAATACCAGCACCACCTGCGCTGGCGTTATTTCTGGCCAATTCAGTAATATACCTTTCACGGTCTTGACCAAGATTGGTAGCGGCACCTTGACCTTGACCGCCGACAATACCTATCCGGGTGAAGTCGATGTTCTCGGTGGAGGCTTTGAAGTATTCGGCTCGCTGGCGACCGATCCCGCATCGGCTATCTATGTCAGCAGCGGGCAGAATGCGTCACTGTTCGGCACAGGCACTATCGGCAAGGTAGTCACGGCCGGAAATATCCATGGCGGCACATCGACGACGCCCGGAACCCTGACCACGGACTTCCTCAGCTTCAATGGCGTCGGCAACCTTTCAGCGCGCATCGCCAGCGCGGCCAGCTATGACCGTATCAATGCGGCCAATGTGAACATGTCAACCGGGCCGGCACTTTCTATTGCATTGAGCTACATCCCCAGCGTCGGCACCGCCTTCACCCTGATCGAAAATCTGGGGGGCGCGATTGTTCAAGGCACCTTCAATGGCTTGCCCGAGGGCGCAACACTCACGATCAACGGCATCCCGTTCGTGGTCAGCTACGTGGGCGGTGACGGCAACGATGTCACCTTAACTGCGGGCAGTTCTGGCGCGCCACCCTCGATTACCTATACGCCTGCAGTGGGTAATCCGGTGAACCTGTCCGCAGCGGGTAGCGGCAGCATTGACGCAATCGCCACGGATTTCACGGCTGGAACTTCAGTGACAATTTCCGGATGCGCCGTGACGCCCTCAACGCCAGCATTTCCGTCGAGCGCATTCACAGTCGTCAATCCGACCTTCGCCGCGCCCAATGGCTCGATCGGGATTGCCTGCACATCGCAGGCCGCGTCGGTCAGCGGCACCTTGAGCTGCAACGAGCTTTCCAACGGCGCAGCCGGCCCAACCGTTCGTTCCTGGCCGATCACCTGCCCTGCCATTGTTGCCGGCACTCCGCCGACGGTTGCTCTCGGATCATCAAGCGTCGGACTGGTCAATGGCTTGGGCTCGATCGATATCGATGTGCTGACGTCGGGTACCGCGATCGCCTCGCTGGGCCTGGACTGCAGCATCCCGGCTGGGTCGGCAAACTTCCAGATCACATCCGGCAGCCAGCGACTCCTTGATGCACCTGCCGTCCTCGGCGTGAATGCACCTGCGATCGGACTCAGTTGCGTCGAGCAGACAACTACGCAGACTTCACTACTTACCTGTGCGCAAACGGCTAACCCGGGACCGAACCCGGTGCCGCTGACCGCGACCGTCATCTGCCGTGGCAACAGCACACCTCCACCCCCTCCTCCGCTGGAGCCAGTGGCTCCACTTCCAACGCTTTCTCTTCCCTCCCTTGCTTTGCTGATCTTGCTGATTCTGGCGATCGGTGTGTGCGTCATCCGCCTCCCCCAGTCCGGATCCGCCCGCCGCTAATCGCCGAATGCGGAGAGGTGCGCTCCCTGCGTTTTCCCCCCGGTGCCGCATGGGAGCGCACCTCGGTACGCGTTGATGACCGAAAGCGTTAGACCACAGGTCGAACCCACCCAGAGCCTGGCTTTGCCTTTGTGGGTCGGCGCTGTGCGCTGACGCTTCTCGCCACCCTCACCGAAAGCGTTCGACCACAAGTCGAACCCACCCAGAGCCTGGCTTCGCCCCTGTGGGTCGGCGCTGCGCGCTGACGCTTTTCGCCACCCTCACCGAAAGCGTTCGACCACAGGTCGAACCGACTACCAAGCAACAACACGAGACGCGACAAGGAGACCCAAGCTTCAGTTCGGCCATCTCTTCTCCTGGATATGCCGGTCAAACGTTCGCCGCCAAAATCATTCGCTCGCAACGCTGGCGAACGACTGTCTGACGAGAAGCCTGTTCCGCTTCCATCAAACGATGTCCAAGTTTGCGATCAAACCGCGTTTTGGATAGACAGCCGCACTATTTTTCCACAGCAATCATTGAAAACAAGAGGAGGTAGCGGCGCACCTCGCGCGCGCCTCTCTCGCGGCACTCGCGATCCATGCTACCGAACCGCACCGAACTTGTACCCGCTCCAGAAAGCTCTTTCTCAGGAAGCCCAACATGCATATCACGCGATTAATTACGATCGGCCACGAAATATCGAGTTGCAAGCCGATCGCTCAGCGAATCCAGGCAGGCATCGTCACGCTTGCCATGCTCGGCGCGATTGTCTTGCCTACCGCCAGCCAAGCGCAAAGCTCGAATGACGGCTTCAATCCGAATGCCGACGGCACGGTATTCGCCATGGCCGTACAGGCGGATGGAAAAACCGTGATCGGCGGAGCCTTCGCTACAGTTGGCAACCTGTCCCGTGCCCACCTTACACGACTCAATCTTGATGGCAGTGTCGACGGATCCTTTCAGTCGATACCCTTCGATGGCGATGTCAATGCGATCGCAGTGCAAGCCAATGGTCAGATCGTGGTCGGCGGCACGTTCACCTTTGTCGGGGGCGCCGCGCACAATCATATTGCGCGAATCAATGCCAATGGCGCCTTGGATGTGGCGTTCACCGCGAGCGTGGACAACAAAATCTCCGCACTGGCAATCCAGGCGGACGACCGGATCTTGCTCGGCGGCTCGTTTTTATTCATTGGCGGACAATCGCGTAACCGGATCGCGCGTCTGAATACCGATGGCACCCTGGATAGTGCCTACAACCCGAATGCTGACAACACGGTCTACGCGCTGTCCATGCAGCCGGATGGCAAAGTGGTTCTGGGCGGAGCGTTTACGGCTATCGACGGGCAGCAACATGGCCATATTGCACGACTGCACGCCAATGGCAGTGCCGATAGCAGCTTCAGCCCAGAAGTCGACTCCAACGTCTACGCGCTCGCTCAGCGCGCCGACGGCAGCATCGTGCTTGGCGGAGCTTTCAGCAATATTTCCAAACAGGCACGCAGTCGGATCGCCATGGTCAGTTCAACCGGCATTCTTGACGCAAGCGTAAATGTCTCAGTCAATGGCAATGTGTTCGCGGTGGCGACGCAAACGGACGGGAGCATTCTGCTCGGCGGCCCGTTTACCAACGTGGCTGGATCCACCCGTAACCGCCTCGCGCGAATCGATCCGCTGGGCAACTTCGATACTGGTTTCAACCCAAACGCCAACGGTTCCGTCAACGCGCTTGCGCTGCAAGCCGATGGCAAGGTTTTGCTGGGAGGTGTATTCAACAGCGTCAATTTGCAGACGCGCAATCACATCGCTCGGCTGGATGCGGACGGCAGCCTGGAAGCCACTTTCCTTGTCTCCCCGAATTCCACCACCTACGCCATTTCGGTGCAGTCAGACGGCATGGTGGTCCTGGGCGGCGCATTCAACGCTGTCGGGGCAGATACACGCAAAGGAGTGGCGCGCCTCACCAGCGACGGAACGCTCGATGTCAGCTTCGATCCGAGCACGAATGGTATCGTCTACGCGGTGACACAACAGCATGATGGAAGCATGCTACTTGGTGGTGCGTTTACCAGTATTGGCATTATTACTAGAAACCGTATTGCTCGCTTGTTCAATGATGGCAGTCTCGACACCAGCCTTAATCCGGGCTTGAATGACACCGTGCTCGCAATCCTCGAGCAGCCGGACGGGAAGATCCTTGTTGGCGGCCAATTCACCATGGCCTTCAATCAGACGCGCAATCGCATTCTGCGCCTGAACGGCGATGGCAGCCTCGATACCAGCTTCAATCCCGATGCAAACGGCATCGTATTCTCCATGGCACTGCAGTCAGATGGCAAGATTCTTGCCAGCGGATTCTTCTCAAATATTGGTGGCCAGGCTCGCTCGGGCATTGCGCGATTGAATGCTGATGGCAGTGCCGATGCGAGCTTCAATCCCAATGCGAACGGCATCGTTTCTACGGTCGTCGTGCAACCCGATGGGAAGATTCTTGCGGGTGGCCAATTCACGAATATCGGAGGCCAGCAGCGAAATCATCTTGCACGACTGAACGCCAACGGCTCAGCGGACGCCGCGTTCAATGCAGACGTGGACAACGATATATATTCTCTGGTACTTCAGGCGGACGGCCGACTGGCAATCGGAGGATCGTTCACGGCAGTCAATGGTGTTGCCTTGACCAATTTCGCACGACTAAGCGCAGACGGCAGCCTGGACTTGACCTTCGTTCCCAATCCAAACGGCGCCGTGTACGGACTCGCACAACAGAAGGACGGCAAGCTGCTAGTAGGCGGTGATTTCACCATCATTGGTGCCCTTCCACGCGATGGAATAGCGCGCCTGCGAACCCAACAAGCTGCAGTGGAATCGTTGCGAATCGCGGGCTCAACGGTGACTTGGTTACGCTCGGGATCCAGCCCGGAATTGGCGAGCCCACCGCAACTAAATTACTACAACTTCAAGGGCAGCTCACCTATCGGAACCATGCAGCGCGTAGGCGGCGGCTGGGCCTATTTCGGACTCGTACCGCCACTGGCGCAAAATTTCTATTTGCAAGCGGTCGGTCAACTGAGTTCAGGAACCGACAATTCCTCGGGCAGCACGATCAAGACGACGCGCGAATTCTATATCGACAAGGTCTTCGCGGACGGCTTCGAGTAAGTTTGATACAAGGACCGCCGATGCCATATTCGCTCGGCGGTCACTACCGCGGAACATTTGCATCTCGTCGGGTCGCGTGGCGAGTGCTTGGCCCTGCCCCTGACACACTGCTACGCGAACTGGCAGCGCCGTGAATACTCGTGGCAACGTTGAGGACAATTGGATGGACAGGTACAAGAATCGTTGGATACGTCTCACGCTAAATGAGCGAGGCGGATATAGCTACGTTCGAATTCAGGATATTGGCCGAATCGCGGTCAACAAATCGGTAAGCCTCGATGGGGACCGCTACTCGGTAACCGTATTCGCAAACGGAACAGAGTTTGGTTACTCCCGCGACAAGAAACTGGAAGAAGCCAATACGGATTGCCTGTCGCTACTCGAACTCACCACGAGCGAATTGACCCAAGGAGAGTGAATTGGGAAGCGGCGCGCCCATCATGTGAAATGTCCAGGCGAGTCGCCGCATGGCGTTAGGAGTGTTGACATCCTCAGCGATTATGCGCAACTCCATTATTGCGTGAGGAACAGACTGCAACGCTTTCCTCCTGAAAGGTGATCCGCATGCCGAGCCCTGCCCGCTTACCTGCAATCCTCGTCACGTTGGCCGTTTACGCCCTCGCGCTTCCATCAACGACCCACGCTCAGTCGTCACCATGGCGATTGTGGGCCTCCGGATTACCAGCGGGCTTTCATCCGCGACTGGCCGTAGCACCCGATCACAGCATCTACTACGGCCTGCTCAGTGGTGGCGGACTGGGCGTCATCTACAAGGCGCAAAACGCATTGGATGCAACCGGCTCGTTTGCGGCGTTGCCGGCCATTCCCTATGTGACCATCAGCAACAACATCTTTGCGTTGACCACCACTGCCAACAGTGAGCCCGTGGTTGGCATATTTCACAACCAGGCGGCACAGAACCTAACCGATCCAATCGCGTTCGTGATGGATGCAGGAAGCCAGCAATGGATCGCCGCTACGGTCACCATCCCTGCTCAATTGGGCGTATTCGCAATGGCCAGGGCACCCAATGGTGACATCTGGTTCG
>JBBQTY010000218.1:0-6599 GCA_038234445.1 Lysobacterales bacterium
CGATGCCGATGAGAAGGCGGTCGCGCGCGGCGAACTCGCCGTGCTGACAGATGGCGAACGCGTGCGACTCATCGCCGGAGAAAGGCCTGCACGCTTGATCCTCGTTGCCGGCAAGCCACTCAGGGAATCGGTGGCCAAATACGGTCCGTTCGTGATGAATACGCCCGAGCAGATTGCCGAGGCGATCCACGATTTTCAATCCGGTTCGTTTTGACCGAAATAGCTAGCAGCGGTTCGGCGCACGCGTGACGAGTTCATCAGAGAGTCTCTTTTGACAAATCAAAATCAGAAAAAGACACGCGCCGTGGTGGATGGCCACGGTGCGTGATTCGTGATTCGTATCGCTGCTCAGTTGTCGAAGCCGTCGGCGAAGATCAGATCGGCCGCGCTGGCCGAGTAGAAAACATAGGCATTTCCGCCCTGGCTTCCCACGTACAGGTTGCCCTGTGCATCCTCGCCATAGCCGATCGGATTCATCCCTGGCGTGCCGCTGAGCGTTTCAAAGCTCCAACTGGCGATGCCGGCACCTGGATTGGCGGCAATGTAGATCGGTCCCGTGCAGTAGTCGGAAAAGATGTATTGGCCGCGCAAGGGCACCAATGGGCCGCGGTAGACGTAGCCGCCGGTGATTGAACAGCGTCCGCCACTATGCGAGTACTCGATGCGCGGCTTGATGCTTCCGGCCGGGCCTGTGCAACCCAAGGCACCCCCCGAGTAAGTATGCAGACCTTCACATTGATTCCATTGGAAGTTTTGGCCGACGCTGCCGGCAGCCTGGAAATCAACTTCTTCATACTGGTTCTGGCCGACATCGCCGATCAGCAGATCACCGGTTTGCCGATCAAAGCTGAAACGGAACGGATTGCGAAAACCCCAGTTGAAGATCTCGGCGCACTCATTTGGGAACGAGCCGGCATCGGCAAATGGATTGGTTGATGGAATTGCGTACAACGCCGGTTGACCGGAACCGACCCCGCAAAGATTGCTCGCCGATGCGGTCGTGTTGTGGACGTCCAGGCGCAGGATCTTGCCGAGCAGATAGTAGGTAGGCCCGGATCCGGTGGTCGTGTGGCAGGTCGCTGGATTGTTATTGGCCTTCTTGCGTCCTGTGCATTGGGCAAAACCGTTGGGATCTCCCTGTACGCCACCGTCACCGATCGACCAATAGATATAGCCGTCCGGACCGAAATGGAGATCGCCGCCATTGTGGTTATTGGCAATGTCAGGGACGCGCAGCAAAATCTGACCGGCCGGATTGGCAACATCCGAACCGGGAGTCGATACCGTGTAGCGGGCCAGCACATGATCATTGCTGGCGCCGAGCTCTGCGTCACTATTCGGTGCTGAATAGGAAACGTAGAAGGTCCCGTTGCTGGCAAAATCCGGATCGAAAGCAAGGCCGAGGATGCCTTGTTCGCCGTTGCAACTCACACTGATCGAAACAAAGGGCGTAACCAGAAGGCTGCCGTTCTTGACGATGCGGATCGCGCCGCAGCGCTCGATGACGAAAACGCGGCCACTGCCATCAATCGGCGCGCGGAAGGCAATAGGTTGATCAAACGTGGTGCTGGAATCGGGCCAGCGCACAAGCTGGAGATCGGCCGGAGCGATCGCAGCCGCCGCGAGCAGCGGTGCAGCGAGGATCATGCCAAAAAGGATATTGAAAACAGGGGGGATACGCACGAAGTGCTCCGTTGGGCGAACGAGCTGCTATTTAACACGGCATCCGTTGGAATTTCATTGCGCCACGTCCCCGTTCATCACGCAATGTGTTTAACGTTTCGCGCGTTTTAGTCGGATCAATGCGGAAATATCCTCATCGCCATGCCCTTGAGCCATCAACACGGCATAGTCGGAGAGCGACTTCTCGATCACACTGCGATCGGTTCCGGCATCTCGGCTGAGTTCACGCACGATTTTCAGATCCTTGTGTAGCAAGGCCAACTTGAAGCCGACCTTGAATTCATCGCGCAGCATGGTCGCGCCGCGCTTGTCGAGGAACCAGTTGCCGGCCGCACCGCTGAGCAAGGTAGAGATCAGGGTTTCGGCATCAAGGCCGAGCGCATCGCCCAGTGCCAAGCCTTCGCAAACGCCCTGGGCAATGCCGGCAACCAGTACCTGATTGACCGCCTTGGTGTTCTGGCCCGCGCCGATGCCGCCCATGTGGTTGATCCGTGCCGCATAGCATTCGAGCACCGGGCGCACGCGCTCAAGCACACTCGCTTCGCCACCGACCATGACCGAGAGCTTGCCGTTGCGCGCGCCTTCGACACCGCCCGAAACAGGCGCGTCGATGAATTCGCCGCCAGCGGCGAGCATTCGATTGCGTGCCTCGGCGGCGGTCACCGAGGAAACCGTCGAATGATCGATCACGATCGTGCCGGGCTGCGCGTTGGCTGCGATTACTTCGACATCGGCGAGCACGTCTGCGTCGGCCGGAACGCACAATGCGATGACATTGCAGCGCTTCGCCAATTCAGCCAGCGAAGGCGGTTCGTCCAGATTCAGTTCCGCGGCGATGGCCTTGGTATTGGCTGGCGTCCGCGTCCATACCGAGACGAGCATTCCGGCACGCGACAGGTGCCCGGCCATCGGCTGGCCCATCGCACCGAGTCCGACAAAACCCGCCTTGATGTTGCTCATTCGGTTGTCTCCGCCAGATAGGTGTAGGCCGTCAATCCGGCTTCGAGTGTCGCTTCCAGCGATTTCGCCTCTTCACCGGCGATGCCGACGGCGGCGATCTTGTCGCGATACTCGGCACGCAATGCGCCGAGGTCGTAACCAACATAGTCGAGCATCAGATCGGTGGTGTCGCCGCGGCGCTGATGGCAAAGCTCGTAGCCATCGGAGGTCAGCTTGACGCTCACTGCATCGGTGTCACCGAACAGGTTGTGGATGTCACCTAGGGTCTCCTGGTAAGCCCCGACCATGAACAGACCGAGCAGATAACTTTCGCCATGCTTGGGCGAGTGCAATGGCAGACTGACATCGACCCCATCGACGTCGACGTAGTGATCAATACGGCCATCCGAATCGCACGTCAGATCGGCAATCACGCCGCGTCGATCCGGCTCGCGATCGAGGCCGGCGATCGGCACGATCGGAAACACCTGATCGATCGCCCAGATGTCGGGCGCTGATTCGAATACCGAAAAGTTGACAAAGTACTTGTCGACCAGGGTTTCGTTGAGCTCATCGAGTACCTGGCGATGCGAGCGTTCATCGGGTTTCAGATGGGCGCGCACCGCATTGACGATCGCGTAGTAGAGATCATCGAGCTGGGCGCGATCGGCCAGTGAAAACTGTCCAAGCGCGTACAACGATTGGCCTTCGGCAAGATGGTATTGCGCCTCATGATAGAGCTCGGTCGGCGGACGTTTGCCGATCTCGGCATTCACCTCGCGCAGCCGGCGCAGCACGGCAGGTTCATCGTCGCGCACGGCAGGTATCGAACCGCGCGGCGATTCCTCGATCTCGCTGACATTGATCACGAGCACAGCATGATGCGCGGTCAACGCGCGACCCGATTCGGTCAGCACATGCGGCTGTTTCAGATTGTTTTCGGCGCAAGCTTCGGCCAGCGCGCCGACCACGCTCGATGCGTATTGATCGAGACCGTAGTTGATCGAACATTCCGAGCGCGATCGAGTTCCTTCGTAATCGACGCCGAGGCCGCCGCCGACATCCATGTACTGAATCGGCAATCCCAACTGTGAGAGCTCGACGAAATAGCGCACGGCCTCGCGCATGCCGCGTGCGATATCGCGCACGTTCGACATCTGCGAGCCCATGTGGAAATGCAGAAGTTTTAGCGTATGCGAAAGATTGGCCGACTTGAGTTCGTCGATCAGTGTGAGCAACTGGCGCGGAGTGAGGCCGAACTTGGCCTTGTCGCCGCCCGAGTTCTGCCACTTGCCCGCGCCGAGACTTTTCAGACGCATGCGCACACCGAGCAGCGGTTCGACGCCGAGCGACTTGGCCTCTTCGATCACGTAACGCAACTCGGAGGGTTTTTCGATGACGATGAAAACATCGAGCCCGAGCTTGCGCCCGATCAGCGCAAGACGAATGTATTCGCGATCCTTGTAGCCATTGCAGATGACGACACTGCCGCGCTTGGCCAGTGCGAGCACCGCCATCAATTCAGGTTTGGAACCGGCTTCAAGCCCAAAGCCCGCACCACCGCTTGCAGCCAGTTCGCCCGCAACGTTCTTCTGTTGGTTGACCTTGATCGGATAGATCAGTGTGTAGCCGCCGGCATAGTCACAATCGCTCATCGCCTTGGCGAACGCGGCCTGCAGACGCGTGCGACGGTCATCGAGAATATCGGCGAAGCGCACGAGCAACGGCAGCCGCAAACCACGCTCGCGCGCCGCCTCGATAATCGCCGGCAAGTTCAGCGCCGGACCGTCAGCCGCACGCGGTTTGACCAGGATGGCGCCATCAGCGCCTACATCAAAATAACCCTCACCCCAGTTCGCAATCGCGTAGGTGTGGCGGGCGTCGTCTGTCGTCCAGGAATTGCTCATGGTGTCCTCCGGATGAGTTCGACGTCGCAGCGGCAGGCTTGGACGCATCAATTCCGTCGGTCGGGAGCCTAGCCCGGACTTTTCATGAAGTACACGTGCGCTCGCTTGGCCCTTGAATCCACGCGACTTTTCGCTCATTCGGCAATAGCGCTCGCTATTGCCTCAATCCCGAAACGCCGCGTGAGTCCAATGTCCTGCGCGACCATCACGCGTATCCTTGAATAGTCCGGGCTGTATGCCGCGGGAACCAAACGGGCGCGCATTGTAACCGTGCCTACCTGATTCTGCGGATAATGTGCGACGACTATTTTGCGTCGTACAACGCCTTGACGTCCTTGAGCAGCATTGCCGAACTGTCCGGGCGCGAATAGAACATGTGACCGCCCGGATAATTCTTGACCGAAACCCGGCTCGCATCACCCATCGCCGGCATCTGGTCGACCGCAAGCAGCGAAACCATGAATGGGCACGACAGATCATCCCAGCCGTGCGCGATCAGCACGCGCAGACGGGGATCATTGGCGACTGCCTTGCGCAACTGGCTCACCGATCCTTCCTCGGCATCGTCATCCTGATGCCAGAGATGTCCGACGTCGTAACTCAGTGCGTTGTAGCGCCCATCGACCTTCCAGCCGACGGTCTGGGTGACGAAGTTGACCATCGCCGTGGTCGTCGGCGCGATGATGCCATTGAGAATCGGATCACCGGCTTGCTGACGCGGCGCGTTCGGAAACGGATCCCACGCGGTGAAGTTGGAATCGTAGCGGCTGCCGAGCTTGCCCTCGGCGCGATACACCTCGCGCAGGTAAGCCTGGGTTTCAATCCGACCACCTGAGCGTTTGACGAACAATGGATCAAGCCCGGTCAGCTCGGTCACTTTTGCGATCATCGCCTCGGTGGCTGCGGGGTCAGAGCGGCCTTTCATCAACGTATTCGCGTACTCGCCGCGCGTATAGGCGATGACCGGTGCCATGGTCGCTTCACTGAGCTTGCCCTGACGCTCCAGATGCGCAGCGGCGATCGCGGGCAATGTGGTCATCCACGGCAACGGGGAAACCGTGTCATCACTCCACGCCGAAGGATCGAGATACGGTGAAACCAGGATGACGCCGCTCATCGCAACGCCTAGCCGGGTCTGCAGATATTCGGTAATGCGCGGGCCGCGGAAGCCGCCGTAGCTTTCGCCGGCGTAATACTTGCGCGAATTCATTCGGCCTTTCTTGACCAGCCAGTCGACCATGATCCGCGACAAGTATTCGATATCGACGTCGGTGCTGTAGAAATCCGTGGTCGCCTGCTTGTCATCGACGAGCGCGCGGCTGTAGCCGGTGCCGATCGGATCGATGAAGACCAAATCGGTGAAGCTGAGCCAGGTATCCGGATTGTCGTGCATGGTCGGATCGGCCGAAGGTGAATCGCCTTCGACACCAAACTTGACTTTCTTCGGACCGATCGCACCGAGGTTCAGATACACCGAAGAGGCGCCCGGGCCACCATTCAAGGCAAATGTCACCGGACGATTCGCGCCGGCCATCGTATACGCGGTATAGACGACTTCGCCGGTCGTCTTGCCTTTCGAATCACGCACCGGCAATGCGCCGATGCTCACCGTGTACTTCAGCGTGGCGCCGTCGACGACGGTGCTTTGGGTGACCTTCGCCTCAGCGGGTAATGGCGGCAAGTTGAAATCCGATTTGGGCGCTGCTTCGCCGTCAGGCTTGGGGCCATCAGCGGCAAAAGCATTGGGCAACTGGACACTGAACAGGGTCAGGGCGGCCAAGATGGCAGCCTGCGTAAAGTTGCGCATGTCTGAATCCTCGCAAAGTCGATCAACGAGGGTAAATCACGCATGCATCGCCCAAGCGTGCCAAAAGCCATGCGCACGACGCGCCGTCAATACTGAATCGCCCCCGGTGACAAAAGTCCCTCCATCTGCCGCGATCGGATACGAACCGCTACAATCGGAGGCTTGCGCGCGACCATCGTGCGCACCCGCAAACTTGTCAAATTCAAGGAAGTCCGCATGTCCACGTCCGCGCAAAGCTGGTTCACCGAAGCCCACGAATCGTC
>JBBQTY010000219.1:0-6560 GCA_038234445.1 Lysobacterales bacterium
TCACCGCTGCAGGCGCGACGACGGCCGGCTCCAGCGCTGCGACCATGGATGGCAGCAGAGCGAGAGCGAGCAAGCCGTTACGCATACCCATCCGTTGCACCCTGCGATGCGATAGGAGTCCAGTGTAATGGGGATTGCTCAAGTCGCCGTTGCTGCGAGAGAGAACCAAATTCCGATGGTGATGCTGGTTTCGCGTGTCGACGGACGTTGCCTGACTTTTGAGGATCGCCGCGATCCCGGTGACGGCGCTCAAACGGCGACCCAATTGGATAGGCCCCTGGCCAATGAGTGCGGCGGAGAACCACTTTCTGCCGTTTGGATGCCGTACCCAGCAAGCGCGATCAAGTGCGGCCGTCTCTACGGCGAGGTGATACTGCGTGGCTCACCTATCGTCAGCGTCGCCGCTTTTGTTCGCGATACGGAGGCGCTCCCATACATGAGTTCCGCGACCGCCGGCAGGGACGCGTAGCGACCGGCATGCGTGGCGCGAGCGTAGTAGTGGACCTCGTGGGTTCCGGGCGGTAGCTGCTCGCTGTAGAAGCGCGCATGGCGATCATCGATCTGGCGTGCGGGAAACCACGGACTGCCGGCACTGGCGAGGCCGATAACCTCGGCATCGGCGACTCCCGACAGTTCGAGATCGGTGGGGCGCAAGCCACCCGGGACGCTGTCGGATATCGCCACGAAACGACGCATGCGCGAGGTATTCAGACGCAGGGTGATGCGCACCCAATCGCCTTCGCGCAGATCCGCGGTCGCAATGTCCTTCCACGCATGATCACGGATCACGCTGTAGCGACGTTCGAGCAGAAAACCAATCGCTGACGGTGAGGATTGCCGACCATCAATGTCGTATTCCAGACGGGCAACGTAGCTGAGCAGGGAATCGCCGCCTTCAGTTGCGCGCAACGCCAGCGGCGAAGAAAGTCGCGAGGCATCGTGCGACCAGGTGGTCGTCGACTGACCGGGCTTGAGCGGCAGTTGCGTCGAGACTCCGGCGACTGAGACGTCGAACGAAACCGGCGCATCGACATTGAACGAATCGGGCATCAGCTCGACCAGGGTCATCAGGCACTGCGCACTCGCCTGCGTATCGAGTGTCGCGGTACCACCGGCGTACAAATCGGCAAGCCCGCGCAGATACTCCTCGCGAACAACAAGCGCATCGCTAGCGTGGTCGAGATGCTTCAGTGCGCCAAGCACTCCGCATTGATCGAGGGTGCGCGATTGGAACGGCCAGCTGAAGTCGTGCTTCTCGGCAATCGAGCGGGTCATGCCTTGCTTCGCTCCGGCGAGGCGAAGTTCGGCAACGAGTTGTTCAAGCTGATCCGTACGTTGCGGCAAAGCTTGCGGTTGTGAGGCCAACGTACGTGCAAGATTGGCTCGGCCATACCAGCTCAATTGTGCGCGTCCGCTCCACATCGCATCGAGGGTGTTGGCAGGCACGACGGCTCCGATCACCGCTGCCGCTGCAACGATCTCCTCGTCTTCGTAGGCTGTTGTTGCGCGCGTCCGCCCCGGTTGCTTTGGATCGAGGCGCTCTGCCAGCGCTTCTCTTGCGCGCTGATCGATCTGCGCTGGAATCTCGTAGCCGAGGGCATGCAGGAAGGCAAAGCCCTGCACCGTATAGGCGGTTAGCATCACGCTCGGCGGCGTGATGTCGCGGCCGTACTCGCCAGCAAAAAAGTGGAATTCGCCTTGGTCATCCTGAAACTGTCCGGCACTGCGCAGTGCCTCGGCGACAAGATTGTCGGCATCGGGCCAGTCGCTTGCCGCGAAGCCGAGACGAATGGCTGCCGCCGCGCCAACCGCGCGACTCAAGGTCTGCTCCCAGCAACGATGCGGGTAGTCGCGCAAGCCGTCTGCCCAGGCGCGCGCCTCGGCGCCGAGACCACGGCTGGCTTCGATGCTGATTCTTGGGCTGGATGCGTCGGGAGGCAGATCCGGCAGCTTCAATCGCACGCCCTCTGTCGGCAGCCAGCCAGCTACCGGCAAGCGCTCGTGTATCGTCGGCGAAGCCACCTCGATCAGCGCGCCGACGCCATCCTTGGCGGACTTGCCGCGCGCTCGCGCCTCGACCGCAATCGCGCCGACCGTGCTCGGGTTGGCCAGCAGTGAAATTGATTGTTCCGTATTCGATGCCAGCGACCGAGTCCAATGCGCGCTGGTATCGACACCGGCGCCCTTGGCCTGCAGCTGCGCCTCGATGCGCGCATCGCTTCCATGCGCGCGGACACTGGCACGCACCGTGGCACGATCACCGGGAAACACGCGCGTCGGCGCATCGCTGCGAACTTCAATCGGCAGTGACGTCTCGACCGTCGCTTCACTCAAGGCGAAGCCATCGGCCGCATCGGCGGCCCAGGCGAGCACGCGCCATCGCGTGAGGTTGTCCGGAAGATCGAGCTTAATCGTCTGCTCGGATCCGGCTGGCATGACAATGTCGGTTTTCCACAATGCCGATTCGGCGAAACGACTGCGCAAGGCATTGACCATCGACGATGCCGAGGCCGGGCGTCCCAATGAGTGATCGGCGAGAGGGGCCTTCAGGAAGACATCGGCCGCGCGGATGTTCGAGCCGGTGACGACAATCGTATCGAGTCTATCGTCACTCTCGGTAATGAAGTGGAAGATCGATTGCGGCGAATCGGATGGCGTTTCGGCGTGCCGCGGCCAGCTTGCCAAGCCATACCAGCTCGGTACTTCCCAATCGTGAAGCTTGCCGAGCCAGGCTTTACCTGCCGGATTGGCCGCGTCGATGAACTCTGGAACCAGTGCGCGCGCCGCGTCATCGACGACGGCCAGGGTGACCTGCACGGCGCTGCTGCGCGGATTGTGCAGATGAATCTGGACGGCCTCGCCTGGTCGAACCTGATTGCGATCCAGCGACAGGATCAATGGCTGTGATCCGGCATCGCCCAGCGGATAGAGATCCGTACTGGCGAGCTTGATCAGGTTAGCTGACGATGCATTCGGCCCGAAAGCCGCATCGCCCGCATCAATGATCACGGCGTTGATCGTTACCCCGGGCAGCCAATCGCGCTCGATCGGAACCGAAAGGCGACTGACCGGCGAACGGACGTGCTCGATCCAGTGCTTGAGCACCTGGCCGTGCTCAACACTGATCAGAACCTGGGCCTCGGCGAACGGTTGCTGAAGAATCAGTTCTGCGCTCGCGCCGATGGCCGGGTGATCGTCCTCTGCGGTCAGACTGGCCTTCTGCTCGTCCTCCGCCGACTCCCAGGTTTCTCCAACCGAAGCGTAACGATCGACCGTGGTCGAGGCGGCTCCATCGCTGCTTGCGCGGAACCGCACCATGCCCGATTGCTGCGCACGGAACGGACACGTGCTCGACTTCCCTGACAACACGGTGCAGCGCGCGATGACTTTGCCGCGAGTCCCGTCAGCTTGCTGCACGGAACTGAATTCCTCGATCTGGATGGCAACGCTGGCGTCCGCTACGCGCTCGCCTTTTTCGCTGATCACGATAGCCTCAACGACAGGATCGGCATCCGAGCGCAGCCACCATGGCGAAACCTTGAGCCCGACAAAGCGCGGATAGCGACTGAACAGGAGTTTGGCTGGCGCCGAGGCCCAGTTGCTCGCCGAGGTTTGGCTAGAAACGGTCAGGTCGAGATTGCCGAATGGAATTGGTTTCTCGTCACGCGGTTGAAGAGGTTCGGAAACGCGCGGACTGTGCAGGATGATCGTTCGCCTGACGTGGCCATCGGCATCGGTCAGCAGGCTGCCTTGCAGAGCCTCGTCGAAACCTTCGCCGCCGCTGCCAGCCGTGTTCGTGTAGGGGTCGATAAAGGTAAATGAGCGCCAGGCCGGGTAGGCGTCCTCCAGCCGAAGGGGCGTCAACAATGATTGGAATTCGGTTTTCGCGCCAACCGCCGGGCCGCCGGAAAAATAGCCCGCCACGGCATCCAGCAAAACCGAATCGCCATCGCGCGCCACAGTTCGATCGACCTTGAGCTCCGCCCAAAGATTGTTGAGGTGAAAGCCGCTCACCCGAAAACAGGCACCACTACCGGAGCCCCAGCGGTCCTCTTCGCTCGAAATGCAGTAGTTGTTGTCATGAATCGTCTCAGGCAGTTTGAACTCGCCGGTGATGCTGCCGAACGCATCCGGCACCGCGCTGACTTCGCTGATCAGGGTGTTGTCGTACTGCGCTCTCAAGCGCAGCGTGATCTCACCGAAGCGCGTCGATGCGCGCAAATGATTGCGCTGGCGCTCGCGCAGCCAGAGCCGGTAGTGCACGGTATCGCCTGGTCGATAAAGCGGGCGATCGGAGACGCCCCAATCCAGCGCCTCACCCTCGCTCGGCGTGCCGTAAGCCTGCTCCTTTTCATTGCTTCTTTGTCTGTCAAGCACGCGGTCCAATGGCAGGACGGCGCGCCGGTTGCGCTGCGTCACACGCACGATCAGGCCATTGATCGACTTGAGCTTGTCCCAATTCGGCACGTCGAGGACGACCGCTCCGTCGGTGGCGGTCTTCGCCGACGCCAGCGCTGACAGCGAACGTGAACGGTCAGTTTGCAGCAATTCGACAGTCGCATCGGCAATCGGCGCCGCGCCTTCCCAGTCGGTCACCCAGACCAGGACTTGGTTGCCAGCCCGACTCGCGCTGACATTGAACGAGGCATAGGCCATTGCATAGCCGGATTGGTAGGCGTCGTAACGATTCGGATTGGGCGGTCCCTTCAGCGTCCCCTCGATAAATCCACCGTGCTTCCAAATCTCACGTTGCGGCTTCGGCGGTGCTCGTCTTGCCAGCGCATTCGTCGTCGCACGGGTAAGAGTCGAACTTTGCGACGAGGCTTGGCCCGCGCCCAATTCCGCCTGGGTCAGTTCGAGCGTGGGTACGTTGAGCATCGAGATGATCGGTGGCGGACGCTTGCCGAGTGGCAACAGCAGGCGCGCCGGCGCCAGCACAAGTTTCGGCAGAAAATCAGCCGTCCGAATACTGATCTGAAGCGGCCGGACGATGTGCTCGCCATCCTCCGAGGTCATCGACTCCGGAATATCGAATGCGAAGGTTTGCTTCGGGCGATCGCTGAGCAGACGCAGAAAATGCCCCGGACGATCATGCACTTTGAGGTCGCTGCCAGACTCGGGATAGACCGGCGGCGCATCGAGCGTCACATAGCGCAGGCCGGACGGAAGGCGCTGGCGCAATTGTTCGATTGACGCTGCAGAGGGTGCCTGGGAAAATTCGAGAGCCAACTCCACGCCGGCGGGACAGTCAATCGAGACCGGCTGATCGGAATCATCGCTGACGTCCACCCCATGCGAGGCGTAGCCGTTTGCAAAGTCGGCACTGCAACCGACCAGTCGCAGCCGGAGCGACTCGTTGATTCTTGCGCGGAGCAGGAGGGCATCTTGGACGCCCGCGAGGGTTCCCCGCGTCTCAAGCAGACCGGGCCTTACCCGCAAGGCCAGCACGTGCATGGCAGCATCGCTCGGCAAATAGTCGATCCGCCAGCGCTTGCTTCCTGCGGACTCGTTCGTCGTTGTCGCGCCGTCAGTGGTATGCAGATCAAAGTGGAGGGCGCGATCATCCTCAGTCAACGACAAGACCGAGCGCAGCGCGGCCGAGGTCACCGGCATATTGGTCGTCAACTCGAGCACCGGCACGCCATCGTTCCAGCGCTGGATCCTTGATTCCTCGATTTCCGGTCGCGGACTGTCGACAGAAAGCTGTTGCGCGGCGATCTCGCTGCCTTGCTGCGACCACAACCCGCCATGGATCGAGATCCGATAGCGCGTCGCCGGCAGCATTGAATCCATTTGAGAGTCGTAGCAACTCAACTGGGTATCGCTGGACCACGACCAGTTGCAGCGAAATGGCGGATCGATATCAAAACCGGTTGGCGCCGTGTTGCCGAGCCAGGTCAGCATCGGTTCGCTGAACTCAAGAGCCAAGTTGCCGTACCGCAGGCTGACTTGCTTGATCGTCGGCGCAGCCGTTTCGGCAGCGACAGCTCGCCC
The DNA here is from genome assembly GCA_038234445.1 of Lysobacterales bacterium. Lineage (GTDB taxonomy): Bacteria > Pseudomonadota > Gammaproteobacteria > Xanthomonadales > Rhodanobacteraceae > Dokdonella. The sequence continues at coordinate 5,995 of JBBQTY010000219.1, forward strand.
CATGAGCGTGCTGCAAATCAGCAGCATTGCAATCCATGTCAATCTCGACATCGGGACATTCTCCATAGTTTTGGGGCCAGCGCAGACGCGTGCCGATGATGCCCGTCGAGCGAGCAACATGCGAGCACGAGCCACCTGCGGCCGTCACAAATTCATCTGCACCTTGGCCGTGAAGTCGAGCCACATGAAAGTCCGTAACGGAATTCTGATCTTGGCATCTGATTCAAGCGCGTCGCATGCCTTCTGGCGCATTGCCGCCGCCTGCCGCATATGGGTCAATGCAGGCCTCGCATCCGCGCGGACAACTCGGGAGATTCGCCATGCACCGTTCCTTCGGCATGATTCACACCGCCGTGCTGGTCGCCTCGCTGATCGGGAGTTCCGCCATGAACGCAGCCGCAGAAGAATCGAAAAAGCCGCCCGCGTCGATGCCCGACTGCAACACCGCCAAGCATCAGCGCTTGCGCATGTTGCTCGGCAGCTGGATCGTCACCGAGGACGGCAAGGAGGTCGGCCGCAATACGTTGAGTCCGGTCTTTGGCGATTGCGCAGTGCGCGAGGATTGG
>JBBQTY010000220.1:0-6495 GCA_038234445.1 Lysobacterales bacterium
TTCGCTGGAAAACCTGGTAGCGGGGGCAGGATTTGAACCTGCGACCTTCGGGTTATGAGCCCGACGAGCTGCCAGACTGCTCCACCCCGCATCAGAGCCGCGCATTGTAACGACCTGCTCGGAATCACGCAAGGCAATCGCGCCTCTTTCTTGTTCATGGTCTTCTTGTTTAACGCCGAGGCAGGGATCCCGTGACTTTGTACTTTCAAATCGCGCGCCTTCGTCACGCGACCTCCCCACGTTTTTTTCACACGCTTTGAACGCCTCGTCGCCTTTGCGAACGCAGGGGCCCAGTGACTCTGCCTGGTCAGAGCACGCTCCTACGTCACGCGGCATCCATGCCTTTTTTCACTAGCCTCGGGCGAGCGAGTCACTTTCTCTTGCGTGGCCAAGAGAAAAGTAACCAAAGAGAAGGCCACCCCGAAGCGACGCTCTCCGGGCTCGGCAACTGCTCCTGCGTTGCTCTACCACCTGCATCCATGCAGGCGTCCTGCCCTCCGAGTTCGCGAAGTGACTCCGGGGTTTGTCGACAGTCCATCCTTGGACTGACGCCAAACTGGGCGCAATCCATTGCGCCCACCCTGCGGGCTTTCCTACGTCACTTCGCCGCCGCTCAGGGGGCCCATTACTGCGCATCCTGCGCAGCAAAGTCAAAGCATATTGGGCAAGATTGAAGCGGCTCTTGAATTTCCTTCTCCCGCACCGCGGGAGAAGGTGCCCGAAGGGCGGATGACGACTGAATGGATGCAGGAGGTAGGGCAACGCAGGAGCGGTTGCCGAGGGGGTTTTGACTCCTGCTTTGCCGCGCACGATGCGCGCTACTGGGGTCCCCTCGATCGCGGCGAGACTGCGGAGGAAAAGTCCGAAGGATGGCCCACACGACGTGGGCCAGTTCGACGTCAGTCCACGGATGGACTGTCGGCGAACCCCGTAGCAGGCTCGCGCACCTGGAGCACAGGGACTGTGCGTAAGGCGCGAATGTGGGGTGGCCTTTCTCTTGGTGCCTTCTCTTTGGCCACGCAAAGAGAAGACACTCGCTCGCTGGAAGCGAGTGAAAAAAGGCAAGGATGCCGCGCGATGAAAGAGCGTGCTCTAGATGCGCAAATTCATGAGCAAAGGCACTGGGCCCCTGCCTGCGCAGGGGCGACGAGCGGCGGATAGGGGCGGGCTTCGGCTTTAGATGATCACAGTCACTGGATGACGGCCACCTCGGTAGCCGTCAGTAAACCTAGATACCAAAAGCCCGATTACACCAATCAAACAACGGCCCCCAAGCAAACCCGAGCACGATCAACGCGAGACCATTCAACGAAATCATCCAACGCAATGGCATATCTGCCGGCAGCGGCAGCACCGAGGTATCCGCTGCGGCGTCGAAGTACATGACCTTCACAACGCGCAAGTAATAGTAGATACCAATAATCGCGAACACGATCGCAACGATCGCGAGCCACATGAAACCCGCATCAATCGCCGCCTTGAGCACAAGCAGCTTGGCGAAGAAACCGAACAGCGGTGGCACGCCGGCCAGCGAGAACATCGCGATGGCCATGATCCCCGCATACCAAGGGCTGCGCTGATTGAGACCCTTGAAGTCATCGATTTCCTCGCACTCGAATCCGGCGCGGGCGAGAAGGCCGATCATGCCGAAGGCAACGGCAGCGGTCAGGGTGTAGCTGATGATGTAGAACATCGCGGACGAGAATCCGGAGGGCGATGCACCGACGAAACCAAGCAGCATGAAGCCGACATGCGAAATCGTCGAGTAGGCCAGCATGCGCTTCAGATTGGTCTGCGCGATCGCAAACAGGTTGCCGACCGCGAGAGAGAAGACAGCCAAGATGGCCAGCATCAAGGTCCAGTGTTGACTCAACGGGCCAAGGCCACCTTCGAACAGTCGATAGGCAAGACCAAACGCCGCGATCTTGGGAGTCGAACCGATGAAGACAGTGACTGCGGTCGGCGCGCCCTGATACACGTCGGGCAACCACATGTGGAACGGTGCAGCGCCAAGCTTGAACGCAACACCTGCGACGATGAAGACTAGTCCAAACGCAAGCCATCCCGGATGTTCCACCTGACCGATCGATGCGCTGATGCGGGCCAGATCGAGAGTGCCGGTCGCGCCGTAGACCATCGACATGCCATACAGCAACAAACCAGACGCGAGTGCGCCGAGGACGAAATACTTGATTGCCGCTTCAGCGGAAATCGCCGAATCGCGATTCAGCGCGACCAGTGCGTAGGAAGACAGTGCAAGCAATTCAAGACCGAGATAGGCCGTGACCAGACTACCGGCAGAAACCAGCAACATCATGCCGAGCGTCGCGAAAAGGATCAGCAGATAGAACTCGCCGATCAGCAGTTGCCGCTCGCGCATGTAGTTGCGCCCGTAGAGCAGGCTCAAGCCACTCATGAGCAGGATGAATTGCTTGAGCACAACGCTGATGCCATCGTGCAGGAACATGCCGTTGAAGGCCGTCGTGCCCTGCCCCATTGCCGGGGCGCCACGCCAGACAAAAAACGCGGTGGCCGCGAGCGCCACGATCGAGAGCCAATGCGTTATGTTGCGCTGACTCGGCTTGATGAAAAGATCGATGAGCAGAATTGCGCAGGTTGCTCCGAGCAGAACCAGCTCGGGCAGGATCGCGACCAGATCGGCGGGATTGAATGTCATTGTCATCAGATTCTCAAACCTTGCTCAGCATCAGCGCGTTGACGATCTGCAGCACCGAGCTGTCCATCAAGTCGATCAGCGGTTTCGGATAGACACCGACGGCAAGCACGGCCGCGGCGAACGATCCGAGCACGATCCATTCACGTGCATCGAGGTCCTTGAACTTGGCGACCTTGGGATTGGTGACTTCGCCGAAGATCACGCGTTTGACCAGCCACAACGTATAAGCCGCACCGATGATCAACGTAAACGCGGCGACGGCAGCAATCCAGAAATTGTCCTGGAACGCGGCAAGGATGACCATGAACTCGCCAACGAATCCGCTGGTGCCCGGAAGTCCGCAATTGGCCATCGCGAACAGAATGAAGAATCCACCGAACCACGGCATCACGCTGAGCACACCGCCGTAGTCACGAATCATGCGCGAATGCAGCCGCTCGTAAAGTACGCCGATGCACGAGAACATCGCACCGGAAACAAAGCCGTGCGAGATCATCTGCACCATTGCACCCTGCATGCCAAGGCGTGCCGCGTCCGGATTGGCGTGTTCGCGAACCAGGGCCAGCGCGATGAAGATGCCGAGCGTGACGAAAGCCATGTGCGCGATAGATGAATAGGCGATCAGCTTCTTCATGTCGTCCTGGACGAGGGCGACGTAGCCGATGTAGACCACCGCGACCAGCGACATCGCGATGACGACCCACGCATATTCCTGCGAGGCATCGGGTGTGATCGGCAATGAGAAGCGGATGAAGCCGTAGCCACCGACCTTGAGCATGATCGCGGCCAGAATCACCGAGCCGCCGGTCGGCGCCTCGACGTGGGCATCCGGCAACCAGGTATGTACCGGCCACATCGGCACCTTGATCGCGAAAGCAATCAGGAAGGCGAAGAACAACCAGGCTTGCTCCTTCGAACTCAAACCCGCCTGTGCGAAAGCCGAGAGCGAGAATTCGCCGGTTTTCATGTGCAGGTAGATCAGGCCGATCAACATGAAGATCGAGCCGAGGAAGGTGTAGATGAAAAATTTCAGCGTCGCGTAGACACGACGAGGTCCGCCCCAGACACCGATGATGATGAACATCGGAATCAGCATCGCTTCAAAGAACACATAGAACAGCAAGGCATCGGTCGCGGCGAAGACACCGATGAGCATGCCTTCGAGTGCGAGCATCGCGGCCATGTACTGCGACACACGCTTGTCGATCGGTCCGCACGAACCAATGATGACGAGCACGCTGGTGAAGGTGGTCAGCACGATCAGCGCGACCGAAATACCATCGGCGCCGAGGCCATAGGTGACCTTGAGCGCGTTGATCCAGGCATGCGATTCGATGAATTGCATGCCGCCACCAACGGCGTCGTAGCCGAGGTAGAGCGGAATACTCATCGCCAGGGTTGCCAGTGCAACCATGACGCTGAGCCAGCGTGCGACGCGCGGATCACGCCCCAGCGCAAGCACGGCGACGGCACCAAGAATCGGCAACCAGATCAGAATACTGAGAAGAGGCCAGTGAGCCATGGTGGTCGTCATTCCCCGTCGATCAAGCAGCGATACGCGTGAACAGCCACCACGATCCGCCAAGCAGCAGGATCAGGCCGAGAATCATCGCGAAAGCATAGTGGTAGAGATAGCCGGACTGGAGCCGACGTACGAGTGCAGAAATCTGGTCGATCAGACTGGCGGATCCATTGATCGCGCCATCGATCAATGCGGCATCACTTCCGCGCCAGAGACCACGACCAAACGCGATGCCGCCGCGTGCGAATACCGCCTGGTAGACATTGTCAAACCAGTACTTGTTCATCAACATCGTGTGGACTGGACGCAAGGCGTTCTCGGCCTTGTCGGCAATGCCGGGATTGAATAGCCAGATCCAGGTTGCGGTGGCGAATCCGGCCAGAGCTATCCAGAACGGCGCCTGGGTGAATCCATGCAGGACCATCGCCATCGCACCATGGAACTCATGGCCGAGCTCACCAATCACGTTGTTTGCCTCACGCACGAAGATCGCGTTGCCGAAATAATCGCCAAACAGCATCGGCCCGATCGTGAGGAATCCGATGACCACGGATGGGATCGCGAGCAAGATCAACGGAAAGGTTACAACCCACGGGGACTCATGTGGCGCGTGCGCGAGATGGCCAGGTTTGTGGTGTTCGTGACCGTCGTGTGCATCGTGGCCGTGTGCATGATGGGCCTTGTCGACAACAAAGCGTTCCTTGCCGTGGAAGGTCATGTAGAGCAGACGGAAGCTGTAAAGCGCGGTGATGAAGACACCGGCGAGCACGCAAACATAGGCGTAACCGGCACCGACGCGATGCGATTCGCCGACCGCTTCAATGATCGCGTCTTTCGAGAAAAATCCGGCAAAGCCTGGCGCACCTGCGAGAGCGAGCGAACCGATCCACATCGTGATCCACGTGATCGGCATGTATTTGCGCAGGCCGCCCATGTGGCGCATGTCCTGCTCGTGGTGCATCGCGATGATCACCGAGCCTGCGCCGAGGAACAGCAGCGCCTTGAAGAAGGCGTGAGTCATCAGATGGAAAACACCGGCCGAGTATGCCGACACACCGAGCGCAACCGTCATGTAACCAAGCTGGGACAACGTTGAATAGGCGACGACGCGCTTGATGTCGTTCTGCACGACGCCGATCAAGCCCGTAAACAAGGCCGTGGTCGCGCCAATCACGAGCACAAAGGTCAGCGCAGTTTCGCTGAGCTCGAACAGCGGCGACATGCGCGCGACCATGAAGATACCCGCGGTGACCATCGTCGCGGCATGGATCAAGGCCGAGATCGGGGTCGGGCCTTCCATCGAGTCGGGCAGCCACACATGCAACGGGACCTGGGCCGATTTGCCCATCGCGCCGATGAACAGGCAGATGCAGACGATCGTAGCAACCTGCCACGGATGACCGGCGATCAGTTCTACCGAGCGCGAGGCCATGTCGATCGATGGATCCTGCGCATGTGCGAACACGGTGCTGTAATCGAGCGAGCCGCCAAACCACATCAGTACGCCGGCGATGCCGAGCAGGAAACCGAAGTCGCCGACGCGATTGACCAGAAACGCCTTCATGTTGGCGAAGATTGCGCTTGGTCGCTTGTACCAAAAGCCGATCAAAAGATACGAAACGAGACCGACCGCTTCCCAGCCGAAGAACAGCTGCAGGAAGTTGTTGCTCATCACGAGCATCAACATCGAAAACGTGAACAGCGCGATATAGCTGAAGAAGCGCTCGTAGCCATCATCCTCGGCCATGTAGCCGATCGTGTAGACGTGCACCATCAGCGACACGAAGGTGACGACGACCATCATCATCGCGGTCAGGCGGTCGATCAGGAAACCGATGTTTGCCGTCGTGCTGCCAACCGAGAACCACGTGTAGACGTTCTGGTTGAAAACCTCGGCGCCGCCCCAGACCAGTTGATACAACACAACCATCGACAACGCACAGCTCAAACCGACGCCGGCAATGGTCACGCTATGCGAAGCGACACGGCCGATGCGCTTGCCAAACAATCCGGCAATCAAGGCGCCGATCAATGGGGCGAGGACAATCGTCAGCAAGATGGATTTATCGAGCATCATCAATCAACCCTTGAGCTTGTCGATGTCGGTCACGTCGATGGTCGCGCGATTGCGGAACAGGACGACGAGAATGGCCAAGCCGATGGCCGCTTCGGCAGCGGCGACCGTGAGAATGAAGAACACGAAAACTTGCCCGGACGGATCGCCGAGAAAGCGCGAGAACGCAACGAAGTTCGTGTTCACGGCCAACAGCATCAACTCGATGCACATGAGCAGAAC
>JBBQTY010000221.1:0-6478 GCA_038234445.1 Lysobacterales bacterium
GCTTCGCCTGCGGTCAACAGTGGCACACCATTCTCGCCCTCAGGCGAGCCAGCCACCGACATCGAGGGCCATGCACGCATCGTCGGCAGCGCACCCGATCGCGGCGCGTATGAATCTCTTTTCAGTGACCAATCCAGCTTCATCGTCACCAATACCAATGACAGCGGTGCGGGGTCGCTGCGCAATGCCATCACTCTCGCGAACGGCAATCAGGGTCAACGCCTGATCACGTTTGATATCCGTGATGGGCTCAATGTGCCCGTTTGTCCCGCCGTGATTGCGCTGACCAGCGTGCTGCCGGTCATCACCAGCCGTCTTACCATCGATGGTTATTCGCAGCCGTTCTCATCACGCAACACATCGCCTGATGCGTTCAACGCAAACCTCTGCGTCAGCGTCAAGCCGGCGTCGGGCACACTCAATACCGGCTTCACCGTTCCCGCCAACAGTTTCGCCAGCCTCGCATTGCGCGGGCTGGGTATCGGCGGCTTCACCCAACCGGTGCGCATCCTCGGGGGTCAGAGCAGCCAGATCACTGGCAATCAGTTCGGTGGCACGACGAGCAATGGCGTCACCCTGCCCGGTGCAGGCCTCAATGCAATCACGTACGCCTCCGGCGCGAGTGGCGACATTCTGGTGGGTGGCACCGCGCTCGGTGACCGCAATGTTATCGGCGACGCAGCATTCAGTGGCATCGACAGCGCCACCAACGCGACCAACGGCTTCACGACCTGTCAGATTCTCAACAACATTGTCGGACTCGGACCGAACGGTGTTTCCGCGCTTCCCAACAACACCGGCATCAACATCAGCGGATCCGGTTGCCAGGTGGTCGGCAACCGCGTCGCCGGCAACAGCTATGCGAATCTGTGGATTCAGGGCGACCACACGGTTGTCCAGAAAAATGTCGTTGGAGACACCGTCCAGGGCATCGGCTTTCTGACCAATACCACCGGTATTCTGGTCACCGGCTCAAACAACCTCATCGGTGCGGGCGGCAACGGCGGCGCCATCACCGCCAACACGGTCCGCGACAATGTCGCGGGCGGCATCGTGGTGCAGGGAAATTCGGCGACCGGAAACACGATCAATGCCAACCGCAGCTATGACAACGGCGCCAGCGCCAACGGAATGGATATCGACCTGATACCCACCGGCGGCGCACCAGGTCCGACGGCCAACGACAGCGGCGATGCTGATAGCGGCCCCAACGCCATGCAGAACTTCCCGATACCCAAAGGCTTGAGCTACAGCGCACCGAGCGGCGTGGATCGCGCGGGTACGGTCACCGCTACGCTCGATACCTTGCCTGGCACGTATCGCGTCGATGTGTATTTCAGTAATGCGATCAATGCCAGCGGCAAGCGCGGCCATGCGGAAATCATCCTCACCCATGCCACCGTGCTCGTCCCGGCCAGCGGCAAGCTCTCCTTCACCGTTCCAGTCAGCGTTCCAAATCAAAGTGCTGGTGGCGTCGTCAGCATGACGGCCACCAACAGTGAGGGCAGCACATCGGAAATGAGTACCGCGCTGTCAACCGATGTCATCTTTGCGGATGGCATGGAATGAAACTTCAGACTCAATGAATGCGTGGCCATCCGGCCAAGGTATCGCGTGCTGTGTCAGTGGAGCGTCGCGAAGAAAAATTTGGCGACTCTTCTTGCAGACAAGTCTGCTGCTTATCTGCACGCAAGCGATCAATACAAAGTGTGCACCGAGTTCTTCCATGCGAAGCGAAGGGCGAATAGCGCGAGTGGTCGAGGCGCCCTGGGTCGCAAAAAGAAGCTTGCGCGAAAGATGAGCAGTCCGTCGGGGCAGCGCGTAAATTTCACTTCAGAGTCGGTCGACGGGCAACTGGAGGACGTGAAATCCGAAGGCGTCGAAACAATTTCAGAATCTTCTGAAGCAGTAGTTTTCCGACGTTGATCACGAGCGCAAAACACAAAAAATAATTAGAGGAATGCAGCAATGTCGTCGAGTGACTGGAGCATACGAGTGGGCAACGGACTTTCAGCGAATTTTCTGGAAGGCGACGGAAGCAGCCGTCCTGGCATCGACTGGGCTGTCGCAATAACGCGTGGCGAGACCGTGTACCGCGTCCTTGTCAGAGCGTTTCTCGCAAACGATGCCACGAAAAGTACACGAAAGGATCAGGCGTATCAGACCGGTACGGTCATGCAATATCTCTCCGCGCAACTAAGCAACGGCTGGGATCCGAGCGAACCGAGAAGGCACGTCATCACGATCGGCAATCCGCCGGCCTCCTCCGCTCACCCAGCCACGCTGTCCAAAAAAGCCCCATGGTGGAAATTTTGGTAACTCGCGCCTAGGCAACGCGGGGAGGATCCAATCCTCGCCAGCACCGAGGCATTGTCGTCTTGAACGAAACATTCCGAAGAATGCGGCGCCCACGACATTGGCTCCGCATCGCAGGAATCACGCATCCGGTTTTTTTTCATCACGGATATCCGAACGGAACACTAGATCGCTTGCGCCTTCCAAACGCCGAATCAACCGTCGGTGTTCCGCTCCGTCTTGCATCAGCGCGAACTCGCGTAATTTTTCGAGGATGTCCAGCGACGCCATCAAACGTCGTTTAATTGGTCTGACAGCGCAACTTGAAGGCCTTTGCCCGAAACACGTCCTTCGGTTGGTCATGGCTGATCCACACAATGTTGCACAACGCCTTTCTTCCCTGATACCCCTCGATTCCCCAAGGAACCCTTCATGCAAGCGACAGTTCAGATACGCCGATACGTCCACGTCCGCTCGCGAATGGACCAGCTAGCGTGCAGGATTTCGAGTCTTCTACGTTGGCTGTTGCTGTTCTCGCTGGTTCCAACTCTCGTTTTTGCACAGGACTCAAACGACGGATTCAATCCAGATGCGGACGGAACGATCTCCACGATCGTCACGCAAATGGACGGAAAGATTCTAGCTGGCGGATCGTTCACGATGATCGATCAGCAGCCAAGGACGCGCCTTGCCCGGCTGCTGCCAAACGGTCACATCGATCCCTCGTTCGCCGCCACCAACATTGACGGAGCCGTATTTAAAATCCTCGTTCAAACCGACGGAAAAATCGTCATCGGCGGCGCATTTCTTCAGGTAGGAGGTTTTTCACGCAGCCATCTTGCGCGACTGAAAGCGGACGGCACATTGGATGCCGAATTTGAGCCGGATTTCGATGGAAACGTTTCGGCGCTCGCGATGCAGGCCGACGGCCGCATTCTGGTCGGGGGTGCTTTCGTGACGGCGGCGGGACAACCACGCAAGCGTATTGCCCGCTTGAATAGCGACGGAAGCCTTGACCTCAACTATCACCCCGATGCGGGCGGCACGGTAAACGCGCTCGCTGTTCAATCCAACGGCGATACGCTTGTCGGTGGGGCGTTCAATGATATCGCCAATCAGCTACATGACGGCATCGCGCGGCTGCATCAGGACGGGACAGCGGACTCCAGCTTCACTGCCAGCAGCGATGCAGCGGTCAACGCGATTGCACTCCAGGCGGACGGCGGAATCGTCGTCGGCGGCTTGTTCTCGATGATTTCGGGGCAAGCTCGTGGACACATTGCCCGTCTCAAACCCGATGGTGCGCTGGACACTTCGTTCACTATCAATAGTGGAGGATTTGTTTATGCGTTGGCTATCCAGCCTGACGGCCGAATCCTTGCGGGAGGCTCCTTTGCCAACATTGGCGGCATAGCCCGGAACCGGCTGGCTCGGATCTTTCCGAGTGGAACCGTGGAAATCGGCTTCGAACCAAGCTTCAGCGGCGGAAACGTTCTGGCGCTCGCCGTACAGGCGGATGGCAAAGCACTGGCTGCTGGAACCTTCACGACATCGGGCACACAACTGCGCAATCGTATAGCGCGACTCAACCTCGACGCCACCACTGATGCAAACTTTCTACCATCGATGAATGCCGCTGTGGCAGCAATGTCTGTGGGTGCCGATGGCAGTTTGCTGGTTGGCGGCATGTTCACATCGGCGGGCGGGCTCCCGCGCAATCGTATTGCGCTGTTCCACGCCGACGGGAGCATCGCCCCCGGATTCAATCCCAACGTCGACGGCACCGTAACGCAGATCGTCCGCCAGCCTGATGGCAGTGTGCTTCTGGCGGGACAGTTTGGTTCGGTAGGCTTGGTGAACCGACAAGGCCTAGCGAGAATTTTGCCTGACGGCAGTGTCGATATGAGCTTCAATCCAGGCCCGCTAAACGGCGTCCGTGGCATGGCGTTGCAGCCAGATGGAAAGATAATCGTGGTTGGAACGTTCACGTCGGTTGGCGGACAACCGCGACCCCACGTCGCTCGCCTCACTGTGGATGGCATTCTTGATGACACGTTCTACGCCAGTACAGATGGACTGCTATCTGCCGTTGCCATCCAGGCAGACGGCAAAATACTTGTTGGGGGAGGATTCCAGATTGTCAACGGTCAGGCCCGCAACAACGTCGCTCGACTACTGACGGATGGCAGCATAGACACAACGTTCAACCCCATTGCAAGTACCAGCGCACCTTTGTCCACTCTGGTGATTCAGACCGATGGCAAAATTGTCGTGGGCGGGAACTTTGCACTCATTAACATACAGAGTCATCACAACGTTGGGCGCTGGAATGCGAACGGAACAATCGACAACTCGTTCAACCCGACCACCGATCTGGCCGTTGCGTCGATGGGTTTGCAGGCCGATGGTAAATTGTTGATCAGCGGGTATTTTTCGATGGTAAACGGGCAAGCGCGATCAAGCGTCGCGCGCTTGAATGGAGACGGTAGTCTCGATATGTCGTTCGAAGTAGCGGTCGATGGCGATGTGGTAGCGCTTGCCCAGCAAGCGGATGGCAAAGTGGTGCTCGGTGGCAACTTCACGAATGCGGGCCAACAACCCCGCGCGCGTATCGCCCGTCTTGCGCTCGACGAGGCCGCCTTGCAGTCATTGGAGATTGATGCGTCTGGCCTCACTTGGCTGCGTTCGGGGGCGAGCCCCGAGCTCGCTCAGCCGCCGCAGGTGTTTTCCACGTGTAGTAACGCGCCGTTTCTGATCGGGACGATGCAGCGGGTCAACAACCAATGGTCCTATCCCGGGCTGGTTGCAACACCGCTTGAGAGCGTCTGCTTCAATGCCATCGGCTCGTTGAGCTCTGGCAGCAACAACGCATCGACTGGTCGTATCGAATCGGGACGGACGTTTTATGTTGGAGAGCATATTTTTGCCAACGGATTCGAGTAGCACGTCGTTCACTCGTCGGCCGGAACAGCGATCCATGCGCTGGCATTACCTCGTTTTTCCCAATGGATTGCGTCGGCCGTTCGATAAGTGCCGCCACGCGCGCATCCTCCGCCAGCACCAAACGCCTGGCGACACAGGGTCGCCACGGCAAACGCTCCTTCGATGGTCAGCGATTGCGATGTGCAAATCGTGGGCCCAAGGTAAAACTCAAGCGACAGCGATTTCTCGATTTTTGTCTTGAAAAATGAACGGGTGACACGGTAGACGGCACAGTCGCTCAGTTGCAGGGCGCCGTTCTCGCCGCCTGAAGGGAGAACGATGGGCGAACCCTCCAACTGCGGATCTTCATGGCACGCGGTGATTGCCATCGGCAGACTCGTGATGGCAAGAGCAAACAGGCTCCGCTTCAAAGCTTTGGCAATCATTGTCATCTCGCTACTCGTCAGATAATCAGCGACAACCCGCCGCTCTCTACAATACATCGCACAGAGAGCCTATCGCTCAGGCATACATCGATCTCCGAAAGCTGGGTCGACAACGTGGTGAGTGCGGGGCTTCGGTTGCGAACCAGGGTCTCGCCAGCAAGCGTGACCAGTGAGGCAATTTTAACGAAGTTCGGTTCTGAAACGCGGGGCAACTCGACAGCGTAGGACGCGAACGGTTGGGCGTAAGGAAACGACCCCGACGCTTGGCCGACTGGCCATTGATCATCGGAGTCATCCGAGCCCGATCACGCGCTGGTGAACGTCACCGATTTTGGCAAGTGCACGAACGTTACATTGCTTTTCAACTATCCACGTGATGGCAGAAAAAGAAAAGCCCCGTAGAAACGGGGCCTTAGTTGAATCTCTATAAGCACTCTTGATTGTGTGTTCCTCAGAAAGGAATATCGTCGTCTTCGAAGCTGTCATTGCGTGACGGCGCCGGCGCTGCGGCCTGACGCTGCGGCGCGGCCTGCGGCCCACGCGGTGCGCCACGCTCGGGACGCTCGTCGCCGCGGTCACGGTTGTAGTTGCCACCACCCCCGCCGCCACCGCCGCCGCCGCCCTCATTGCCGCCGAGCATCTGCATCTCGTTGCCGATGATGTCGGTGCTGTAACGCTGGACGCCTTCCTTGTCGGTGTACTTGTCGGTGCGAATCGAGCCCTCGACGTAGACCTGTCGGCCCTTCTTCAGATACTCGCCGGCAATTTCAGCCAGACGCCCGAACATCTTGACCCGATGCCATTCGGTGCGTTCC
>JBBQTY010000222.1:0-6459 GCA_038234445.1 Lysobacterales bacterium
GTTCCTGTTTTTGTTCGCGCGCTTGGCAACCTTTCCAACATCCTTAAAATTGCCGCTGCCCACGCCGAGCAACACAAGATCGACCCGTCGGTATTGCTCGCGGCACGACTGTTTCCGAACATGTTTCCGCTCACCCGGCAAGTTCAGATTGCGACCGATCTGGTCAACGGCGCGGTTGCCCGCCTGGCGGGCGTCGAGCGTCCCACCCATGAGGACAAGGAAACAAGTTTTGAGGATTTGCTGAAACGCATCGAAACAACCGTAGCGTTCGCCCAGTCGATCAAGCCCGAACAGATCGATGGCAGCGATGACAAGGCGATCACGTTGACGATTGGCGGCAACGACATGCAGTTCGTCGGCATGCCATACCTGCTGCATTTCGTTATCCCGAACATTTTCTTCCATACCGCTACGGCGTACGACATCCTCCGCCACAATGGCGTCCAGCTCGGCAAACCGGACTTCATCGGCGGAATGTGATTCGGCACTCGGGAGACTTTGCAGATTCAAGACTGCGAAGTCTCTCGCGTATCAGGTGGCCAGCAGAAAGGGCCACAGGCTCAGGGCAACAAAGATCGCCACACCCAGCAGGATCATCACGAGCCGCTGCGGCTGACGGCGCATCTGCGACCAGAACGTTTCCAGCGTGCCTTCGCGCTTGGCGCTTTCATAGTCGGCCTGAGCGCGTGACTTGCGTTCGCCTTGATAGCCCGCCATCAGCACTTTTGCGCGATTCGCCTCCGAATCCTCCTTGATCCAGATTGCGCCTGCCGATATGCCCCAGCGATTCGGCTCGGTTTCATAGAAGGCGATCTGATGTTGATCGAGCATCTCGCGAATCTCGGCGGCTTCATCGTCTGGAACGTCACGCAGATTGAGCAGAAGTACCGCCATGACGATCTGTATCCGAGCAAGATTTGAAAGACACGCGCGTGAGCTCACGCGATTGGCGTCCATGATACGGGGATAATCCTGCCAATGATTCCGGCCGATGCCAGTACCCTGCAACTTCCGCCAGGCGCGTGGTGCAACGTGCTTGATTGTCTGTGCGCACACTTCAGCACCATTTCTCGGAAAGAATGGCTGGACCGGTTTGACCGCGGTCGTATCCTCGATGCGCATGGCCGTTCAATCAAGGCCAATCACGGCTACAGCACCGGGCTCACGATCCACTATTTTCGCGAGGTCGCTGATGAACCTCGCATCCCGTTCGAAGCCAGCATCGTGTTTGCCGACGACGAGATCGTCGTTGCCGACAAACCGCATTTCCTCCCAGTCATGCCAGCCGGTCGATTTGTCGATGAAACCTTGCTGCGTCGGCTGATGCGCCAACTCGACAATCCAAATCTTGTTCCCCTGCATCGGATTGATCGTGGCACTGCGGGACTCGTCATGTTTTCTGCGAATCCTGCGACACGATCGCGCTTCCAGGCATTGTTTCGCGAACAGCGAATCAAAAAGACCTACGAAGCACTCGCGCCTGCGCTGCCCGAGCACTGTTTTCCACTGATGCGTCATTCGCGAATCGTTCCTGGTGATCCGTTTTTTCGCATGCAGGAAGTACCCGGGCCACCGAACAGCGAATCGCTGATTGACCTGATCGAGCGCCGCGACGAAAGCTGGCTCTATGCGCTGAAACCAATTTCCGGTCGCAAGCACCAGTTGCGCGTACACATGGCTGCTCTCGGTGCGCCCATCCTCAACGATCCGTTCTATCCGGACCTAGTTCCCACTGCCGATGATGACTACTCGCGACCACTCCCGCTGCTGGCGCGTTCGCTGGAATACGATGATCCGGTCACCGGCCAACTCCGCAGCTTCAAAAGCCTGCGCCAGTTGTAAGCAATCCTTGTAGAATTCGCGTCTTTGCGCGACTTCAATCGTCGCGAACGCGGAGGAATGATGCAACTCGAAAAGGTCAAGGCTGTCATCACGGGCGGTGTCTCCGGACTCGGCCTCAGCGTCGCCGAACTTGTCATCGCGCACGGCGGCAAGGTGGCCCTGTTCGATGTCAATGATGAGAAAGGGGCTGCCGCTGTCGAGGCATTGGGCAAGGACAAGGCCACGTACCTGCGCACAGACGTGACTGACGAAGAAGGCGTGCGAACCAATGTCGCTACAGCGCGCGATTTCCTCGGTGGGCTCAACGTTGCGATGAACTGCGCAGGCATACTTGGCGCCGGTCGCATGCTCGGCCGCGATGGCGCGATGCCGCTGAAGAATTTTGCAGGTACGGTCATGGTCAATCTGGTTGGCTCGTTCAACGTCGCCAAGGCGGCGGCCGAGTTGATGCAGACGAATGATCCCGGCGAAGACGGTGAGCGTGGCGTGATCATCAATACCGCTTCGGTCGCTGCGTTTGAAGGTCAGATCGGCCAAGCCGCGTATTCCGCGTCGAAAGGTGGCGTGGTCGGCATGACCCTGCCGATGGCGCGTGAACTGGCGCGCTTCGGCATTCGGGTGATGACCATAGCGCCGGGCATTTTCTGGACACCAATGGTCGACGGCATGCCCGACAGCGTGCAGGAATCCCTGAGCGCTTCGATCCCGTTCCCCTCACGTCTGGGCACCTCGAAGGAATTCGCCGATCTCGTCGCCCACATCCTCGGCAATCGTTACCTCAACGGTGAGACGATCCGCCTGGATGGCGCGGTGCGGTTGGCAGCTAAATAGCTGGGAATAGAGAATGGGGAATAGGGAATCGGTAGAGCAGCGACACACCAAGACAGAGTTTCTGGCTTGAATTTAGGCTCCAACAAACCTTCAAATCCCGGCCTCCAACTCTGACCTCCCGACCACCGCTTCCAGCCCATTAACCATTCTCCATTCCCCTTTCCCGGCGCTAAATCCATGAAAGCATCCGAAGTCAAACGCGGCAACGTTGTTGAACACGACGGCAAGGTTTACCAGATCCGTGACATCGAGCGCAGCTCGGCGCAGGGCCGCAGCGGAAACGTGACGTTTCGTTTCATCATGTACAGCGTTCCTGGTGGGGTGAAATGCGATCTCTCGCTGCGGTCGGAAGATGAGATCAAGGAAACCGAGGTGACTCGTCGTCCGGTGGCGTTTTCCTACAAGGACGGCGACGCATTTGTGTTCATGGATGCCGAGGATTACACCCAGTACACGCTTGATGCCGAGGTGGTTGGCGATGCCGCGGGTTATATCGTCGAGGGTATCGAAGGCTGTTTCATGCAGATTATCGATGACGCACCGGTCGCCGTGCAGTTGCCGGCGTCGGTGATCCTCGAAGTGATCGAAACCGCGCCAGAAATGAAGGGCGCGACGGCAACCAAGCGACCGAAGCCGGCGAAGCTTTCAACCGGCATCGAGATCCAGGTTCCCGAGTACGTGCGCACTGGCGAAAAGATCCATGTCAGCACCGTGACCGGGGAGTTTGGCGGGCGCGCGTGATGATTGAGAGCCGGG
The DNA here is from genome assembly GCA_038234445.1 of Lysobacterales bacterium. Taxonomy (GTDB): domain Bacteria; phylum Pseudomonadota; class Gammaproteobacteria; order Xanthomonadales; family Rhodanobacteraceae; genus Dokdonella. The sequence goes on from JBBQTY010000222.1 coordinate 3,430, forward strand.
AAAAGAGAATGGGGAATCGGGAGCAGGAAAAGCGCCATTTCGCACATTCTATAGGAGCGTCTTCAGGCACTTGCCCGCTTTTGGGGGCGATGCTTTTTTGAACTTCCTATTCTTGATTCCCTGTTCTCGATTCCCGGCTCCAGCCTATTTCCGGCGTTGGCGCCCAAGCCAGCGCCTAGCCATTCGTCGCAGTGACTCGTCCGCCGCGTGATCTGTCGCGATCTCGGTGATGTCCCGCCAAGCGAGCGCATGTGATTCCTCGCTGACGATGAAGTCTTCGCCGCCCCGCGCATGGACGACGAAGCGCACGTCGTAATGCCAATGTCCCGGCACATCGGCGCGTTCGGGAATCCAATGCCGGTCGAGATCGAAGATTTCGCACTCCACTTCCAGATCGGTCATACCCGATTCTTCTTTTGCTTCGCGCAATGCCACGCGTGCCAGATCGCTGTCACCATCGGCATGACCTCCAAGCTGTAGCCAGCGGTCGAGCTTGCGGTGAAGGGTCAGTAGTACCCGATTTCCATCTGCGCTGACCACCCAGGCGGATCCGGTGAAGTGCCCCTCCAAACGAGCGCGCGCAAATGCGAGATCCATCGGCTCAGCAGGTGCGTCCAGCAGAAATTGGAATTCATCGGCCTTCGCGACGTCGTCAGGCCAAGCCCTTCTATAGTGGGCCAATGCGTCAGCAAGCGTAATGTCCATTCCCGTTGTCTCCCTAACCGTGTGCTTCCGCTCAACGGCTGCTTGAGGAAGTCCCGCGCGCCTCGGCTAGGACGATGCTTGTTTCTGCCGCAGCCTGCGGATAAGGTAACCCGGTTCTCGACGGCGGAATCGACGGCTTGCCCGATTGCCTGACCTCACCGACGAGCGAAACAAACAGACTCTCGATGCCAGACCTACCACCAGGGGAATGATTGATGTCCAGCACACCTAAACGGGGCCTCATGCAGCGCATGCTTATTCGAAAGACCGTCGAACAGGTGCAGCGCGAGACTGAGAGCAGTCCACTGAAGAGGACGCTCGGACCATGGAATCTTGTATTTCTCGGCATCGGCTGCATCATCGGTGCGGGTATCTTCGTGCGAACCGGCAATGCAGCAGCGTTGCACGCCGGCCCAGCGGTTCTGGTTTCGTTCCTGGTTGCCGGAATTGTCTGCGCCCTTGCCGGGCTTTGCTACGCGGAATTGTCCTCGACTCTTCCGGTTTCGGGGTCGGCCTACACCTATAGTTATACGACGGTCGGCGAATTCGCCGCCTGGATCATGGGCGCCCTGCTTCTTCTTGAATACGGCTTGGCCGCATCGGTGGTGGCTGTGGGTTGGTCCGGCTATGTTGTGAGTCTTCTCGGAGACTATGGCATTGTCATACCTCTCGAACTGACCGGCCCGTCCGGACATCCGATCATGAGGGATGGAGTTGCCTTACTCGCTGCCGATGGCAGCCCGATGACCTCCTTGTTCAACCTGCCCGCGTTCCTAATCTGTATCGCGCTTGGAGCCCTGCTTGTTTTCGGTGTTTCCGAGAGTGCCAAGGTCAACAACGTTATCGTCGCGATCAAGATGACCGTGATCGTCGCGTTCATCCTGATCGTCGGCTGGTACGTCATCCAGCATATCGACACGCTCAAATCCAACTGGGATCCGTTCATTCCCGAACCGACTGGTGCTGATGGCGAATTCGGCTGGAGCGGCATTTTCCGCGCCGCCTCAATCGTGTTCTTTGCCTATATCGGCTTCGAGGCGGTTTCAACCGCAGGACAGGAAGCAAAAAACCCGAAGAAGGACATGCCAATCGGCATCATTGGGTCGCTTGTGGTCTGCACGATCCTGTACATCCTCGTATCAATCGTGATGACCCTCGTCGTCAACTACAAGCAGCTCAACGTGCCGGATCCGGTCGCCGTCGCGGTTGATGCGCTGGGCCCGCAATGGAGTTGGTTCGCGAAGATCATCAAGGCCGGCGCAATCATCGGCCTCACGTCCGTCGTCCTCGTCCTCATGTACGGCCAGACGCGCATCTTTTACACCATGGCGCGTGACGGACTGCTGCCGAAGGTGTTCGCGACCGTGCATCCGAGATTCCGCACACCCTGGATCAACACGATCCTGGTCGCCTTGCTGACGGCGGTTGCCGCCGCGTTTTTTGACATCAATACATTGGGTGACATGACGTCGGTGGGTACCTTGGCGGCCTTCGGAATCGTCTGTCTGTCGGTGATCTGGCTGCGAACCACGCATCCCAACATCCCGCGCGGCTTCCGTGTCCCGTTGTATCCGGTCCTGCCCGCCTTCGGAATCGTCGCCTGTTTCGCACTGATCCTCACCGTGGAGTTACGAGTCCTCATCTTCTTTGCCTGGTATGCCCTCGCTGCCATCGTTCTTTATTTCGTCTACGGCATGCATAACTCACGACTCAACAAGGGTGAAGAGCAACTGAGCGGACCAGAAATGCCGGAATTCAAGGAAGACGCGGCAGATAAGTGATGCCTTGACGCGAGCGGAACGAGGGATTGTATTGAGGCCCATTTCGGTGGAGTAACAACCGCGCGCACGCTTGAAAACGTGCGCTACCTCGAATCGGAAAGATGGCGATGACGGCGCTGGCCTTCGTGTTCTTCCAGCAGAAACCTTTTCAGCAGGCGTAATCGAAAAGCCGAGTCTCACCGTTATGCATGGCGCGCCCATGCGCATCGCCTGCCTCGTTGCCTGTGCATCGCGCCTGAAGGCGCCGGTGCACAGGCATGGATGGCTTGACGTGCAGGAGCCCCTTCATGGATGTGGTTCCGTCTTTGTCTTGGCGAAGGGCTAGTCCCTGAAGCCGCTCTTACTCGGGTTGTTGATCGAATTTCTCGGCCGCTTCGCGCGGTTCGTTGTCGTCGTCATCATCGCCAGCACCCGCTGACTCAATCAAACGCGCAGGCAGGGATTTCTTCGCTGGCGCGCCCATCTCGGCCAGGCTTTTCACCTGCAGGATCACACGGCCCTTGCCGCCTTCGGTGAGGCGACGCACGACGCTGGCGTGTGCACC
>JBBQTY010000223.1:0-6395 GCA_038234445.1 Lysobacterales bacterium
TGAGCAATCCCCATTACACTGGACTCCTATCGCATCGCAGGGTGCAACGGATGGGTATGCGTAACGGCTTGCTCGCTCTCGCTCTGCTGCCATCCATGGTCGCAGCGCTGGAGCCGGCCGTCGTCGCGCCTGCAGCGGTGATCGACGACGCGCTTGCATGGCGTGCATTCCGCACGTTCACCAGTGCTGATGGCCTGCCGCAAAACAGTGTCCTCGCCCTGATCCAGGATCGTGACGGATTCATTGTCGCGGGCACGAACCAGGGCCTTGCGCGCTACGACGGTCGCCATTGGCGCACGATCGAACTGCCAACCAACGAGGCTCGCTACGCGGTCGGAGCGCTTGGCGTGGCAGGCGACGGCGCGCTCTGGATCGGTACCGATGCGCAAGGCGCCTGGCGCCTGGTCGACGACAAGGCCGAACGCGTGCCGCTCGGGCCGACGACCGGCGTCAACGCATTCCTGCCCACCCGCGACGATCGCATGTGGGTGGCGACCTATGAAGCGCTTTACCGCTGCGGACGCGAACGCTGCGAATCGATTGACGCGCTAGCTAAACTCGGCGCACGCAGCCTGTTCAAAGAACGCGTCGGCGCTGAGGATCGTCTGTGGATCGGCACCAACGGCGGTGGCGTCGTGCAGCTGCGAGATCTCGACGCCGCGCAACCGACGCTGAGCGAGCAGCGCATCACGCGCGATGACGGACTGCCGAACAACATTGCTCTGTCGTTCGCTCGCTTCGCGGGTGATCTGTGGATCGGCACGGGGCGCGGCCTCGCGCGATTCGATGGCGCGCGCCTCCAGGTCTACGGCGCCGGCAACGGGTTTCCTGTCGGCATGGTATTCGGTCTGCAAGAAACCACCGACGACCAAGGCCGCCCCATTCTGCTCGCAACGTTGCGCCCTGGCGGACTCGTCGAGATTGGCGAAAGTGGCGAATGGCGAATGATCGATGGCCGCCGCGGCTTGCCATCGAACGCGACCCATTCACTTCTGCTTGAACGCTACCGTCGCCATCTCTGGATCGGCACGATGACGGCCGGTATCGCGCGCATGGAACCCGAGCGCTGGGCGCTGTTCGATGAGCGAAACGGACTGCCCGATCGCATTGTCGAGGGTGTCGGCTGGACGACTGCCGATGGACCTGCGTTATGGGTCGGCACGGCCAGTGGTGCGGTGCAATGGCGGGGCGGGCGTTTCACTCCACTGGTTGCCGATCCGCGCTCCGCGCGGCTTGTCTACGATGTGCTTGATGCACCCGATGGCAGTCGCTGGATCGCCCATGCGGGAGGGCTTCAGCATTGGCGTGGTACGACGCTTGTGTCCGACTACACCGTGGACAATTCCGCGCTGCCCGCAGTCGCCATCGATCGATTGATCATGCGTCGCAGCGGTGACGACGGCTTCGAGATCTACGCTGCTAGTAGTCATGGCCTGAGTCGCTGGCGTGCCTCCGATGGCCTGAAGCGTGTCACCGAGCTGGGGGCCGAATCGCTTGCCAGCGGAGTGCAGGGATTTGCCATACAGGTCGAATCGGCCGCATCGGATCGCGACATCCTCTGGGTCGTGAGCGCGGGGAACCTGTTTCGACTTGATTCGCAGGGCTGGGCACGCGTACACCCAGCCTGCGCAGACCATGGTGACGTCATTGGAATCGCCATCGACCCAACGAACAACGATGGACTTTGGCTGCTCAGCCGAGGCCAGCTGTTTCAGGTCGATATCAGCACTGATAACCGCTGTCGTGAATGGACGGCCGCGGCAAAGCTCGGTTCGCTCAACCACGTAAAGCTTCACGCCGATCATGTCCTGGTGTTCGGATCGCATGGCATGTTGCGTCTCAAACGCGACGGTTCAGCGGACCAGCAAGGCGAGATGTTCGGCAGTGAATCCGGGCTGCTGAGTCCGGAGATCGTCGCCAGTGCAATCGATACGCGTGGCCGCATCTTTGCGGCAACCGCAGCCGGTCTCGCGGCACTTGCCCCTGATACGAGCGCGCCGTCCACGCAGAGTGCCGCCGAGTCCGCGCCATTGCGTCTGCTCGGTGCAAACTTTGGCGAAGACGCGCGACCGCTCATCAGTGGCACCCTGCTTTCGCCCGACGACAGCAGCGTCGATTTCAGTTTCGTCCTGCTCGCGTTTGATCGCGAATACGCCATCCGCTACCGCACACGTCTGATCGGTCTCGAGAATCAACCGCAGCCCTGGTCCACGTCAGCTGAGGTCAGCTATCCGCGCCTCCCTGCCGGCCGCTATGAGCTCGTCATCGAGGCACGCGATGCCGATGGCATCGGGGCCACACCAATCCGCTTTCCTTTCAGTGTCGACGCCCCGCTCTGGCAGCGACCTTGGGTGCTGCTGACCGCTCCGTTGCTGCTGCTCATGATAGGCATCGGACTCGGGCGCTGGCGACTGCGTGCCGCACGACTGCGTGCCGATGAACTCGAGGCCGAAGTGGCGGCGCGGACACTGGAGTTGGCCAATGCGAACCGGCAACTCGAGGAGACCGCGATCACCGACCCGCTGACCGGGCTCAAGAACCGACGCTATTTCGCGGGCGCCGTGACGCATACCGAACAGGCGCGACGTTTTAGCCGTGATCATTCTCTGATCGTGGCACTGCTCGATATCGACCACTTCAAACGTATCAATGATTCACTCGGCCACGATGCAGGCGATACGGTGCTGATCGAGGTCGCGCGCCGATTGCAGAAACTCGCTCGCGTCGACGATGTCGTCGTGCGCTGGGGCGGGGAGGAATTCCTCCTCTTGTTACGTGATGTCGGCGACGACGACGCCATCGATGCCGCCTTGCGCCGACTCCTCGATGGCCTCGTCCGCGAGCCAATCGCAATCGCCGATCAGCGTCTAAACGTCGGCGCCTCGATCGGCGCCGCGCGGTTTCCGCCCGATCCGGCGAACCCCGCCGCACACTCGCTCGAACAAGTGATCACGTTCGCCGATGCGGCGCTCTATCGGGCCAAGCGCGAGGGCCGGCTGCGCGCGATTTTCGCCACGCAATTGGCCGCGACATCCGCTCCCGTTTACCGGACGATCCTGCCTTCGGAACGCGCGGACTGAGCTCGTTGAAACGATCATTTCGTTGGTCAGTCAACTCTTGTGCATGCGGGATGACGAAACCTGGAACGGCTAGTGAACGCCTGCATTTGAGATCAGCTATCTGGAATCCGCTCAAGCAATCTGGCGCCAAGCAATACCGCTTTACCTGCAAATACGACGGCGAACAGAACCGCTACTCGCGTCGCCTGTGTCATCGCACCGACATTGGGTATCGCTCTCGCGAAGCAAAACAGAAAACGACTCGCGCGTTCAAGATATCGTCGAACCACGTCTTGGAACCAAGGCCTGATAGTGCTCGCAAAAATACCAAGAAACTGAAAGCCAACCAGCGCGATGAAGACATCGATACCGATTGAATCGAGCAACGAGGCAAGCATGAATGCCTCGGGGCCGGTGGCATAGAGGAAGACCGCGATGACGACGGCGAACGTCAGCCAGCGCCATTGGCGTGATGTGATTTGCATGAAGCTGTTGACGGCCTCGCGGTTTGGTGACGAGAGGTAATTTCATTGCTTAGTGGCATTGTAGCGAAACCTTCGATGGCGATTGGAATAGGTTTCGTGTTCAAGGACAAAGGGTGGCAGTGCCAAATCTCACGTAGGCTCAGACTTGGGGGTCTCGGCATAGGGCCCGGCATCGAGCTGGGCGTGGAAGGTGTCGCGATCAAGTTCGCGCTCCCAGTGCGAGACGACGATGGTGGCGACACCGTTGCCGATCAGGTTGGTCAATGCGCGCGCCTCGCTCATGAAACGGTCAATGCCGAGGATCAGGGCAAGGCCGGCCACCGGCACGGTCGGCACCACCGTCAGGGTTGCGGCCAAGGTGATGAAGCCGGCACCGGTCACGCCGGAGGCACCTTTCGAGGTCAGCATGGCGACCGCGAGCAGGGAGATTTCCTGGGTCAGGGTCAGTTCGACATTGAGTGCCTGAGCGACAAAGATTGCGGCCATCGTCAAATAGATGTTGGTGCCATCGAGATTGAACGAGTAGCCACTCGGGATGACCAGGCCGACCACCGATTTCGAGCAGCCGAGGCGTTCGAGTTTTCCCATCATCGGCACCAGGGCCGATTCCGAGGATGAGGTTCCCAGTACGAGAAGCAACTCGTCGCGGATGTAGCGGACAAACTTGAAAATGCTGAAGTCGCAAAGATGCGCAATGCTGCCAAGTACGAGCACGACGAACAGCACACAAGTCAGATAGAAACTTCCCATCAGCTTTGCCAACGGACCAAGGCTGTCGATGCCGAATTTTCCTATCGTGAAAGCCATCGCGCCGCCCGCACCGATCGGTGCAAGACGCATGATCATGTTCATCATGCGGAAGAACACCTTCGACAGATCCTGAAACAGCACAAGCACGGGTTTGCCGCGATCGCCGAGACCAATCAGGGCAAAGCCGAACAGCAAACCGACCAGCAGCACCTGCAGCAAATCGCCATTGCCGGTGAAGGCATCGGTGAAGGTCTTCGGAATGATGTCGAGGAGGAACTGCACGCCGCTGCGATCGTGTGCTTGCTTGGCGTAAGCGGCGACCGCATCCGCATCCAGCGTCGATGCAGGCACATTGAATCCTGCGCCAGGCTTGAGCGTGTTGACCACGATCAGGCCGATGATCAGGGCGAATGTCGAGACGACCTCGAAATACAGAATCGCCTTGACCCCAACCCGTCCGACCTTCTTCACATCCGAAACACCGGCAATGCCGATGACCACGGTGAGAAAGATGATCGGCCCGATCAGCATCTTCATCAGCGCGATGAAACCATCGCCGAGAGGCTTGAGGCGCACGCCGGTATCGGGAAAAAAGTGCCCGATCAGCCCACCGATGACGATGGCAGAGAGCACCCAAAGATAGAGGTGTTTGTGCGAACCGCCTGACTTGCCTTGCATGATCTTCCCTCGATCCGCCAATGCACAATATGCTGGACATTAACCCGGAACCGCGGCGCGGCGGCAACTCCCTGCACTTTTGATGCGCGAGGTCTTTGAGCGAAATGTCCGCATCGAGTTTTCGGTTTCAGCGAGATGGGTGCGACACTAGGCGGGTTCCGCGTTGAGGCGTTACGGGACTCACGCTGGCGCTCGGCGCTGACAGGCTACTCGTCGGCTTCGCACCCACCATCGTCTGAGCGCCTTTCTCACACATCATCCCCGCTTCCTGCCTCTTCTTTTTGATCCGGATCTCTTGCATGCGTTCGAGCTTCTCACCGTCTCTGTTGCAGACTGTCCTCATCGTCGTGATGCTCGCGTTTGCGTTTCTCGGCAGCCGCGCGATCTGGGATCCTGATGAAGGGCGCTACACGAATGTCGGCCTGAACATGCTTGAAAGCGGTGACTGGGTGCATCCGATGCGCAACGCGCACATCGGCCACTGGACCAAGCCGCCGCTGACCTATTGGGCGATCGGTGCGAGTGCCGGCGTGTTCGGCTACAACGCCTGGGCCGCGCGGATTCCGAATGGTCTGGCCTTCCTGTTCTGCGCGTGGATGGTCTGGTTCATCGCGCGGCGCGTGGTTCCGGGTGACGAGAACAAGGCCGCGCTGATCTACGCGACGATGCTGCTGCCGTTTGGCGCGGCGCAGTTGGTAACCACGGATTTTCTCCTGGCCGCCGCGGTGAGTGGTGCGATGGCGGCCTGGATCGAATCGCGCCATGTCGAACCGCCGCATTCCCGGCAATGGGTCATGCTGATGTGGCTTGGGTTCGGACTCGGCTTTCTGACCAAGGGTCCGCCGGCCTTGCTACCGTTGCTGGTGGTCCTCGCTTGCTCGATCTGGATTCCGGCGCGCCGCGCGAACTCGGCGTTTCACTGGAGCGGCTTGCTTGTGTTCGCCGCGGTTGCCTTTCCGTGGTTCATCCTGGTCATCAGCGATACGCCGGGCTTGCTTGATTATTTCCTGCACAAGGAAGTGGTCGAGCGTGTCGCCTCGGATGATTTCGGTCGCCATGGCGAGTGGTATGGCTGGTTGCAGATCTATCTGCCGACGTTGATTGTCGGCAGCTTGCCGTGGACCTGGCTGTTGTGGTGTTGGCTGCGAACGCTACCCGAATCGATACACGGCTGGCGGAATTCGCAGACGCGAATACAGGATGCGCACGGCATGATCCTGTTTCTGTGGGTGCTGTTGCCGTTGATCGTATTCTGCATTTCGCGCTCGCGCATGCCGCTGTACATTCTGCCTTTGTTCACACCGCTGGCCCTGATCGTCGCACGGCAGATGCATCGGCAGGGACGTGCATTCCCGCGCCCGATCCTGCTCGCCATTTGGATCGTCATCGTGCTCGGAGTGCGCCTCGCCACCGCTTACTGGCC
>JBBQTY010000224.1:0-6385 GCA_038234445.1 Lysobacterales bacterium
ACCGATGCGCCGATCGTCGAGGCCAAGGACAAGCGCAAGAACTACGATTTCTATTCCGTGCTGCCGGAAATGGAAGTCGTCATTCCCGATGCCGAAATCTCGGCCAAGGCCCGCGCCGAGGCAGCGCAGGCTCCGGCCAACGCCGCCACCCCCGCGGCGTCAACCAATGCGCGTTATCTGCTGCAAGCCGGATCCTATCCCTCGACGAAGGCCGCCGATGAGGTCAAGGCAAAGCTTGCCATCCTCGGTTTTGTTGCTCAGGTGACGCCGGTGACGATCAACGGCAAGACCTGGAATCGCGTCCGCCTGGGCCCCTATGCCAGTGCCAGCGAGCTCGAAACCGCGAAGACCTCGCTCGCCGACAATGGATTCAACGCGATTGCACTGAAGGATGAAACGGGGCACTGAGCGCAACGCGCACGCAAGTTGGGAGCTGAATCGAATCCCCAACGAAGTTGCACTCGCGGGCGACATGCGCATGGTTGCGTGCACGCGAGCTGGCATTCAACCCAGTGCGCCCATCATTCGAATTCAATCATCTTCCTTGGCATCCCATGTCTGACACGCCGCAATTCGACATGTCCCCGGTGTTCCAGCGCTTGCTCGATGAATCGTATCGTCTGATCGCGGCACTGCCAATGTTGCTGCTCGCCTTGCTGATCGTATGGGTCGCCTGGCTCGCCGGACGCTGGATTTCGCAGCGCGCCTGGATCGGTCGCGCGTCCAAATCCAATCCGTTCCTGCAGGAACTGGCGCGCACGACGCTACGCTGGATTGTGCTCGGAATCGGCATCCTGATCGCACTCGAAATCCTCCAGGCCACGGCCCTGGTAGGCGCGGTGCTCGGTACCGCCGGCGTGCTCGGGGTTGCGCTTGGATTCGCCTTCAAGAGCATTCTTGAAAACTATCTGGCTGGCATCCTGATGAGCATCCGTCAGCCCTTCGCACCGCGCGACCATGTCGTCATCGATGGCAACGAAGGCATTGTCGTTTCGCTGACTTCACGCGCGACGATCTTGATGACGCTGGACGGCAACCATCTGCGCCTACCGAATGCCTTGGTATTCGGCAGCGTTACCCTTAACTACACGCGCAATCCACAACGCCGCTTCGATTTTGAAGTCGGCATCGGCGTCAACGAAGATCTGATCCGCGCCCAGGCACTCGGCGTCGACGAGCTCGGCAGAATCGACGGTGTGATGGTCAAACCGCCGCCACGCGCGCTCATCACGGCACTCGGCGACTCCAATGTGCAAGTTCGCTTCCATGCCTGGGTCGACCAACGTGAGCATGAATTTCTGCAGGTTCGCAGCGAAGCCATCCGCCGCGTCAAGCTGGCTCTCGAAAAGGCCGGCATGGATATGCCTGAGCCAATCTATCGCGTGCAATTGCGTGATATGGGAAAGATGGATATTAGCCATAAAGAGGTAACCAAGCCGGAAATGGTCAATATGCCGCCACCGCAGTCCATCGACACACGCGCAAACAAGGACGTACAAGAGCAGATCGACATCGAGAAAGCGACTGCCCCGGACAACGACCTGCTCGATCCCGCCGCGGCACGCGAATAGCTTTGATCGCGTCACCGCGGGCCGCTTGGCAGTCGCCGTGCATTTCTCGCGCCAAACGCTTGATTGAGCGCGAACGTTTCAGCTGACAATATCTGGCCACTTGGGACAATCGAGAATCGAATCAGGCAATGACTTCACCTTGACCAACCGACTCAAGGCCGGCCAGGAATTCGCGTCTGTCGAACCTTGTCGATGCGTCAAACGGCTTCAGCCCCACTTGCATTCGACGCTCACATTCGTCCCGGTCAACGCCAATATTCGACGTGTCGACGCGAGCTTCCAGCAGCACCCATTTGCACGCAATCACTAGCTCAACTATTCGGGTAAACCGAGTAGGTTACCGTCGCCGAATTCGATCACACGCGATCCGGGTCGGGTGTGATCGAAGCTGACAGGGGCGCTCGCACTATTTTTCGCGCTGACGACCATCCGCGAACATCTCCCATGACAACTGGAACAAGGCCTGGGTATCACGTTCCAACTCGGGATTGGCGCCAGCCGGCAGCAGTTGATCACTCGCTAAATCGTAGCGCTCGGTATTGACTGTCTTGCGGAATCCCAGTGTGGAGATTTCACCGTCGCGCATCATCGCGATGTTACGGTTGTGATTGAAGATCGCATAGCCGTCGCTCGGCCCCATGCGCAGGATGTCGCGACCCGGCAGCCAGGATTCGTAGTTCAGATGCAGCAGACCGAGCACCGTTGGGCCAATGTCGACCTGACTCGACAAGATATCGACACGTTGCGGTGTGATCACCGGCGAATGCACGATGAAGGGGATTGTGTAATTGGAAACGGGGATCTGTGCGCGGCCGTAGACGCGAGCGCCGTGGTCACCGGCAATCACCAGAATGGTGTCCTTGTACCAGGGTTTTTTCTGCAACTGGTCAAAGAACTTGCCGATCGCATAGTCCGCGTAGCGGACACCGGCCTCGCGACCACCGTTCTCGGCTTTCACACCCGGAATGCCTTTCGGGAAAAGATAGGGTCGATGATTCGAGGTGCTCATGACCAGCGAGAAAATCGGCTCGCCACGAGCAATCTGCTTGTCGAAATCAGCGAGTGCGTTGTCATACAACTCTTCGTCCGCAATGCCCCAGATCGTCGCGAATTTGGGCTTCGGCATGTCGGTGCGATCGAGCACGCGCCAGCCATTCGCCGCGTAGTAGGAATTCATGTCGTCAAACGTGCCATAACCGCCGTAGATGAAGCTGGGCGAGTAGCCCTGCTTGCGCATGATCGTCGACAGGTTGAACAGGTTTTCGTTGCCGCTGCGCTTGACCACCGACTCGGGCGGCACCGGTGCCAGCGAAGTGGTCAGTGCTTCCATGCCGCGCACGGTCCGCGTGCCGCTGGCATACATATGGGTAAAACTCAGACTTTCCGCAGCAATCCGATCGATATTCGGCGTGTAGCCCTTGCCGCCGAGACTACCGACGAATTCAGCGCCCATCGATTCTTCAAACAGGAAGATGACGTTCAATTTGCGTGGCGGCCCAAGATCGGAATTGTCCACCTGACGCGCAATCGGATTGCCGGGCGCGTCGGGTGCGGCGAGCCAGCGCGTGTTTGATTGCTGCAAGAGTTTGCGTACGCGGGTGATCGCCTCGGCTTCGGGCAAGGTCGCGTAATAGCGCTCGTAGTCGATGCGCGCATTGCGCAGCGCACTGAAGAATGAATAGACACCGTTCGCAGCGACCTCATCGGCAACCCGATTCGACGATAACGACTGCACCGATTCGAGACTGACGGCCCAAACCGAAATGGCCGCGATCACGGCCAGCAACACCATGATCACACTGCGTTTGCCAAATCGGATCGAGGAGGCAAAGCCTTCTCGAATACGCCGACGCAAAAGCCAGGTGATCAACAAGGCACCAACTGCACAGGCACCGAGCACCGCATCAACCGGATAGGAGTCGCGGATGTTGCCAATCACCTCGGTCGGGTAGATCAGATATTCGACCGCCGTGTAGTTGAAGCGCGAATTGAACTCCTCGAAAAAGAAGTATTCCGCAGCGATCAGATAGAGCAGCCCGAAAGCCGCGACGGCGAAGCCGACATAGATGATCCCTCGACCCACACGAGAGGCATACCAGCGGGCAGGCATCAACCAGATCCACAGCGCGAATGGCAGGCACAGATAGAGCCCGGTCAATGCGTCGAACATGAGGCCGGCAGCGAAGGCATACGGCAACTGGGCGTAAGAGATCTGACCTGCATGCAGGCTGATCGCGGCGAGCATGATGCGGGTAGCCAGCGAGGTGGCGAAAAACAGCACCCACAACAGGAAAAGATGTCGATATTGGCCCCAGCGCGAAGATGCGCCCGAGATCACGCTGCCTGAAACTTTCGATGCCGACATCCGACCGCTACTCCCGTCTTGTATGCCAGCGTACAAAGCTAGCGGTCGCGGCGTCAAACTCGCGTGGGGATTATGTCGAATTTTCGTCGAAGACAATGCGGAAACACGTTCCGCGCCGCTCGCCAAAGGTCTCGGATGTAACGCAGATCAACCAGCCTTGCTGGTCGCAGACACGTCTCGCGATGGCCAGGCCAAGCCCATGTTCGGTGGCAGGTTCTTGGTCGCTGTCTGCCTGATCACCGAATCGGCCGTGCTGGTAGCGTTCGAAGACGAAAGGCAGATCGTCTGGTTGAATGCCCGGCCCATTGTCCCGGATCAGGAGCTCCTGGCCGTCGAGCCGGATGTCGAGCGTGGCCGGTGCGGCATGGTCAATCGCGTTGCCGACAAGATTGCGCAGCACGATCAACAGGGCGTAACGATCAGCCTCGATCTGATGTCCCACGACGACCGCGTTGCGTACGCTCAATCCGGCAACCTCGGCGCGTGCGCCGAGCGTATTGCAAACATCGTCAATCAATTCTGAAAGATCGAAAGGCTGCCGGTTCGATGCACCGCGTGATCGGCTCAAGGCGCGCGCCGCGCTGATGGTCGCACTGACCTCATCGATCGCCTGCGTCATGCGTAAATAGCGCTGGCGCTGATCGGTCGTTGCCTTGTCATCCAGGCCGGCCATCTCTACGTCGGAGCGCAACGCGGCCAACGGCGTACGCACTTCGTGACTGAGGTTGGCGGCAAACTCGCGTTCGCGCGCAATCGAGCGGTCAACCCGATCCTGCATGCGGTTGAAGGCCTCAAGCAAACGTCCGGCTTCATCGCTGCTCGTGGGTCGTCGATCGACGGGTTGCGCGTTGTCAGGATCCCAACCCGCGATGCGCTCGGTGATCGCATGCATTCGCCCAACCACGATGCCTGCGGTTGCGTGCGCCAGCCAGTAGCTGGCGGCCAGACACAGAATCCAGAGAATCAGCAGGATCAGCCCGAATTGACTGACGCGTCTTTCATTTTGTGTGGCGTCAAATACGACGGTCAGTTGACCGAATCTTGATTGAGCAATGATTACGTGAAGCACGCGACCACCGAGCTCGATCTCATGCGGCCCCGCGGCGAGCTGTCTCAGCGTGGCTGGCATCGATGCATCGGCGCCGTGGGCACCTACCCATGCTTCGGTGCGCGTCCCGATCTCGATTGGCTGGTGCTGGATATCGACCTCGTCATGATCGAGGCGCTCAATCAAGCGATGCAACTCCACCTGAACCAATTGGTCAGCGAGTTCGTCTTCCTGCTCGAACATGACCGAGTAGGCGAGCACGGCCATCAAACCGACAAATAGCGCAACGATTGCGGTTATCGCCCAGGTAACGCGCCAGGTCAGCGTTCGCCTCATTCGACGTCAGTTGCGGCGACAAGACGCAAACCGACGCCATGGACGGTCTCAATACCTTCGAATCCTGCATCAGCCAAGGCCTTTCGCAACAGGTGAATCTGACTGCGCAGGGCATCGGTCTCGGGCGGGTCTTCGCCCCAGAGTGCGCGTTCAATCTCCGCTCGTGGCACGACGCGGACGGGATCGCGAAGCAGCGCTTCAAGAATGTTCCAGCCTTTCGGAGTCAGGCGCACCAGCGCTCCGTTGACACGCAACTCGTGGCGTCGCGGATCCAGAGTCAAAGGTCCAAAGCGCTTGATCGGGGCCGCCACGCGACCGCTGGCGCGCACGAGCAGGGCGCGAACTCGGGCTTCTATTTCAACGAGGACAAAGGGTTTGGTGACATAGTCATCGGCACCGTGGGAGAAACCGGCGAGCTTGTCGCCGATGTCGTCGCGTGCGGTCAACAGCAGGACGGGCACGGCGAGGCCGAGTTCGTTGCGCAGGCGGTGCAGCACAGCCAAGCCATCAATGGCTGGCAATCCAACATCAAGAATCACGATCTCGAACGACTCGACCGCCAGGCGATGCAGCGCCGTGCGTCCATCGTAGGCCGCATCCACCACAAACCCTCTTGCCTCGAAGAACGCGAACAAGTTGCCGGCAATGGTCGGATCGTCTTCGACAATCAACAGCCGCGGCAAGGGCTCACTCATGCTCGCTCGGTCCCTGATGTGGTTGACACGCACTGCGCAACTGGACGCTGCTTAAAACATGATATGCACATATTTACTTTGTTTATCAATGAAGAAACCCCGCTGGCGCTTCAATCGGTGCCATATCGGGCGTATCGATCGCCAGCGACTCGGGCTGCGGCAACGGTTTGCCAAGGAAGAAAGCCAGCGCAACCGCATTGCACGCCTTGATCGCATCGAACGGCGTGCCATGCCGTGATCCGCCGACCACGGCGAATTGCGCGCCGAAGCGAGCGGCATAGTCGCGCTTTTCGGCCAGTGGTGTGTAATCGTGTTCGCCTGCCAGCATCAGCCATTCGCTGCGGATAGCCGCCATGCGATCGAGGGCACA
>JBBQTY010000225.1:0-6306 GCA_038234445.1 Lysobacterales bacterium
CATTTGGGATAGAACGAAAAGGACGTCAAAGCGCGATAGATCATCAAAAGCCATCGAGTTGAATTTGCTGTCGTGGCGAGAAAAAATCCTGGGCAGGAATGCAGTTCCCACGAAGAGACGATTGAATGGGACCGGATTTGATATAGGGCTATGCCCGGGCAATCAGATGCCGAGTCGTTTAGACTGCGTGCCCCGCGCTTGCGACTGTTGGCGCTCTGGTCGTCGAATCGATGGCCCTTGTCGGCTTTTAGCCGATCCGCGCATGCGACCCTTTTTCTCGAATCCTCGCTGACGGCGAACTGGAAATCCTGTGTTCAATTCCATTCGCCAGGAGTGGCTGTCCAACCCGCGTGACGATGTGCTGGCCGGGCTGGTCGTCGCGTTGGCGCTGATTCCCGAGGCGATCGCGTTTTCGATCATTGCCGGCGTTGATCCGAAAGTCGGCTTGTATGCCTCGTTCTGCATCGCTGTCGTGATCTCGTTCGCGGGCGGACGACCGGGCATGATTTCGGCTGCGACCGGCGCGATGGCGCTCGTGATGGTGACCCTGGTCAAGGATCATGGCTTGCAATATTTGTTCGCGGCGACCTTGCTGACTGGCGTGTTGCAGATCGTCGCCGGCGTATTTCGTCTTCCGGTATTGATGCGCTTTGTCTCGCGCTCGGTGATCACCGGCTTCGTCAATGCGCTGGCGATCCTGATCTTCATGGCCCAATTGCCCGAGCTGATCGGCGTGCGTTGGCCGGTTTATGTGATGGTCGCGGGCGGGCTTGGCATCATCTATCTGTTTCCGCGCGTCACCCGCGCCGTGCCGTCGCCGCTGATCTGCATCACCGTGCTCACTGCGATTGCAGTGTTTTTCAAGATTGATGTGCATACGGTCGGTGATATGGGCGAGCTGCCCGATAGTTTGCCGAGCTTTCTCTGGCCCGATGTGCCATTCACATTTGCCACGCTGAAAATCATCTTTCCCTATGCCTGCACACTCGCCGTTGTGGGGCTGCTTGAATCGATGATGACCGCGGCGATCGTCGATGATCTGACCGACACATCGAGCAACAAGAATCGTGAAGCGACCGGGCAGGGCATCGCCAATATCGCTTCCGGCCTGCTCGGTGGCATGGCCGGTTGCGCGATGATCGGGCAGTCGGTTATCAACGTGAAATCGGGTGGACGCACGCGCTTGTCGACGTTGACCGCCGGTGTCGTGCTGCTGATCATGGTCGTATTCGCCGGCCCGTTGGTCGCGCGCATTCCGATGGCGGCCCTGGTCGCGGTGATGATCATGGTGTCGATTGGTACGTTCAGCTGGAGCTCGATCGTCAATCTGCGCGCCTATCCGAAATCTTCGAGTCTCGTCATGATTTCGACCGTGGTCGTTGTCGTCGCCACGCATGATCTGGCCAAGGGTGTGCTTGTGGGCGTGCTGCTCTCGGCGCTGTCCTTCGCGCGCAAGGTCGGCCAGGTGCTGCATGTCGAATCGATTTCACTCAACGAAGGTCGCACGCGCCGCTACACAATCACCGGCCAGGTGTTCTTTGCCTCGGCCGATGCCTTTGTAGACAAATTCGATTTCCGCGAAGTGCTTGAACGCATCATCATCGATGTCTCGCATGCGCACTTCTGGGATTTGTCCGCAGTCGGCGCATTGGACAAGGTGGTGATCAAGTTCCGTCGCGAAGGCGCCGTTGTCGAAATGATCGGCCTAAACGCCGCGAGCAGCACCTTGGTCGATCGGCTTGGCGTGCACGACAAGCCCGAAGCCGAAAACCTGATGGGCCACTGAGGACATGCAGATGACATCATCAACCCTGACCCACACCGACGGTCGCGTGCTCGCCGCAGTCGATGTGTCGAACTACGCGACCAGCGTCGCTGGCCTCGCCGCCTGGGCCGCTGCGCGACTCGCCGCACCACTCGAATTCGTTCACGCGATCGATCGACCGAACGTGGCGCCCGACAAGCAGGACCTCAGCGGCAATCTGATCCTCGGCGACCGCGAAGATCTACTTGCTGAACTCAGCGCGCTTGATGAAAGCCGCTCACGCATCGCCCAGGAAAGCGGTCGTCGCTTGCTCGATCAAGCGCGAGTGCTCGCCCACGAAAGCATAGGCATCGAAGCCGAAACTCGCCTGCGCCATGGTGGTCTGCTCGATACCCTGCTTGAGCTCGAAGCCGACGCGCGGCTATTTGTGATTGGAAAACGGGGCGAACACGCTGATTTTTCGATAGGGCATCTCGGCAGCAATCTTGAACGCGTCTTGCGCGCCGTGCACCGCCCGGTGCTGGTCGCCGCGCGTGCATTCACGCCACCACAGAAATTCCTGATCGCCTTCGATGGCAGCGCAACCACCCGTCGCTGCGTCGATATGGTCTGCGCCAGCCCCTTGCTCAAGGGCATCGCCTGCGATCTGCTGATGGTCGGCGAATCGGTCAGCGAATCCAATGGCCTCGAATGGGCGCGCGAGAAACTTAGTGACGCTGGTTTCGCGGTCAACGTGCACGTCGTCTCTGGCACCGCTGACGCGGCAATCGCGCGCCACGTACAGGATCATGCGATCGAGCTGATCGTCATGGGCGCCTACGGCCACTCAAGAATCCGCAGCCTGATCCTCGGCAGCACGACCACGCAGATCCTGCGCACCTGCCTCGTGCCGGTATTGCTGTTGCGCTGAGGGCTCATCGTTGCCGCGATCGCGCCTGCCGTTTTATGCGAGCGCTCCGCTGCTGTTAGTCTTGCCGCGACTTGATGGCGTGCCAAACGATCGCGCATCATGATGCTGTGAAGTGGAGAGCAGCTGCGCATGTCAACTGAAGACTGGATGGAGCCCCGCTTCCGACCCGCATCGACGAAGGGTTGGCGCGGCTATCTGTTCCGCGTGATCTTCCACCATCACGAGCCTGATGAGCGCCGCTTTGACATCATCCTGCTTGGCGCAATCCTGATCAGCGTGATCGTGGCCTTGCTCGATAGTGTGGCCATTTTGCACGTGCACTACGGCGACATTTTTCATGTCATCGAATGGGTTTTCACGATCACGTTTTCAATCGAATATGTGCTGCGCCTGAGCTTGGTAAGGCGACCGTTGCGCTATGCGCTGAGTTTCTACGGGTTGATCGATCTCGCGGCGGCCTTGCCGACATACATCAGCTTGTTCTTCGTCGGCGCCAATCACCTGCTCGTGATCCGCGTACTGCGCATCCTGCGCGTATTCCGCATCCTCGAAATGGCTGAATACTCGAACGAAGGCTCCGAGCTGATGCGCGCGCTGCACGCTAGCCGCCGCAAGATCGGCATGTTTGTCCTTTTCGTCTTGTTGATCACCGTTGTCTTCGGCGCGGTCATGTACCTCGTCGAAGGACCGGAAAACGGATTCACCAGCATCCCGCACGCGATGTACTGGGCCATCGTGACGATGGCCACGGTAGGCTTCGGCGACATCACCCCACAAACACCACTCGGTCAGTTCATCACCTCGATCATGATCCTGATTGGCTACGGCATTATCGCCGTCCCCACCGGCATCTTCGGCGCCCAACTCGTGCAGGCCAACATCCAGAAACGCGCAGATCTCGTTGCCAGCAGGAACGAAGCGTGCAAGCGCTGCGGAGAACCCGAGCACCACGCTAACGCGCGGTTTTGTCACCGGTGTGGTGAGCGGGTGCGCGCGCCTGATGACGGTGTTTGAGGATCTGCACTATGCCTGACAAGCTCCTCCCGAACATCGCCGTTCAGCGGCCAGGCCAAGCGATTGCCGTCCCGGGGGAAAATCGCAATCGCACTTTTACCGTCTGCGATTGGCGCGGAAACTTCCGCAATAGCGAGTCACGCGGTTCAGTCACCTGAGGCCTCATTAAACGTCAGGGCTGCTCACCCGAGCGCGTCCCTGTGATAGCGAGTAGATTGGTTGTGCAGGAAAAGGGGAAGCTTTGCTGCAACGAACGCACAACTTCGAGCGGCGACATGTCCGTCACGATTCAGTGCACTTGACGCTTCCAAGATGATTTTCGTGATTACTGATCTTCAGGAGGTCTGTCATGCGCCTACTAATACCCTTCGTAGTTGCTGTGGTAACGCCATTGTTTTTTTCTTCCAGCCCAGCATTTTCACAAGCAGAGTCCGTTTCACGCGCGGGAGCAATTTCAGAGCAATCGCCGGTTCATCCGAATCTGCCGGCTGCGATAAATGCGACTTTTTCTGAGGGCTTCGAGGGCACATTCCCGCCAACCGGCTGGATCGTTCGCAATCAAAGCACCGCCATCGGTACCAACCCCACTTGCTGGAATCAGTTCACCGCCGCAACGCCCTGGGTCGCCCACAGCGGTGCCAATCACGCGGGCGCGAATTACAACTGCACGTCTGGCACCAACACCATCAGTGGTTGGCTGATCACCAGCGCGATTAGTGGTTTTGCGAATGGCGATCAAGTCTCTTTCTGGACCCGCACGTCCACTGCGTCTGCCTTTCCAGATCGACTTGAGCTGCGTTTGTGCTTGGATTCAACGCCTGGTTCCTGCGGGCTTGCCACTAGCACTGGCACCGGCTCCGCCGCCGTCGGGGATTTCACGAGCGTCTTGTTGACCGTGAATCCGACTCTAGTGGCAAGCGGCTACCCGGAAACCTACACCCAGTTCAGCGCCACACTCGCCGGACTACCGGCGGGTCCAAACAACGGTCGATTGGGCTTTCGTTATTTCGTCACCGGTGGCGGCCCGAACGGTACCAATTCCAATATCCTTTCCATCGATGACGTCAGCGTCAGCGGCCCGGCGGCTGCGGCCGATCTGTCCATCACCAAGACGGACGGAGTCACGTCGGCAACACCGGGTGGGGCAGTCATTTACACAATCACGGCAAGCAATGCCGGACCGAGTGGTGCCAGCGGGTCGACTGTGGCCGATACTTTCCCGGCTTCGGAAACCTGCACCTGGACCTGTCTTGGAGCAGGTGGCGGCACCTGCACCGCGGCGGGGTCGGGCAACATCAACGATTCGGTGAATCTGCCGAGTGGTGGTAGCACGACCTACACCGCGAGCTGCGCGATTTCCGCCGCAGCGACCGGATCGCTGGCGAATACGGCGACGGTCGCCGCACCAGCCGGTGTAACCGATCCGACGCCGGGCAACAACTCGGCGACCGACACGGATACCTTGAATGCCAGTGCCGATCTGGCCATCACCAAGACGGACGGTGTCACGACCGCAACGCCGGGTGGTTCGGTCACTTACACGATCACGGCAAGCAATGCCGGACCGAGCAATGCCATCGCGGCGACGGTGGCCGATACGTTCCCGGCTTCGGAAACCTGCACCTGGTCCTGTCTTGGAGCAGGTGGCGGCACCTGCGCTGTGGCGGGGTCGGGCAACATCAACGATTCGGTGAATCTGCCGAGCGGCGGTAGCACGACCTATACCGCGAGCTGCACGATTTCCGCTGCAGCGACCGGATCGCTGGACAATACAGCGACGGTCACGGCACCAGCCGGAGTAACCGATCCGACGCCGGGCAACAACTCGGCGACCGACAGCGATGGTCTGGCGATCTCAGCCGACGTGGCGATAACCATTTCCGACAGCCGCGATTTCGTTCAGGTGGGCGACTCGCTCGACTACTTGATCGAGGTGACCAACGCGGCAGGCCCCAGTGCGGTGAGTGCGAATGTCAGTGACATCCTGCCCGCAGTGCTGACGAATGGTTCTTGGATCTGCGCGGGGACGGGGGGAGCCACCTGTAGCGCAAATGGCACGGGCAACACACTTTCCGATACAGCGACACTGCCTGTCGGCGGTACGGCCTCTTATCTGTATTCGACCACGTTGCAAGCAGCGGACCCATCCGATCTTGTTCAAAATACGGCAACTGTCTCGCTGGTCAGCGGTATAGATCCGAACAACGCGAACGATCAGGCCACCGACACGGATACCATTGTCATCTTCCGCGACGGCTTTGACCCCGGTGCTGGGAGCGCGCCTCAGGTCGTCGGTAGCGGAGAGGACAACGTCACCGCGCAGTTGCGTGTTGATGCCGCTCTGCTTGCTGGACTGGGTATCGTTCCGGTTGAGATTGCCAGCGGCAAGAGTTCAGACGGCAAGACACTGTTCACTCTGCAAATGGCTCGCTTCGGCAGTGAATACAACCTGCGCATCTTGACCCGCGACAACCTGAATCAAGCTGAGCGGACAAGCTGGCAGCTGGTGGATATGGGTGGAGGGCTGCTCGACTTCGCCTGGCAGTCTGCGGCAGCGCAGGACAGCGATAGCGTCATCTCCATACAGGGGATGAGCATGCGGGTGCCAATGAGTAGC
>JBBQTY010000226.1:0-6171 GCA_038234445.1 Lysobacterales bacterium
TGAAGTATGTCGCTCACGCGCCAACCTGCGCTCGTTTTCGAAACCCGATCGGACAACACCGCCTTCCGGGTACTTACCGGGTAGAAAAAGCTCACCGAGATCCTGTTGGGATCGTTGGTCTCCATGACCTTGAGCTCGTAGGCTCCCGGGTCTTGTCCTGCCCACATGGGCAAGTAATCCAGATTGCATATTTCGTAGGTTGTTTCGACGCACGCGCGATCTTTCATAAGCAGGGAAACCAGATTTTCGTCAAAGTACCGAGCGAGAACTTCTCGGGGCTGCCGCAAAAGTTCAAATTCAGACTGCCTCGGTTCAACGACGACGGCTTCCCATGCGAAATCTCGATAGAGCTTTGCCACAATGGTTACTGCGCCAGATGGTGCTGGTTGCGCCGCCAGCGTAGCCGCGGAAAATACCAGGGACGCAAGGCAAAACGCGCTCCTGAAACCGTGAGACGCCTTCAAGGCTCCTGACACCAGAATTTTCCCGCAGGCAACAGTGGGAATCGCAGGTGTCGTTTCGGTAACGAAGATCGACCAGCTGGGACGCTTGCCGCAATCATGTTGGCGAGTGCTATGACCGTGCACTTGGGGGTGGGTCATGAGATTTCCTCGAGCAAATGCGCATCTTGGGGATGGCCGGGGCGATATGAATGCATCCCGCGAAGATCGATGGGTGGGCCATCCGAGGATGGTCGAACCTCTGGACGCTCGGTTTGAGTGCTAATGCGCAATGTGGTCGGACTCCGGCGTATTTAACAACGCGATGCGTCGCGCCCCCACCCCGCCTCTCTAAAGAGGCGGATTGAACGCATGACTTGGCAGGCGGATATAAACGCAAATCAGTGCAGCGCACGGACATTGCAGGAATCTTCCAACCGCCATGTCCAGGCAGAAGGCCAATCCGCGTTTGGGATAGGAACAGTGCGTGTGAATCGCAAGTAGAACCGGCGTTTTCAGCTGGCGCCAGCAGCCTCTTCTTAGGAAATCCATCGCATGCGCACTTTCTCCTTCCGTCCGATTCAGCGCTTGACTGCTGTCTTTGGGGTCTTGCTAGCGTCCTTCATTTGCATGTCCAGTGCATCTGCGCTCGAAGTCTGCGCCAACAACGTTACCAGCCTCAAATCATGGCTCTCGGTCGGCGAAATTCAGAGCCAGCCTTTCAAGATCAAGATCGTGCAGGGCACGTATCTGATGGACGCAGACACGATATTCAACTTTTCTGCGCCGACGACTATCGAAGGCGGTTACACCGTGAACTGTGCGGCGCGGGTCGTGGATGCGGCCAACACGGTCATTGATATCGGCCAGACCCATCAACTGTTTTGGGGTCAACAAATCGCCTCGCCGGAGGCTCAGGTCAATGTCGACGGCATGACCTTCAGAAACTCAGGCAACCAGGTCGGGATTTCTGCCGGAAAATACATCATTTTTGCGTCCAATGATCCGGGTAGTGTGAAGATCAGCAATACGCGGTTCACACAGATCAACGTGAATCTTGGCGAACCCCCGATCAATTTCGGCGCCTACACAGGTTCTATCAACATAGAAAATGTGCAGATAGATCATGTAAGCACTTCAAACACATGTGGAGTGTATGTGAGTAGCAATGACGGGGGCTCAGTAACCATCAATCACATGACGGCCGACCTTCCGGCCAATCGGGATTTTTGCCTGTCTGACCATGACGACTATACGCAGATGTACATCTACAACAGCATTTTGTGGAGTTCAGTAGGCGGGCTGACGGTTTTTCGCAACGAAGGCGCGATGAATCCGAATACGTCGGTTGCCTTCTTCAACGACATCTATGTCGCTCAAATCATCGCCGGCGTGCCGATCGTTCAAGATCCTGTCTTCACGAATCCAATGTGGATCGATCCGGCCAATGGAAACTACCGGCTGAAGACCAGTCCGGTTTCGCCCGGCATCAATACCGGCAGCCCTCTGATTTTTGGGGGAGAACCGTCCGCCGACATCGAAGGCCAAATACGCGTCATTGGCAGCGCACCGGATCGCGGCGCCTACGAATCTGCATACAACGATCAGAGCGTGCTGGTCGTGACCAACACGCTCGATAGTGGAGTTGGATCATTACGCCAGGCAATCCTTGATTCCAACTCATCGCCTTCGATTGCGAAGTCAATCCAGTTCAATATCCGTGACCAGAATCTGCTTCCCATCTGCCCTGCTGTGATTGCTTTGAATTCCAGCCTGCCGGCCGTCGACTCGACGATCAATATTGATGGCTATACACAACCAACATCGACCAAGAACACCGATGCCAATGCGTTCAATGCGAATCTCTGCGTGATGATCAAGCCCGCCTCGGGCACCTTGCCGACGGGTCTTCGCGTACTCAGCGGGTCTGGCGCTGGGGCCTCCCTGACCATGCGCGGCCTCGGACTCGGCGGCTTCGGCCAACCGCTCCTTCTGCTGGGCGGCCAGAGCCATGTCATCGCCGGCAACCAATTCGGCGGCATCGCCCACGGTGTGAGCCTGCCGGGCGCGGGATTGAGTGCGATCAACATAGGCCTCAACGCCAGCGGCAGTCTGATTGTGGGCGGCATCAACGCAGCCGATCGCAATGTCATCGGCGGCGCTGGGACAAGTGGGATCTCTATCCAGTCGGGGGTCGCCAGCACACCGGGCAACTGCCAGGTCATCAACAATCTGATCGGCCTGACGCCTGGCGGCGTCTCTGCACTGGCCAACGCCTATGGCATCCAGATCAGCGGATCGGGCTGTTCGATCGCGCGCAATCGAGTCGCCGGCAACTCCGCCACCAACATCTGGGTCCAGGGCAATAGCAACGTGGTGCAGCAGAACCTGGTCGGTTTCAACACACAGAATGTCGGCTTCCTCACCAACACCGACGGTATTCTCGTCACTGGATCCGGCAACTCCATCGGCGCCGGCGGGAATGGCGGCGCGATCACGGCCAATATCGTGCGCTACAACATCGCCGGCGGAGTCGTGGTCAAGAGCAACTCAGCGACGGGTAACTCCATCAATGCAAACCGTATCTACGACAACGGTTCAGCCAGCAATGGCATGGACATCGATCTGTGGCCAACCAACGGCGTGGCCGGCCCGACCGCGAACGATCCCGGTGACGTTGACAGCGGGCCCAACCAGTTGCAGAACTTCCCGATACCCAAGGCCCTTGTCTACACCGCGGCCGGCAGCATCGACCGCCCGGCCACCCTCACCGTCCAGCTCAACACGCTTCCCGGAATCTACCGCGTCGATGCTTACTTCAGCAATGCGATCAATTCGCTGAGCAATCGCGGCCATGCCGAAGTCATCCTCACCCACACCACGGTGCTGGTACCGGCCAGCGGAAATTTAAGTTTCAGCTTGCCTATTCTGGTGCCGAATCCGAACGCTGGCGGCGTCATCAGCCTGACCGCCACGGACAGTGCCGGCAATACCTCGGAGGTAGGAACGGCGTTATCAACCGACTCGATTTTTGCCGATGGTTTTGATTGAGCAATCGATCACGAAAATTCGCAAACTGGTAGCTCGATTGAAAATGTCCCCGAGATCGGGCTATGACGTGCAGGACATCGGCGCAGGCAAAGATCCAGCGACTCGTCTTTTTATCCTCGCATTGAGCCGTAGCCCGCAATCCATCACACCACCAAGCGCGACCTCCGGCTGTCACAACTACACTTTTATTCGGAATATACCATGACGCTCATAGCCTCTCTCCTTGCCGCCACAGCGTTTTCCTCCACGGTGACCGGTTTGCCTCCCGGCAATCATGCCGAAGAAGCCTGGCTCGGCAGGTTGGCAACCTGTCAGGAATCGTGGTTCGCCTGGAAAAATGATGACGTACTCATGACTCAGTATCTTGATCGGTTCAGCGCAAATTTTACCCATGGCGAAGACGATTCGGTATTCCTTCCGAAAGGCCCAGGCAAGGTTTTTGGCTTTCCGCTGATCAAGGTGTATCCGAATTCAGTCGGCACCGGTGTTGGATTTTCGCTGCAGCTAAGCGGTCAGGTCGAGAAAATTCGCAATGAAGTGGAGCATCAGTTGCACAAGTCACTCGAATGCTCCTCCAGCGACAGCATGACCTCATGCGGGGTTGAACTTGGCGAGAACAAGAGCGTCGTGCTGATGGCGTTCGGCGATGGCGACGCTGCGATCAATTTGCTGGGTTGCTATTACATCTACGAAAAATAGCGTGGGCGACGGCGGTTTCCACTGACGACCGCGCATTGCCACTAAGTAGAGCGGAGAAGGCGCACGTGTTTATCATCTGGGGCTACAAGAAAAAATCGATCAATCTCGGTGCTTCGCGAACCAGGTTTTGCGATCAATGCCAACACATGCGTTCGATTCGCACGCACGTGCTCTACCAATACAACCACCTGTGGTACGCATTTGGCTTTGTTTCAGGCAGGAAATTCACCGAAATCTGTGAGGTTTGCGGTCATGAGAACGAAGTCGATGCGGCGGTTGTAAAGACCGAGCTCGGCAAGGATCCGATTCCGTATTGGGATCGTTTCGGATTGCTGTCGGCCTTTGGTGGGCTTGTCGCGATGGTGCTCTTTCTTGTGCTGTTGAGAGTAACCGGTCCGGAAATTCGTAACATCCCCGGACTCACCGAACGCGTGAAGCGCGGCGACGAAACCGCTCTCGTGCAGCTTCGTCGTGAAGCTTCGCAAGGCGACCTGCCTTCGCAGGTGGCGCTGGCAGACCTTCTTTCCGGGCAAGGCCATCAGCGCTTCCTCAATCTCGAAGAAAGTTATCGTTGGGCCTTGGCCGCAGCCAACCAAGGCGATGTGGGAGCGCAAGTTTCCGTTGGATGGCGATTGGAAAGCGGCACCGGCACTGCGATTGATCCGGCGGCGGCACTTCGTTGGTATCGCATTGCTGCAAAACAGGGTTCGACTATTGCGCAGAACAGTGTCGGCGCGTTCTATCGGCAGGGCACGAGCGTTCCAGCCGATCAGAAAGAGGCCGCTCGCTGGTTTCGTATCGCGGCCGAGTCGGGTGACATTCCTGCCGCTTACAATCTGGGTTTGACTTATGTCGAGGGCAACGCAGAAGAGGCCAACCTGTCGGAGGCCATTCGTTGGCTGGAGGTCGCCGCCAACACGCCGATGACTGACTCAACATCCGTCAAGACGGCTGCCAGTGCGAACAATGAACTGGGAAATCTTTATGAGAAGGGACTCGGTGTCGAGCAGGACGTTTTGAAGGCGCTCAATCACTATCAGGCGGCGAGTGCGAACAATACCGATGCCGCAGCAAGCGTCGAGCGACTGAAGAATCGACTCGCGCAGAAGGGCGCTTGATTGTTCGAAGCAGTCGCATCGACAGCGGGCATTAGCACCGAAATGGTCGCGCATTGGGCTATGCCTGAGAGGTCGAGCGTGCGAGTAATCCAGCAATCGTGAAGTGACAGGCCCGTCGAGGAAGCCTCTCCGAGAATATCGACGGCTTCGCGCAACCTCTCGATCATGGTTTCGTTGGACAAGCTCGAAGGATGCTCGTTTAGGCTGACCGGAAGTGCGTCACCGCGGTTTCAGGATGAACGCGTTGAAGCTGCCACTCCCAAACTTCACCGACGTCTGCATCTTGCGACGGGCCCACCATGGAAAATCCGAGACGATCCAGAATCCTGGTGGATGCATTGATTTGTGGGAGTGTGAATGCCCTGACCACGAGTGCCGGGTCTGCTTGCCTTGCAATTTCAATGAGGCGGCGAGCTGTGCTGGTTGCATATCCCTGGTTTTGGAAATCGTCAAGGGTAAAATAAGCGATCTCGACCATGCCATTCGTTGGGCGGCCTACGAAAGCGCCACCGCCTGCGCAACGACCTGAATCAACGGCGATATAGCTCACCCAAGGATCCTTGTAGCCGATGCGCTGATACAGCTTGGAACTTTGAGCACATGCGGATGCGATCGGCTCGGGGATGTCAGCGATGTAGCGAAGCGGCTGCCCGTTTTCGTCACACGGTATGAGAGTGATCATTGAAGCCTCTTCGAACTCCGTTTTCCTTCCGAGCGAAACAAAGGCTGATTTAAACCCTACCAGCCTCGATTTTACCTTGCTCCTCTGCCGCTGACGGAAGAAGATCCTGGAGGTGTCAGCCAATGCTCCTTTTGTAGGCGCAGGCTTCAGCCGCTTGTCCCCTCTTGGGGGCGATGCTCTT
>JBBQTY010000227.1:0-6129 GCA_038234445.1 Lysobacterales bacterium
GAGATCTGGACGAACTCGGGCTGGCTCTCGTCGAAATGGGTGGCGTCACCCTGCGTCGACTCTTGCGCGAAGCGCGTCGCGATGGCATCCCGCCCACCGACATGCTGCGCGGATCGGTGCAGATCTATCGGCGCTTCGTCACCGAACGCAGCGAAGTATTTCGCTTTATTGCAGGCGCTCGTGGCGGCGGATCCCGCGCGATTCGCGACGCCATCCGTACCGAAGAGAGCCACTTCGCCTCCGAAATGGCGCACGACCTGCGCATACTCGGCACCCTGCCGGATCTCTCCAGTGCGTCGCTGCAAATGATCTGCGGCCTGGTCGTCACCACCATGCTCAGCGCCGCATCCGACATCCTTGATTTACCTGATGGACACATCCAGGCAGAGAAAGAAATGATCGAAAACTTCGTCCGCCAGCTGCGATTGGTTTTCCTCGGCGCAGCACGTTGGCGTGAGGGTTGACTCGATATCTCGGGAAGTCGACTGCATCCTGTTCAGGGCAGAGCACTCCGAACGAATGACGCGAACTCGACCGTCATTCCCAAAAATGCCTTCGGGGTGTTTGAGCGCGCTTCGTCTATTACAGAAGCTTGCCCCGCACAAGATCCAGAGGGCTGTGGTATTCGCTGTTGTAGCGTGTATCGCGGCCCAATGAGGGGTGCTGAAACAATCCGTTCCAGTCCTGCGCGGCCGCTTCCATCAGCGATTGATCGCAATGCTCCAGACCCATCCAGATTTCAAACTTTCGCCGATTGAGTGAAGACACCAGGCTGCGATCACGCGTGGCGGCGAAGGCGAAGCCCGCATGGAAACCATGCAGCTCGGCGTCGACGCCCGATCCATGTATCTCGTAGTGCTCTGTGATCGCAGCAAACTGCAACAACGCGCGTTCATACAGACGACGCAACCCCGAAGCGTCACCCGGCAAAACCAGCACCGCACCCGTGGCCGCATTGAGCATCACGACGAAAGGTTGCCGACGCCAGACGTCGATATCGGCATACCACTCGCCCAGCGGATTGCCTTCTGCCTCGGGCTCGGGCGGTTTGGTCGGTTGCTTCAGGCGCTTGAGTAGTTTTGCGGTACAGCGCAGGACAGTCATGGGTGCTCCAACAGCCGAGGCGACTTGGGCCGGATTGGCTGCCAGACCCTCATACAGCGCCGCGATGGCATCATTCTAGTCGGTTTCGCCAGGCGTCGAAAAATACGAATTGCGCCACGCATTCAGCATCAGTTGCCGCGGAATCCAATCAGCAGTCGTAATGCTGACGATCAGCCAATTGGATCCGATGCGTCCGACGTAAACTTGTTGCTGCAAGATTTCATGGCTGCCCGTTGGATCCAGCATCGACACGTGCATGAGATCGAAGCGGACCCCACCAACTCTCTCAGTGCCACGCGAGCTGCGCACGTCATAGTGGCCCGCTGCGTACGCCGCGAGGATGACGTCAAACGTCGCAGAAACCTGCTCGGCTTCGGTGCCTGACGTTTTGTCAAAGGGCGATATGCTGGAAGTGAACTGGTTTTTCGCGTTGAGCCGCGCGTACAGCAACTGGGTTTCCGTATCGACGACCTCGCTGCCTACGGCCTTCTCGATCAGGCTGCGGCCTTTGCCGAGCGCAGCTTGCAGAGCTTTTGGCGTGGAAACGTGCCAGCGCCACGGCAGCGAAATTCGCCAGCCGATCGGAGCGTAATGATATTCGCCGTCGCTGATGACACCAGTCTGCGGCTGGATCTCTTCTTGCGATTGCGAACTGCAAGCGATAAGCAAGGTAAACAGGCAAAGCATCATCACGATGGCATGGCGCATACGCGGCGCTACTGCGCAAGGGATAAGTCGCGAGTCAACAACGTGGAATCCGGTAGCGGGAGGCCAAATGGAAAAATGCTGAAACACAGTCGCGCTCCACGCTCCGGGTCGCAGCCAGCTTACTCGCTGTCACTTGTGCGCTGCAGTTGTGTTCCCGCGCAGCAAAGACGATGCGTGCAGCCGTGCTGCGGAGTCAATAAAAGAACGCGATCGATCAAATGTTCCGAGGAGGTTACGCAGCAGCGTCAGGCCTTGCGCCACACCAGCCAGGCCGACAGCGCGATGGCGAGCAAAAGCGTGCCGATATGCAAACCATCCATTCCCGCCCAGGCCACGGCGTTGGCCATATCCGGGCCAATCTTGATCAGGGCCGAGCGCATCGATTCGCCGAGAAACGAAGCGACTGAGGCAGCGGCAAGCAGGTAGCTCGCATACGCACAAGCCACGGCGGTGCTGATCGCTGCGATCACCGCTCCGCTGATGGTTCTGGCAAAGCCCTGACTCCGCAACACCCAGGCGATGATCGCCGCAACGAGCAAGGCGATTCCGATCAGGTCGAAGCGCACGTAAAGCTGCAACACACACCAAACCGCGCCGGCTGCGAGGCCCACCATCAGGGCAGTGGCTACGCCTATCACGTACGTGGTGAACGTCTTGCTGCGCAGATCAGCGGACATTGCGGCGCGGATCCAGCGGATGGATAGAGGAATCAGTCATCGCGTTCAGGGCTTCAATACGGGAAACCGCAAGTCTACCGGCGACATCGGCTCTTGGTAACCGCCGGGAGTCTTTGCGGCTGCCTTCAAGCGAACAGACGCACTACCGAGGGCGGCACCGCGATACCGGGGGTGGCATCGTCAGCCAAAACGGGTTGCTCGTACTGTTGCCGGATCGGCACCACGCCTGACCATACCGGCAGATTCTTGTCGGCCGGATCGTCTTTCGGGCCGCCCGTGCGAATCTTTGCGCTGGCTTCCTCGATCGTGAAGCGCAGCAAGGCGGTCGCATTGAGTTCGTTCTTGTCGGCCGCGCGCGATTCGGCGGCGCGACCCGGAATCAGGCTGTCGACAAAACGCGCGAATATCGCCGATTTCTCGGCCGGGTCGACGACGGCCACCGCCTTGCCGAAGGCGACGACCGAGCGGTAGTTCATCGAATGGTGGAAATGCGATCGCGCAAGAACGAGGCCATCGACCAGGGTGACGCACAGGCAGGTTTCGATACCGCCGCCGATCGTTGTCAGAAGCCGGCTGGCGATCGAACCGTGCAAGTAGAGGCAGTCGTTTTCACGCGCATAGAGCATCGGAATTACGAACGGCTGGCCATTGGGATCGGCGAATGAGACATGCGCGATCCAGCTCGCATCGAGAATCGCGTGAATGGTTTCATGATCGTAGTGGCCGCGCTGGGCGACTCGCTTGACCTTGTTGCGCGGCGACTTGTGCATCCTGGAATTCCCCATTGAGCGACTTGACGGCAACAGCATGACAGTGGAGATTGGCTCCTTCGAGATCCAGCGCTGCGCATTCGCATAGAACCAATCATGTATATCGAACTCGATGGCCAAGGGCCGCGCTATGCCCAACTGATCCGTGCGCTGAAGGCGTCCATTCTGGAATCACGCCTCGCCGCGGGCGCACGTGTACCGGCAAGTCGAAGCCTGGCCAACGAACTCGGCATCTCGCGAAATACGGTGATTGCCGCCTACGATCAGCTGCAGGCAGAGGGATTCCTGCTCGGTCGAGTTGGATCCGGCAGCTATGTCGCGGACATCGGCAATCGCTCAATGCCAGTGCGGCCACCAATCGGCGATTCGCCTGCCGCACCGCTGTCCACATTTGCACGGCGAGCCTTGTCGGTCAGCGATGGCGCATTGATTCCGGGGCGCCAGCACCGCGACCTGCGCTACAACCTGCAATACGGATTGCCGTTGACCAACCCGGCCCTGACCAGCGCGTGGCGGCGTGAGATCAATCGCGCCAGCGAACGCGCTGAACTCGACTATCCCGATGCCCAAGGCTTGCTCGCACTGCGCGAGCAGATCTGTGATTACCTCGCGCGCCGTCGTGGCGTCACTGCAACGCCGGCGAACATCCTCGTCATCTCCGGAACCCAACAAGCATTCGCCCTCGCCTCGCGCGTGCTGCTGGATGAGGGCGACACCGTCGTCCTTGAAGATCCTCACTACCGCGGTGCGCGCCAGATCTTCTCGGCTTACGGAGCGCGCGTGCGCGGCGTGCGCGTCGACGATGAAGGACTTGTGCCCTCGGCCTTGCCAAGTCGTGCGCGCTTGGCGGTGGTTACTCCATCGCACCAATTTCCAACTGGCGCCTTGTTGCCGCTGGCTCGGCGCGTCGAATTGCTTGAATGGGCAGCGGCGCGCCAAGCCTGGCTGATCGAGGATGACTACGACGGCGAATTCCGCTTCGGCGGACGTCCGCTTGCGGCACTCAAGTCGCTGGACCGCGATGGTCGCGTGATCTATATCGGCAGCTACTCGAAAACGCTGTTCCCGGCCCTGCGGCTGGGCTACATGGTTCTGCCGCAATCCTTGGGCGAAGCCTTTCGGGCGGCCAAATGGCTCGAGGATCGTGGCAGCAATACTCTCGAACAGGCGGCTTTGGCACATTTCATGGCCAGTGGCGGTTTCGAGCGTCATTTGCGCCGCGCTTCACTAAGCCTGCGCGCGCGACGTGCAGCGATGATGGCCGGATTACGCAAACACACGCGCGAGGCTTTCGAAGTCGTCGACTCGAATGCGGGCATGCATCTGACCGCGTGGCTGAAATCAGGCAGCATCGCCGATTGCGAACGGCTCGCCGCTCACGCACGCGAGCGCGGACTGGGTCTCTATACGGTCGCTCCCTACTCGTTTCAAAGCTCGGCACGTCCGGGATTGTTGCTCGGCTATGCCGGCCTGCCGCCGGCCGACATTGAAGCGGCCCTGCGTTTACTTGGGCGATGCCTGCGTGAAACCGGACTCGTCGCTTGAAGCCGCGACGTTTTGCCCTGAGATATCGGCGAGTAGCCGTTACAGACCGCATAATGGGCACGCAACGATGAAAGGATTAACGGGAACAACGACATGATGGGTGGTTACAGCTCAATCTCCGAACCGGTACGCTTTGCTCGCGACTGCCCTGCCGTCATGGTGCCGCAAGGTGAGAGTGTCACCTTGCCCGCAGGCCAGGCCGGCTATATCACTCAAGCATTGGGTGGCAGCTTCACAGTCTTTGTCGATGGCAACCTTTTCCGCATTTCCGGAAGCGACTGCGATGCGATCGGAAAAGATCCGCCGACGCCCATTGAAGTCGCAGCCGATGCTGTCGATGAAGACATCGAGAAACTGGTCTGGTTGCAATTGCGCACCTGTTTCGATCCCGAAATTCCAATCGACATCGTCGAACTCGGCCTCGTCTACGACTGCGATCTCGCGAAGACAGACGACGGACAACGCAAGGTCAACATCCGCATGACCCTGACGGCACCGGGTTGTGGAATGGGAGAAATCCTCATCGAGGATGTTCGCAGCAAGGTCGAGATGATCCCGACCGTCAGCGAAGCCGACGTCGAGCTGGTGTTTGATCCACCATGGAATCACACCATGATGTCCGATGCCGCCAAGCTCGAAACCGGGATGTTTTGATTTACGCCGGAGGCGTTCGTCGATCGATTGGAAGTTCGGGATTGGTGGGCCGTGAGGCAACCGAAAAGTTAATCTAACCGATTGTTTTATAACGCCGGTCCAACGGTCAACTCGAAACCGTACTCACAAATTTACTCACTTTCCCCAAGGTGTCCAACCTTTCTCGCTCGATTGTGTTCGAAGCACCCGGCGCGCGTCGGAAGCATGGTCGAAGGAGCAACCCGCGCGCAATTTGAGCGGGCATTTGTCTCGGGCAAATCGCCAGACCGAGACAGCCCGAGACACGTAACCCATTGAATGGAAAGGTTGTCTCGGGTGTCTCGGGTGTCTCGGGCGGAAAACGTCAAAGTCAGGGAGAAGGACAACGGAACCGAACGGCGGCACCGTTCCGTATCGGGGATTGAAAACAAACCTTTATGTATCTACCCGAGACAACCGAGACACCCGAGACAAGCCCATTCCACATAGCTCTCCGCGTCTCGGGCTTGTCTCGGTCTGGCGATTTGCCCGAGACAAATAGGCTCCAATGCGGTTCACTCTTGTCCAGCCACCCGGCGAACCCCGTGGATACACTCTGTAGCCAGGCGCATTTCATGATTTCCAGCGGTGCCGGAACGATCACCCAGCAGCCAAACGGAACAAAAAACCAAATAAAAATTTCAAGATAAAAA
>JBBQTY010000228.1:0-6117 GCA_038234445.1 Lysobacterales bacterium
CGAGGATCGCAAAGGCAAAGACAATGGCATTCGGACCCGCTCCAAAAGATCATCAGGCTGTCTACACCACGCTGCATTTCGATCAGCCGTGGACGTATGACAATTACCTCAAGGTCGATGGTTATCAGGCCTGGAAGAAGATCCTCGCCGAGAAAACCGACCCGGCGAAAATCATCGATGAGCTCAAGA
The DNA here is from genome assembly GCA_038234445.1 of Lysobacterales bacterium. GTDB lineage: Bacteria > Pseudomonadota > Gammaproteobacteria > Xanthomonadales > Rhodanobacteraceae > Dokdonella. The sequence continues at coordinate 190 of JBBQTY010000228.1, forward strand.
ACAGCGCTCTTCGAGGTCGCGGTGGCGCGGGCTTTCCAACCGGGCTCAAATGGTCGTTCATGCCGCGCAATGCGTCGGGACAAAAATATATTCTTTGTAATTCGGACGAATCCGAACCAGGCACGTGCAAGGATCGGGACATCCTGCGCTTCAATCCGCATTCCGTCGTTGAAGGTATTGCGATTGCCTGCTATGCGACCGGATCAACGGTCGCTTACAACTATCTGCGTGGTGAATTCCACCACGAGCCCTTCGAGCATTTCGAACAGGCATTGAAGGATGCTTACGCGGCTGGGCTGCTGGGCAAGAACATCGGCGGGTCCGGTATCGATGTCGACATCCATACCGCGCTTGGCGCCGGTGCTTACATCTGCGGCGAAGAGACCGCGATGATGGAATCGCTGGAGGGCAAGAAGGGTCAGCCGCGCTTCAAGCCGCCGTTCCCGGCCAACTTCGGTTTGTACGGCAAGCCGACCACGATCAACAACACCGAAACGTATGCGTCGGTGCCCGCGATCCTGCGCAAGGGCGCCGACTGGTTCCTCAATGTTGGCAAACCAAACAATGGCGGACCAAAGATCTTCTCGGTTTCCGGACATGTCGCCAAGCCGGGAAACTACGAAATTCCACTCGGCACCTCATTCGCCGACCTGCTCGAAATGGCCGGCGGCATGCGCAATGGCGCCAAGCTCAAGGCGGTGATTCCAGGTGGTTCGTCGATGCCGGTATTGCCCGGCGAGACGATGATGGGCATCACGATGGACTACGACGCGATCCAGAAGGCCGGTTCCGGTCTCGGTTCGGGCGCGGTAATCGTCATGGACGAATCAACCTGCATGGTTCGTGCCTGCCATCGTATCTCGCGCTTCTACTACGCTGAATCCTGCGGTCAATGCACGCCGTGTCGCGAAGGCACCGGCTGGATGTACCGCATGCTCACACGCATCGTCGAAGGCAAGGCCCAGCTCGGCGATCTCGATACGCTCAAAGCCGCCGCCGGACAAATAGAAGGCCACACGATCTGCGCGTTCGGTGAAGCCGCTGCGTGGCCGGTACAGGGATTCCTGCGCCACTACTGGCATGAGTTTGAATACTTCATTACGCATGGTCGCTCGATGGTCGATGCCAAAATTGAGGTAGCGGCATGAGCGCCCAGCCTGTGACCACCGAGGTGCCGCCGGATCACGTCACCATCGAGATCGATGGCAAGTCGACGTTTGCGCCGAAAGGTTCGATGATCATCCAGGCGGCGGATCGTATCGGTGTCGCGATTCCACGCTTTTGCTATCACGAGAAGCTCGCGATCGCTGCCAACTGCCGCATGTGCATGGTCGAAGTCGAGATGGGCGGACGGCCGATGCCGAAGCCGCAGCCGGCGTGTGCGACGCCGGTTGCTGATGGCATGAAGATTTTCACGCAGTCCACGCGCGCGCTTTCCGCGCAGCGCAATGTCATGGAATTCCTGCTGATCAACCACCCGCTGGATTGCCCGATCTGCGATCAAGGTGGCGAGTGCGAGTTGCAGGATCTTTCGATGGGCTACGGCCGTTCGGTCAGTCGCTTCGTGGAGACCAAGCGCACGATCGCGGACGAAAATCTGGGTCCGCTGGTCTCGACCGAGATGACTCGTTGCATCCAGTGCACGCGTTGCGTGCGGGTGATGTCCGAAGTGGCCGGCACCTATGAGTTAGGCGGCATGGAACGTGGCGAAAATCTGCAGATTGGTACCTATGTCGGCAAGCCACTGATGAGTGAACTTTCGGGCAACGTGATCGATGTTTGCCCGGTCGGTGCGCTGACCAACAAGCCTTTCCGTTTCAAGGCGCGCGCCTGGGAATTGATCGCGCGCGAGTCGATTGGTTATCACGATGCACTTGGCTCGAACCTCTGGCTGCATACGCGCCGTGGCGAAGTCCTGCGTTCGGTGCCGCGCGACAACGAAGCGATCAACGAATGCTGGCTGTCGGATCGCGATCGCTACAGCCACGAAGGCTTGCGCTCGGCGGATCGGGCGACGATGCCGATGATCCGCAAGAACGGCGAACTCGTCGAGACAACCTGGACGGAGGCGCTGGCCTTTGTCGCCGATCAATTGCGTCAATCGCAAGGTGATATCGGCGCCTTGGTCGCACCGTTGACCTCGAACGAGGAAGGCCATCTGCTGGCCAGACTCGTGCGCGGACTTGGCAGCGACAGCATCGATCATCGTCTGCGTCTGAATGATTTCTCCGATGCACCGCGTGCCGATGTTTTCGGCATGCCGGTGGCGGCTCTTGAGAAGGCCAATGCCATCCTGCTGATTGGCTGCAATCCGCGTCACGAGATGCCCTTGCTCAATCATCGTCTGCGCAAGGCGGTCATGGCGGGCGCGAAGGTCTGGCTGATCAATCCAGTTGATTTCGATTTCAATTTCGAGGTCGCCGGAAAGCACATCGTCACGCCTTCGGCCATGATCGATAGCGTACTCGGCGTGGCGCGTTGCGCCAGTGACGCGGGCAAGCGACCGGCTTCCTCGGTTCTGGCAACAGAACTTGGCAGGATTGAGTCCAATGCGTCGGCGAAGGGTTTGATCGAGCAGCTCAGCGCAGCCAGCAGTTCTGTTGTGATTCTCGGTGAATCAGCCGTGCAACATGCCGATGCGGCTTGGTTGCGCGCCGCCGCGAAGTTCATTGCGGCTGCGACGGACTCCGCCTACAACGAAATTCCGAGTGGCGCCAACGCGATCGGTCTGGCCAATGCGGGTGTCGTCGCGCAAAAAGACGGTGCCAACGTCGCCGGAATACTGGCCAGGCCGCCCAAGAGTCTGATCGTCTATCACGCCGGGTCGGCTGATTTCGCCGCGCCTGCTGCGTTCGACAAGGCACGCAGTGAATCCGACTGCTACATCTACATGGGCGCCTATGCCTGCGAAGGCGTGCGCAACAAGGCACACGCGGTTTTGCCAATCGGTCTGCCGCCGGAAATCGACGCGAGCTACACCAACGTCGATGGCATCGTGCAGACAGTAGCGGCTGCGAGCAAGCCTCCGGGCGACGCACGTCCGGGTTGGAAGGTGCTAAGAGCGCTCGGATCAGCGCTTGCGCTTGATGGTTTCGGCTTCACCGAGATCAGCGAAGTGCGTACGCAGATGACGAAAGCTTCAAGCTCGGTGGGTGAGCCGACCAAGCGTGACTCGAAATCTGCGGCGCCAGGTTCGTTCGAGCGAATTGCGACGACCGCGATTTATCGAGCCGACGCGGTATTGCGTCGTTCGCCCGCACTGAATGCCCATCCGCTGACGCGAGGTGCTCTGGTTTCGCTGAATCCGAACGATGCGACGAAACTCGGTCTGAGCCACGGCGACAAAGCGAGTGTCGACGGTACATTGCTCGATGTGCATCTGGATCCCGCGGTTCCATCAGGCGCGGCATGGATTGAAGCCGGCTATGCCAACGTCGCTGCGATTCCCTCACACGGTTCGGCGCTGAAGATCGTGAGGGTTCCGGCATGATCGATACGATGCATGAATCGCTGCTCGTTTATGGCAATACCGGTCTGCTGATCTGGACGGTGCTCAAGATTCTCGCCATCGCGGTTCCGGTAATCCTCGCAGTGGCGATGTTTGTCTACTGGGAGCGCAAGGTGATCGGCTGGATGCATGTGCGCCTTGGGCCGACCCAGATCGGTCCTTTCGGGCTGTTTCAGGCCTTCGCCGATGTCTTCAAGCTGTTGTTCAAGGAAGTCATCCTGCCGAGCAGCTCGAACAAGGTTCTGTTTTTCCTCGCTCCGCTGATTGGACTGGTGCCCGCGCTCGCGGCTTGGTCGTTGATACCGTTCGATGCCGGCCTTGTGCTCGCGAATATCAACGTCGGCTTGCTTCTGTTGCTCGCGCTGACCTCTCTCGGTGTCTACGGCATCATCCTCGCCGGCTGGGCATCGAATTCGCGTTACGCGATGCTTGGCGCCATGCGCGCGGCTGCACAGACGGTGTCCTACGAAATAGCGATGGGTTTTGCCCTGGTCAGCGTGATGATCCTGACCGGTAGCTTGAACCTTTCCGACATCGTCATGGCCCAGTCTGGTACGAAGGGATTTTTTGACTGGTACTGGCTGCCCTTGCTGCCGATGTTCGTCATCTATTTCATATCGGGCGTCGCCGAAACCAATCGTGCACCGTTCGATGTGGCTGAAGGCGAGTCGGAAATTGTCGCCGGTTTCCATGTCGAATATTCCGGTTCCGCATTCGCGATTTTCTTCCTCGCCGAATACGCGAACATGATCCTGATCGCGTTCTTGGCCTCCGTCTTGTTCATGGGCGGCTGGTTGAGCCCGCTGCAGGGCTGGGTCACCGCCGATGTGCCGTGGATCGACTGGATCTGGAAGGGCGGTTGGCAGTGGACCTTCATCAAGGCGTTCCTGTTCTCGTTCTTCTACCTCTGGTTCCGCGCAACATTCCCCCGCTATCGCTACGACCAGATCATGCGCCTCGGCTGGAAGGTCTTCATTCCGATCACGATCGTCTGGGTGGTGGTGGCCGCCTGCATGAAGTATTTCGGCATTGTCACGATCGGCGCATGAGCGACTCAGGAATTCAAACCCAGTCATGAACAGAGTCATTCACTACTTCAAGAGTCTGCTGCTGCTCGAGCTTTTGGCGGGCATGTGGCTGACCATTCGCTACATGTTCAAGCCCAAGTACACGATGCGCTATCCGGAGGAACATATCCCGAAGTCGAATCGTTTTCGCGGCCTGCACGCGCTGCGTCGCTATCCGAATGGCGAGGAGCGTTGCATTGCCTGCAAGCTGTGCGAAGCGGTGTGCCCTGCGCTCGCGATCACGATCGATTCGGAGATGCGCGAAGACGGCACGCGGCGCACCACGCGCTACGACATTGATCTGTTCAAGTGCATCTTCTGCGGCTTCTGCGAGGAATCCTGTCCGGTCGATTCGATCGTCGAGACGAGCTTGCATGAGTACCATTTCGAGAAGCGCGGCGAGAACGTGGTCAACAAGATTCAGTTGCTCGCAATCGGTGATCGCTACGAAGGCGAGATCGCCGCCGCGCGCGCCCAGGATGCGGCCTTCCGATGAGCAGACACGGAGAATCCAATGACCTTTGAATTGGTCTGCTTCTACTTTTTCGGCGCAGTCGCGGCAGCGGCGGCGTTGTCGGTGATCAGCGTCAAGAACCCAGTCGTCGCGGCGCTAAGCCTCGTGCTGACCTTTTTCTCGATGGCCTGTGTCTGGTTGCTCGCGCAAGCGGAGTTTCTCGCGGTCGCTCTCGTACTCGTGTATGTCGGCGCGGTCATGGTGTTGTTCCTGTTCGTCGTGATGATGCTCGATGTGGATTTCGCGCCAGTGCGTGAAGGCTTCGTGCGTTTCTTGCCGGTCGGCGTCGTCGTTGCCGTGGTCATGCTGGTCGAAATGCTCATGATGATTGGCGTGCGTACGTTGCAAACGCCGCCGACAGATGATCCTGCGGTACTCGCAGGCATGTCGAATATGCAGTGGCTAGGGCATTCCCTGTTCCGCGACTTCCTGCTTCCGTTCGAAGTCGCTGCACTGATTCTGACCGTTGGCCTGATCGCGGCGATCCCGCTGACCTTGCGCAAGCGCAGCGGTATCAAGACGCAGAACCCGGCCCATCAGGTCAGGGTCAAGCGCGAAGATCGCATTCGCCTGGTCAAGATGGACGCGGTCAAGAAAGGGGAGGCGACACCATGATCACGCTCGCGCATTTCCTCACACTCGGTGCGGTGTTGTTCTGCATCGCTGTCGCCGGCATCTTCATCAATCGCAAGAACGTCATCGTTCTGCTCATGTGCATCGAGTTGATGCTGTTGGCCGTGAACACGAACTTCGTTGCGTTCTCGCGCTTTCTCGGCGATCCGTCCGGGCAAGTTTTCGTGTTCTTCATTCTCACGGTCGCCGCTGCCGAAGCGGCCATC
>JBBQTY010000229.1:0-6091 GCA_038234445.1 Lysobacterales bacterium
GATCAAGTCGATCGGTTCCGGTTACGGCGGGAATGCCTTGCTCGGCAAGAAATGCCATGCGCTGCGCATCGGCTCGTGGCAGGCACGCAGTGAAGGCTGGCTGGCCGAGCACATGCTGATCGTCGGCATCGAAAATCCGCATGGCGAAACGCGCTATATCGCCGCCGCGTTTCCATCGGCTTGCGGCAAGACCAATCTGGCCATGCTGATTCCACCGGAGGGTTATCGCGAGGCCGGCTGGAAGGTCTGGACGGTCGGTGACGATATTTGCTGGATGAAGCCCGGCGACGATGGCCAGCTCTGGGCCATCAATCCCGAGGCCGGTTATTTCGGCGTCGCGCCAGGCACCGACAAGACGACCAATCCGAACGCGCTGACGATGATCCAGCACGACACGATCTATACCAATGTCGGTGTAACCGCGGATAACCAACCGTGGTGGGAGGGCTTGAGCGAAGGTCAGCCGGTCAAGGATTGGCAGGGACGTGACTACGATCCAGCGAATGGACCGGCGGCGCATCCGAATGCGCGATTCACGGTTTCGGCCCGGCAATGTCCGAGCTGGTCGCCGATGGCTGAAGCCGATCAAGGGGTACCGATCAGCGCGATCATCTTCGGTGGACGCCGTCCCTCGCTGATTCCTCTGGTGTTTGAGGCCAAGGACTGGACCCACGGCGTGCTCGTCGGTGCCGCGATGGGCTCGGAAACCACAGCCGCAGCGACCGGTGCGGTCGGTGTCTTGCGTCGCGATTCGATGGCGATGAAACCGTTCTGCGGCTACAACTTCGCCGACTACTTCGCGCACTGGCTTTCATTCGACAAGCCCGGCGCGAAACTGCCGAAAATCTTCCACGTCAACTGGTTCCGCAAAGGCGCCGACGGCAAATTCCTGTGGCCAGGATTTGGCGAAAACCTGCGTGTGCTCGAATGGATTCTTGGACGATGTGCAGGAACCGCCGACGCCACCGAAACGCCGATCGGGTTCATTCCCGATGCGACGGATCTGAAGCTTGATGGTCTTGCGCTTTCGCCAACAGCCTGCCGAGAGCTGCTGACGTTCGACGGGGCGGGCTGGCGTGGCGAGCTCGCGGCGATCGGCGAATATCTCGATGGGTTTGGTCAGCGCATGCCAGCGAAGTTGAAGGATGAGCAACGCCGAATTGCCAACAGCTTGGCGCCAGGCATCTCGACCAAGGCGCGCGCAGCCAACGGCTGAGTGTGCCGCGGCATTCCAAGAAGATCCCGTAGGAGCGCCTGAAGGCGCTCCTACAACGGCGCTATTCCGACCCGTCGCTATCTTTTTCCGAGCCCCGAGCCCCGAATCCCGGCTTTCAACAGCCGAACGGCTGGTCATCCCGAATCCCGAATCTAAACCCTTGGCTGCATGTCTGCATCCAAGCTGGCACCATGAGTACCGCCTGCCTTGCCATGCACTTGCCGATGACTGACGCACCACGGAGTGAACCCGAGGATGGCGATCTGGTCCGAAGGGCTACGGCCGGCGACGTGGCGGCATTCGAGCAACTGTATCGACGCCATTGCGGTCGAGTGCATGGCGCAGTCTGGCGGTTGTCCGGCATGAATCCATCGCGCGCCGAGGAACTTACCCAGGAAGCATTCGTCCGTGCCTGGCAAAAGCTCGACAGTTTTCGATTCGAGAGCGCTTTCAGCACCTGGCTGCATCGACTCGCAGTCAACGTCGCCCTGATGGAACTTCGTCGACGCGACCCCGAAGAAACGGTCGAAGACAGTGTGCTCGAAGCCGCCAGCGAGCCAGTCAGGCCGTTCTGCGCCGGCGAACGCGCTGATCTGGAGCGTGCCATTGCGAGCCTACCGCCGCGCGCTCGTGCTGTGCTAGTCCTCTACGATATCGAGGGCTGGAAGCACGAGGAGATCGGCAAAGAGCTAGGCATGGCGGTCGGTTCATCGAAAGCCCAATTGCATCGCGCACGCGGATTGCTCAAACGTGCGCTTGGAGAAAGTGATGACTGATTTCGAACTACGCCGCGACTTGCGCGACTTGCGTGGCCCGCGTGAGCCTCAACGGGATTTGTGGCCGGAAATTGCCGGTCGGATCGCTACGGATTCCCGGTCGGGCCAGGAGCCCGTTCGCCGCAGACGGCGTTGGCCATTGGCCGTTGCAGCCGGTATTGCAATGATGATTGGTTTCGGCGTGTTCTCGCTGGTTTTGCGCGACCGTGCTGACAGTGCAGCGAATTCGAGCCTGGCCGAGCAATCCCGGATCGACGTGGGGCAGCAGATCCAGCGTGCCCGCGAACAGGCCGCATTGAGTGATCCGCGACTGGTCAGTGCCGAGGTGGTTCTCGATGCGGCCAGCAGCGAGCTCGATCACGCGCTGAGCGAGCAACCCGAGGCGACGTTTCTGGTCGGTCTGATCAATTGTACAAACTCACAGCGCCGCAAGTTAGCCCGTCTTGGCCTCGATGCCAGTTAAGGATTTGCCATGAAATTGATGACTCTTCTCGTTGCCCCCTTGGTCTTGCTGGCGTGGACCAGCGCCGCCATGGCTGGTACGCCGATCAACCAAAGCCGCGCTGCCGATGCCACGGCGCGCATCGATATTTCCAACGTGCGCGGATCCGTTTCGGTCAGCGCATGGGATCAGAATCGGGTCGATATCACCGGTACGCTAGGCAAGGGCAGCAAGGGATTGCGATTCGAGGGCAGCGATTCGCGTATCGATATCGAAGTCGAGAAGCCTGATTCGTCGGGTTGGTTCAATTGGGGATCCGCCTCGAACATGGAGGATTCGACGCTCAATATCCGCGTGCCCCGAGGAGCAGAATTGCATATTGATACGGTGAGTGCCGAGGTCACCGTCAGTGGGACGGCTGGGACTCTTCTCGAAGTTGACAGCGTCAGCGGCAAGATCCGCCTTGACAGCACGGCCATTGAGCTCGAAATCAGCACCGTCAGCGGCAGTGTCGAATTGACCGGTGATGGCGAGCGCTCGCATGTGGAAACCGTTTCCGGCGACATCGACTCGCGTTCTAACCGCTCGCAATTCAAGCTTGAAACCGTATCGGGAAATATTGCTGCGAGCACCAGCAGCTACAAGGAGTTCAATGCAAGCTCGGTATCCGGCGACATCAGTCTGCGCGGGAAACCCGGCGACAATGCCCGCATCGACACGGAAACCATGAGTGGGGACATCCGCATCGATGCGACAGGCGATCTTTCCGCACGCATCGAAGCGGAAACCTTCAGCGGCCGAATCCGCAGTGACTTCGGCGCGGTCAAGGAGCCCGAGCACGGTCCAGGTCGCTCGCTGGATGCGACGGTGGGTGCCGGCAGCTCGCGCATCAGTATCGAAACCTTCAGCGGCGATATCAGCATCCGCCGCGAGTGACCGGCTCGGCAACAAGCGATGGCGACCTCGATCTATCGAATCAGCGTCTGACCTGAAGCCCGCGTCAGGCTCGCGTACAATGCGCGCCCCGCAAGCAGCCAACCGATGGCTGCGGTCGATTCAGGTTTCCAATGAGCAATCCAGTCACTGAAATGCGCCGACGGCGCACGTTTGCCATCATTTCCCATCCCGATGCGGGCAAGACCACGCTGACCGAGAAGCTGTTGTTGTTCGGCGGCGCGATCCAGATGGCGGGATCGGTCAAGTCGCGCAAGACCGCGCGTCACGCGACCTCGGACTGGATGGCGCTCGAAAAAGAGCGCGGCATTTCGGTGACCAGTTCAATCATGCAGTTCCCATACGCGGAATGCGTGATCAACCTGCTGGACACGCCAGGCCATGCCGATTTCTCCGAGGACACTTACCGTGTCCTGACCGCGGTGGATTCAGCCTTGATGGTGATCGACTGCGCCAAGGGCGTCGAAGAACGCACGATCAAGTTGATGGAAGTCTGTCGTCTGCGTGATACGCCGATCATGACCTTCATCAACAAGCTCGATCGCGAAGGACGTGCGCCGATCGAGTTGCTCGATGAAGTCGAATCGGTTCTAGGCATCGCCTGCGCGCCGGTCACCTGGCCAATCGGAATGGGTTCGCGACTCAAGGGCGTCTATCACCTGCTCCTCGACGAAGTGCATATCTTCGAACCCGGCAAGAATTTTACACGCCAGGATTCGACGATCTTCAAGGGCATCAATGATCCGGCGTTACGCGCACGCGTCGGCGATGAGGCCTGGAAAGAACTCAATGACGAACTCGAACTGGTGCTTGGCGCCTCGAATACTTTCGACAAGGATGCGTATCTCGCTGGCAAACTGACCCCAGTATTTTTCGGCTCTGCGGTCAACAATTTCGGTGTGCAGCTCCTGCTCGATTTCTTCGTCGAGCACGCACCCGCACCGAAATCGCACGAGACGACCACGCGTACGGTTGCTGCTGACGAGCCACGCATGACCGGTTTTGTCTTCAAGATCCAGGCCAATATGGATCCGATGCACCGTGATCGCGTCGCTTTCATGCGGCTTTGTTCGGGAACGTTCAACGGCGGCATGAAGGCCCTCCACGCGCGCACCGGCAAGGAAATGAAACTCGCCAATGCACTCAGTTTCATGGCCTCGGATCGCGAAATCGTCGATCAGGCTTTCGCCGGTGACGTCATCGGCATCCACAATCACGGCACCATTTCGATTGGCGATACGTTTTCCGAAGGTGAAGCGCTGAGCTTCACCGGTATCCCCAACTTCGCCCCGGAACTGTTTCGACGCGCGCGCTTGAAAGATCCGCTCAAGATGAAGCAGCTGCAGAAGGGTCTTGCCCAGCTTTCGGAAGAGGGCGCCACGCAGTTCTTCCGTCCGCTGATGTCGAACGATTTGATTCTCGGCGCGGTCGGCGTGTTGCAGTTCGAGGTGGTCGCCTATCGTCTCAAGGATGAATACAGCGTCGAATGTGCGTTCGAGAATGTCGGCGTCGTCACCGCGCGCTGGGTGCATTGCGATAACCCGAAGAAGTTTGAGGAATTCCGCGAAAAGGCCGCGCAGAATCTCGCCATCGATGCCGCCGGGGAGTTGGTCTATATCGCACCGAGCCGGGTCAACCTGCAATTGACGGAGGAGCGCTGGCCCGATGTTCGCTTTGCCGCAACCCGCGAGCACGCGAGTGCACTTTCTGCTTGAGTAACAAAAATGAAAACGCCCGGGAATACCGGGCGATTTTCGTTCGTCAGACAGCGCGGAGAAACTTCAGCCGTCGTTGAAATCCGAATGGAACACGCCATCGGTCGCGCTGTGCGAAACCGGAGCATCGGTCATGCTGAAGATTCGATCCTTGCTCGTGAAAATGCGATCGGGTTTCGAAGCTTCGGACGCAACCGAGCCGGCTGAATGCTGTGAAAGCGGATGCCATACGACCATGCCTAAAACCAGCATCAGGCAGGCAGCCAGGCCAGCCCAGCGCAGCGGCCATGCATGGCGTCGCGCGTCGCTTGCGTGACGGACACGGCGACCATTGCGCGAGTGCGCCAATGACTCGCGTGCATTGACCGCATTCGCGACCGCGGCCGAGTCGCCAGCGAGTTCGTGCAGCATGCGCACGAGATCCGTCTGCAGTGACGAGCGCGACAATTTCGCAGCGACTTCGTCGCGACGATCGCCCGACAGGGTTCCGCTCGATGCGGCGACCAAGGTATCCGCGTCGAGCAAGTCGACGCCGATGCAACGGCCGTCGCTACGTAGACGCTGAAAGAGTTTTGACAAGCTTTGTTCAGTCATCGAACTCACCATATCCCAGTTCACGCAGGCGCGATTTCAATCCATCCAGCCCACGTGTTACCAATTTTCTCGCCGCTTCGGCCGAGGTTCCGACTACATCAGCAATTTCCTGCAATGAATAACCTTGCAGGTGGAGCGTGATTGGCAGCCGCCGGCGCTCGGGAATCTCCGCCAGGCAACGCTGCAAGCCACTCATGCGTTCCTCGTCGCTGGCCGATTGCTCGGGGCTGATGCCGCTTTCCGGCCAATGGCCAGGTTCGTCATCGTCCTCGGGCAAGGGCTCCGTAGCCCTGACTTCAGCCCGCCGCAACGCATCAATCACCGTGGTTGCAACCACTCTCTGCACATAAGACGCATGAAAGGCCCCGGAGCGGTCACGCGAGATGGCTTTCCA
>JBBQTY010000230.1:0-6054 GCA_038234445.1 Lysobacterales bacterium
ACCAATCATGTCCATTTGTTGGTTACGCCCGGCGACGAAGGCGGCACCAGCGCAATGATGCAGACGATGGGGCGAAGGTATGTGCAGTACTTCAATCATACCCATCGGCGTACCGGCACCTTGTGGGAGGGGCGGTACAAATCAACGATTGTCGATGCTGATACGTATCTGTTGTCGGTGTATCGCTATATCGAGTTGAATCCGGTGCGTGCCGAGATGGCAAGTCACGCCTCGGAGTACCCGTGGTCGAGTTATCAGGGCAATGCCGTTGGAAAGCGCATCGAATTGCTGACCCCGCATCGGCTTTATCGGCGACTGGGCAAGACCGATGAAGAGCGTCAATCCGCCTACCGCGCCCTGTTTCGCGGGAAGATGCCGGAGCGTGAGCTGACCGCGATACGCGAGGCGACCAACAAGGCGTGGGTGCTCGGAAGCGATCGATTCAAGGCGCAAGTCGAAGCCAAAACGGGACGGCAACCGGCTCCCTCCGGTCGCGGTGGAGACAGGAAGTCTGCCGAGTTTCGGAAAGCCAGGAAAAAATCACTCTGATTCGAAAGGCGCTGACTTGGACTCGCCATCGTCGCGAACGCGAGAGTCGATATTCAACAGCCGCAGGGCTGGTCATCCAGAGCCTTTGAGAATGCGGAAACTGCGAAGTCACGAGATTGCCCAGCCGTGCGGCTGTTGAAAAGCTCTTCTGCCTTCGCAGCAATGACGGAAAATGACTATGCGTGCCTACTTTTGCCTTGAGTCATTGCTATTCGACTCTGACCTCTTTGATCGCATGCGTTTGTCATGAATCATTTACTTCAAGCCGATTGGTTGCTTGGAATTGGCGCCACCATGCACCGCCGAATTCGGTACTCAGTGGAATTCAAACCCGTCGGCAAAAATCAGATCGTTGGTCACCGCTATCGAGACGGTTCCCAGATTGGAGTCGGTGGCGCCGTCCCAGGCTGCGAAGGTGAAAGCATCCGTGCCGCTGTAGCCGACTTCTGGAAAATAGGTGGCGGTTGTGCCGGTCAGTCCGGCTGTGCCATGAACAGGTTGCGAGACGACGCGCAGGGTTAGCGTGTTGCCATCGCTGTCAGTGGCAACCAGCGGGATCGTGATCGCCTGGCCACGGGTTTCGGCGGTTGCGTTCTGGACCACGGCCGCATGGTTCGGGTTGACATGATCGTTCGAGGGGCCGTTGTGGCAGTTGTAGCAGCCAATGCGGAACCCGGGCCAGAAATGTTTGCTTCCGAAATCTGTGCTCAGCGTGCGATCCGCCTTGCTGTAGGAGAGCACGGTGCCGCGGTAGTCGGTGCCATGGCAGGCGCGGCAGGCTTGGGCCGAGCCATTGGCCGCATCCTTATGACTGTCGATCCAGCTTTGGCCGACCGGGTGCATGCCATGCGGTCCGCCGCTGACCGTATTCGGCTGCGTTGCGTGGCACGCGACGCATTCAACCAGCGTGCCGGAATGTCCCTGCAGGGCGATGCTCTGCAGGTTGTCGTTGGCATGGGAACTTGGAAACACGGCATGGGTCGAGCCGTGGCAGACCTCACACTTGAGATTGCCGTGACCGGCAGAGAAGCGGTAGAGCGAAAATCCCGGGAGTGGCACGCCAGTGTTCGTCGCGAAACGCGGGTCAACGGCCATGCGTCGCTCGCCGTTGGATTCGAAGACGTCGGTGTAGCGAATCTGCCCGTTGTTGTGGTCTGCCGGTCCGGTATGGCAGTTTTGACAGCTCGGTTCATCAAGCCAGCCTACGCGCCCGGTCGTGCCGACCTTGCTCATCTTGCCGTGGCAGCTCTGGCATTGCATTGAGGTTGAACCGTCGGCGGCGACGGCATTGCCCATTGCACCACGCAGGCACTTGGTCGTGGAGCCCGGGTGACAGCTGTAGCAGGCCGATCGATTGGAGCTGGCGTTGAGAATGAGTCCGGACGAAGGATCGGTAACCCCGGCATGCAATGAATGGATGGCGGTCGTCAGCGGTGGAACGCCAGCGACCCCAACGGTCGGCAACGCATTGGAGGCGTGACACGTTGCGCAAAGTATCGGGCGGCCGTCGACGCTGACTGTCGGAAAGAGACCCGCCGCGTTGTAGCCGAACTGAACCAGCATCGCGGCATAGGCGGGGTTGCCTGCGCGGCGTTCGTCATGCAGGCGAATCGCATTGAGTCGATAGTCGCGTTCGGGATTGGGATCGTTGACCCATCCAGCGGCGGGTCTCGCTGCAGGACCGCTGGAGGAGGCGTGACAGGCCTTGCAAGTCATTTCGTCGGAAACGGGGACGACGATATCCGTGGACGCCAGCTCGGTGCCACCGGCATTTCTCGCTGTAATGCGAAACAGTGGATAGGTGTTCAGCACGTGGCTGTCGTCGTAGGGCGTCAGCGGAAGGCCTTCGGCAACCCACCATCCGTTGGCACTGTCGAAACTCATCGGCTGCGGCGTATTGAAGGCCCCGGGCATCATCACGCCGGTAAGACCGGTATCGACTGGCAGCGGATTGAGCAGGCCGAAGAGCGACTGGGCATGGACCCAGAAGTTGGACTTGCCGATCGAGGATTTGTTGATCGATCCGGAAGGATCTGCGACGGCGCGATAGGTTACAACAGCACCGGAACTTGGCGTGATCAAATGCCCGGACGGATCCATCAACTGCGCATGGATGGTGTTGTAGGGCGGCAGGATGGACATCACCGAATAGTCGGAATCCATGCAGTGCATGCCGAGATTGTTCCACCCGGCGATGGTCCATCCAGCATTGACGGCTGCGGCCGGATTCGCGGCGAAGCAAAGTGCAAGTACAGCGCCGATACGAGAGATTCTGAAAATCATGGCGACCTCCAGCAGTGCCCAAATAGGGATCTGCACCGATGTCACGCTAGCAGCGATTTCTGGCGTTCATTTGATCCAGATCAACTAAAAGGCTTTTCGATGAATTGAGTGGTTGATTTGAGCGAACCGCAGTCGCTCAAGCGGTTGCTGCGCATTGCTTTGCGGCTTTTGAGCCGATGTTTCAAATCTGGCACGCTACAGCGATGACCAATTCCGGGATCAAAGGATCAAACGGAAATCAAAGGGTCAGAGTCGAATGGCACTGACTTAAGCCCGTCATCCTCGCGAAGGCGGGGATCCAGCGCCTTTTGAGGATCCGCAAAGTGCCGAAGACGCTGGATTGACCAGCCATGCGGCTGTTGAAAAGCGCTTCTGCCTTCGCAGGAATGACGGAAAATGGGGATTTGTGCCCGCTTTTCGCTTAAGTCAGTGCCATTCGGGTCAGAGTCGAATGGCACTTACTTAAGCCCGTCAACCTCGCGAAGGCGCACTGCTGTCGGGGATAAATTAGTGCCCGCGGTCGCCGAGCGTTGCCTTTTCGGGCCAACCAACATGAAGTCGAGATTGTCGACTCAAATTCCATTCCTCGTCATCCCGGCGGTCATCAACAGCCTATTGGCTGGACACGCCGAATTCCATTTTCACGTACTCAAGATCAAGATGGATCCCGGCTTGACCAGCCATTCGACTCTGCCCCCTTTGATCGTTCAAACGCGATTGGGCGCGGGGCTTGAGAATGGCCACGCCAACAGATTTGGTGCGGCCGGCATGCGCTAATACGCACTTTTCTATTGCATATAGCGGTGCCGACGCTCGGTCTGGATCGCATGGATCTGCCGCAAGCGTTGCACACGATTGACACCACAATGTTCGCCTTGTCGGCGAAGACGGTGCCACACGCGGACCGTTCCGAAAGCCTCACGATTGTCAACTTGGATGCGTTTAATCTGCCGAAGAAGACGGGCATCTTCGAGCGCATGCTTGCTCGGCTCGCGCCGACGCCAGGAGTAATAGCCGCGCACCGAGACACCGAGCACGGCACCAAGCATGCGAACCAGGTGCTTGGTATGCGCCTTGGTCCACGCGTACCTCACGACAACTCCCGCGCGAATTACTTCGCCGTTTTTTTAAAATCTCGTTCTCTTCCTTCAGGCGTGCGATCTCGCACTGGAGCAAATCGAGTTCGCAATGGCTCGCCTTTGGCCGACCGCGCACATGGAATGCCTGATCACCCTTGCCCTCTGCCTCCGTCGGCCACTTGTAGAGACGATTGTGCGGAACATCTGGAGCTCACGCGCAACCACGACTGCAGGCTTGCAGGACGTCTTCAAAAGCCGAATTGCATCGTGATTGAAATCGGCAGTGAACCTATGTCGCTTTTCCATCGAACACCTCCGCGCGAGGATTGTCCTCGCTTTTTGGTGTCCGAAAAATCAGGGTTGGTCCAACCTGACCCCGTTCTTGGCGCCGCCATCAATCACTCAAAGCCGTTGTAGAAAATCAAATCCAAGCTCGCGCCAACTTCTACTGCACCGCTGTCACAGCCAGCGCCAAAGGGTCTGCCGCCACTTCGTTGATCGCTGTTCGCCTGACATTCCGCATTGGGAATGTGATCAATCGCGGGGTTACCCGGGTCCGGCAACATCGTCTGCGTGGGTCCACCGTTGTTTGCCAGGAGCGCTGGCTCCA
The DNA here is from genome assembly GCA_038234445.1 of Lysobacterales bacterium. Lineage (GTDB taxonomy): Bacteria > Pseudomonadota > Gammaproteobacteria > Xanthomonadales > Rhodanobacteraceae > Dokdonella. The sequence continues at coordinate 4,522 of JBBQTY010000230.1, forward strand.
ACGCTCCCCCCGCACTTGCGTCACCCACCGCACTGAAAGGGCAACTGGATCCAGACCACAGATTGTAACCGCCAGACGAGAGCGCGCCGCTACAGTTGCCATTGCCGTTGGCAGAAAGGATTGATCGGCTGATCGCCACCGTAGCAGTACTAGCGCTATCAACAGCGATGCCGCCTGTGAAAGAAGTAGCGGAATTTGCGACGATCGTGGCGTAGTCGATCTGGCTCTGCGCAACGCCTTGTTGATAGATGGCGCCGCCAATGGTTGCCCCGTTCGTATTGAATGTCGAATTGGTTATGACAAACCTGGCATTGCTGAAAATTGCACCTCCTTTACCGCCAGCTTGGTTCCCGCTGAACGTACTGTTGGCAACGGTCATATGTGACCCGTAATTAACGATTGCACCACCGTCACTGGATTTGATGTTGTTGATGAAACTGCTCCAGAGGACGTCCAGCGATCCTGCATTGAACACCGGCGTGCTGGATCCTTGTGTGTTGTTGACCATCGTCACATGGTCCAATGTCAACGTACCGTTGTTGAAAACGTCACCGTCACCGGGTCCTCCATATCCCCGAGCCATTTTCACACCCTTGAGGGTGAGGTTTGCACCGCTATAGACGTAGAAAAAACCGCTTTGGTTATTTGCATCGAACGTAATCGCGCCAGCGCCATCTATGATGACTGAGTGGACTATGGGTGTTGAACCAGGAACTCCAATTGTCACTGTCCCGCAGTTGAAGGTGACCTTGCCACTCCCGCTAGCGTCGACTGCGGCGACTGCACTGCTGAATCCTCCTCCGTCACAGTTGGCAGGGCCAACGACCACATCGATCGCCTCTGCGTTCGAAGAAACTACGATCGCAAGGATAAACAGGAACTTCAATGAAACCGCTCGCAGCTGGATGGGCATGGAACTTACTCCTGGTCTAGTTCCGCAGCAAAATTTTAAATTCGTGGGCAGGCATGCGGCGGCCTCGCGAAGGGTACTTGCAAATTGCTGTCAACATCGACTCCCACTGCAACGATTGCTCGGGGGTACTCCTTCACTCTATCGAAGCCTCTCCAATTTTCAGGCTTTGAGCGCGCAGTTAGTAAATTTCGTGCCACTGGCGAATTCACGGTAGGAAGCTTGCTTTTACGGAAGGTGCAAAAAAGCGTGCATGCCATGGGCGGAAGACGACCACATCAGGGTGTAGATTTTCATTGAAGTTCTAGGTTCACTTGATCGGCCCCGTCGTCGTATTCCTGATCCACTCAGTTGCTGAAGAGCACCAGCGCGGACGGTCGGGTCAGGTCTAGCAACGTACCCTCGGTTCGCACTTACCAACGGCATTGGCGAACAGAAATGAAGGGTACTCTGGTCGAAACTGCGATGCACGCGTCGTGATCGCAGGGTCAGGATAGGATCAAAGGGTTGGGATCAAAGGGGTCAGAGTCATTGATTTTGACCCGATCAACGAGGTGTCTATGGCCCGTCTGCCCCGGCTCCATCTGCCCGGTTGTGCGCAGCATGTGATTCAGCGCGGTAAC
>JBBQTY010000231.1:0-5845 GCA_038234445.1 Lysobacterales bacterium
TTGCCTTGCGTGATTCCGAGCAGGTCGTTACAATGCGCGGCTCTGATGCGGGGTGGAGCAGTCTGGCAGCTCGTCGGGCTCATAACCCGAAGGTCGCAGGTTCAAATCCTGCCCCCGCTACCAGGTTTTCCAGCGAAGGGCTGCTACGGCGGCCCTTCTGCCGGGAAAGCGCAGGATGCGCGATCACCGATGCCGGAGAAGCAGACAACGGTGACTTCTGGAATGGGCCTTGCGCCCATTTTTTTTTGGCGAAATTTGCAGTGGGTCGATAGATAGCAGTGACGAACGAGAAACTCAATGAACTTCTGACTCCGCTGGTCACCGACCTCGGCCTGGAATTTGTTGGCATCGAGTTCAGTCCGAGCCGAGGAACCAGTCTGTTGCGCGTCTTCATTGATGCGCCGGAGCGTCTCGTGACGATCGAGGATTGTGAGCGGGTCAGTCGCGAAATTTCTGCGCTGATGGACGTCAACGATCCGATCGAAGGGCGTTACACGCTCGAGGTTTCTTCGCCGGGTATCGATCGCCCGCTGTTCGCGCTTGAGCACTTCACGCGTTTCATCGGTAGCGAGGCAAAGATCAATGTTGCCTTGCCGATTGACGGACGCCACCGCTTTCATGGCTTGATCAAGGGTGTCGACGGCGACCGCATCCAGCTCGAACAGAACGACAAGGAAGTGCTGATCACGCACGCGAATATCGTCAAGGCAAAGCTGGTGCCGGACTATGCCGCGCTCGGCTATGACGCGGCACCGAAAAAAGTGGCGCCGAAAAAAGCGGCGCCGAAAAAGAATGAGGACACCGGAACGCGCAAGCGCGGGCCTAAACACAAGTGAGGCTGCTGCGGCAGTCGCTCGGGAGTTGATGAAATGAGCAAAGAATTATTGCTGGTAGTTGAAGCGGTGGCGAATGAAAAAGGCGTTCACAAGGACGTCATTTTCGAGGCCATGGAAGCGGCGCTCGCCTCGGCAGCGAAGAAGCGCTATCCCGACGAGGAGGTGCTCGCGCGCGTTTCGATCAACACCGATTCCGGCGAATACGCGACCTTCCGTCGCTGGGAAGTGGTCGCCGATGATGTCGTCATGGAGTCGCCGGATTGGCAGGTTCGCTTGATGGACGCGGTCGATGTCACGCCTGAAGTCGAGGTTGGCGAATACATCGAAGAACAGATCGAGAATCCCGATTTCGGACGCATTGCGGCGCAGGCGGCCAAGCAGGTCATCGTGCAGCGCGTGCGTGAAGCCGAGCGCGCGCAGATTGTCGACGCTTATGCCGATCGCGTGGGCGAGCTGATTACCGGTATCGTCAAGCGCGTCGAACGCGGCAATCTCTATATTGATCTGGGCGGAAATGCCGAGGCCTTCATTTCACGCGAGAAGTCTATTCCGCGCGAAGCCGTTCGTGCCGGTGATCGCGTGCGCGGTTACTTGTATGAAGTGCGCTCCGAGCCACGTGGGCCGCAGTTGTTTATTTCGCGCACGGCGCCGGAATTCATGATTGAGCTGTTCAAGCTCGAAGTGCCAGAAGTGGGCCAGGGTCTCGTTGAGATCAAGGCCTGCGCGCGTGACGCCGGTGATCGCGCCAAGATCGCGGTGCTCGCGCATGACCACCGAACCGATCCGATCGGTGCCTGTATCGGCATGCGCGGATCGCGTGTGCAGGCGGTATCGAACGAGCTCAATGGCGAGCGCATCGATATTGTCTTGTGGAACGAGAACAACGCGCAGTTTGTCATCAACGCGATGGCGCCGGCGGAAGTCCAGTCGATCATTGTCGACGAGGAAAAGCACTCGATGGATATCGCGGTGGCCGAGGACAAGTTGTCCCAGGCGATTGGTCGCGGTGGCCAGAACGTGCGTCTGGCCAGCAAGCTTTCGGGTTGGCAGCTCAACGTGATGACGGCGGATCAGGTTCGCGAGAAAAGCGAGAGCGAGCAGGAGACCGCACGCGAATTGTTCGTCGACAAGCTGGAAGTCGACAACGAGATCGCGCAGATCCTCGTCCAGGAAGGTTTCTCGACAGTCGAGGAAATCGCCTATGTACCGACCGCGGAATTGCTAGCCATCGATGGCTTTGACGAAGATATCGTCGAGGAATTGCGTGCCCGTGCGCGCGATGCCCTGCTTACCGATGCGCTTGCGGTCGAGGAAGGCATCGACGAACACAAACCGGCCGACGATTTGCTCGAAGTCGAGTCGATGGATGAGGCGCTGGCTTATGAATTGGCCCAGCATGGCATCGTGACGCGCGAAAACCTGGCCGATCTGGCTACCGATGAGCTGGTCGAATTGGCTATCGAAGGGATTGACGAAGAGCGCGCTGCGGCACTGATTATGGCGGCACGCAACACCTGACCCCATCGATACCGACTGTTGTGGCTTTTGCCTGCAACGGAGTGTTGATGAGAGTTGGGCAATCGCGGGCAGGTCAGGAGTAGAGAAAAATGTCGGACGTAACAATCAAGCAATTGGCCACAGTACTGGCCACACCGGTCGACAAGCTGCTCGCGCAGCTTGAGGAAGCCGGCATGAAGTTCTCCGACCCGGAGCAATCGATCAGCAGCACCGAAAAGGTCAAGCTGCTCGGTTTCCTGCGGCGCAATCATGGCAAGGGCGAGCCGGTCAGTGATGAGGGTGCGCCACGCCAGGTGACATTGAAGCGCCGCACCGTCAGCGAACTGACCGTCAATCCGGGTCAGCGCGGCGCCTCGGCGAAAACAGTCAACGTCGAAGTGCGTCAGAAGCGCACCTATATGAAGCGCAGCGCGGTCGAGGATCAGGGCAAGTCGATTGATCCCGAGCGTGAGGATGCGCTGCGCAAGCTGGAAGAGTCGCAGGCCAAGCGCGACGCTGAAGATCAGGTGCGTCAGGAAGCCGATCGTCGACGTCAGGAGGATGAGGCCAGGATCAAGGCTGCGGAAGACGACAAACGCAAGGCCGAGGAAGTCGCACACGCGGCGGCGGAAGCACTTGCTGCACCCGCCAAGCCGGTGCCTGCCCCTGCCCCTGCTACGATTGAAGCGCCGCGCGTGGTCACGCCGAGGGTTGCCTCGACTCCATCGGCAGCGCCGGCCGAGCGTACGCGTCGCCCCGATGATCGCGCGCCCGCTGGAGATGCAGCGAGTCGTCACGGCAAGCCCAAGCATGCGGGCAGTCATCGTGGACGCGAAGGGGGTGACAGTTCACCGCCGTCGAAAAAGTATTTTGGCAACGAGTTGCATCTTTCCCAGGAAGGGAGCGCACGCCGCACCGGACGCAAAAAGCCGCGTGCGCGTTTTGCCGAGCCTTCACGTTCTTCGAATTCGAGTGGTCCGCACGGGTTTTCTCGTCCGTCGGCACCGGTCGTACGCGAGGTCGAGATTGGCGAAACGATCAGTGTTGCCGATTTGGCCCAGCGCATGGCCGCCAAGGGTGCTGACGTGGTCAAGAGCCTGTTCAAGATGGGCGTGATGGCGACGATCAATGAGGTCATCGATCACGATACGGCCCAGCTCGTTGTCGAGGAGTTTGGGCATACCGCGGTCAAGGCGTCGGCGAATGATGCCGAGGTCGATCTGCTCGCGCATGCGGAAACCGACGGCACGGCCGAATCGCGTCCGCCTGTCGTCACGATCATGGGACACGTTGATCACGGCAAGACCTCCTTGCTCGATACGATCCGCCGGACCAAGGTGGCGACCGGTGAAGCCGGTGGCATCACCCAGCATATCGGTGCGTATCACGTGGAGACGCCGAAGGGTGTTGTCACCTTCCTCGACACGCCGGGCCATGCCGCGTTCACGTCGATGCGTCAACGTGGTGCACAGGCGACGGATATCATCATTCTCGTTGTTGCCGCCGACGATGGCGTGAAGCCGCAAACCATCGAGGCAATCAAGCACGCGCGTGCCGCGAAGGTGCCGTTGATCGTTGCGATGAACAAGATGGACAAGCCGGAAGCCAATCCGGACAACGTCAAACAAGGTCTCGCCCAGTACGAAGTCATGTCCGAGGATTGGGGCGGTGATGTTCAATTCGTGCCGGTTTCGGCCAAGGCCGGTACCGGTATCGATGAGCTGCTTGAGGCGATTTCGCTGCAGGCCGAGGTGATGGAACTGAGCGCCGTACGCGAAGGCCGCGCGTCCGGTGCGGTAATCGAGTCGAGCCTCGACAAGGGCCGCGGCCCAGTGGCGACCGTACTTGTCCAGCAAGGTACATTGAAGAAAGGCGACTTTGTCGTCTGTGGCGTCGAGTACGGTCGCGTGCGTGCCTTGTACGATGAGGCCGGCAAGCAGGTCGATGAGGCCGGCCCGTCAATTCCGGTGCAGTTGCTTGGTCTCTCGGGTGTGCCAGAGGCCGGAGACGACTTTGTCGTCGTCGCCGACGAGCGCCTGGCCAAGGATGTTGCGAGTCAGCGTGATGCCAAGCGTCGTGACACGCGCCTTGTTGCCGCTGCCGGCAACCGCATGGAAGACGTGCTCGCACAGATGGGCCAGAGTTCGGAGCAGTTGTCGCTCAATCTCGTCATCAAGGCCGATGTACAGGGTTCGGTCGAGGCGTTGCGCCAGTCGCTGACTGCGCTCAGCAACGACATGATCAAGATCAACGTGATTTCGTCGGGAGTCGGTGGTATCACCGAATCCGACGCCACGCGGGCCGCTTCATCGAAAGCCACGATCATCGGCTTCAACGTGCGCGCCGATGCGGCTGCACGCCGTGTCGTTGAGACCAGTGGGCTCGATCTGCGCTACTTCTCGATCATCTATGACGTGATCGATCAGGTGAAGCAGGTGGCAACCGGTTTGCTCGGTGTCGAAATCCGCGAGGAAATCATCGGTACCGCCGAGGTTCGCGATGTGTTCCGTTCGTCGAAATTTGGCGCGGTCGCCGGTTGCATGGTCATCGAGGGTACGGTCAAGCGCAACAAGCCGATCCGCGTGCTGCGCGACAGCACCGTCATCTTCGAGGGCGAACTCGAGTCGCTGCGCCGCTTCAAGGAATTGGTTGATGAAGTCCGCAACGGCACCGAGTGCGGAATTGCCGTCAAGCAGTACAACGACGTCAAGCCCGGCGACCAGATCGAGTGCTTCGAGCGCATCGAAGTACAGCGCACGTTGTAACGGCCGGGAGTCGGGATTTGGGATTCGGGATTCGTTAAGTCGCATCCCGCTTCTCTTTGGCTTTTGCGAATCCCGAATCCCGAATTTCGAATCCCGGAGATTACCCATGTCCGACTTCACCCGTTCTGATCGAGTTGCCGTGCAGCTGCGAAAAGAGATTGCCGTGCTCGTGCATCAGGCCGTGCGCGATCACGCCTTGCCGTCAGTTAGCGTCTCCGATGTTGAGGTGACCAAGGATCTCGATGTGGCGAAAGTTTTCGTCACCACGCTGATGTCCGAGGAGTCGAGGACAGCGGTCAAGTCCTTGAACGAGATGGCGATCGAATTCCGTCGTGAGCTTTCGCGGACGTTGAAGATGCGCCGTGTTCCGGAAATCCGTTTCTACTACGATGATTCGGTCGACAACGGCGAGCGCATCGAACAGCTGCTGCGTGAGAACGCACCGAAAGAAGACTGAGCCGCGTGAGTCGTCCGGCTAAGATTCGCTGGCGCGATGTGCACGGCATCCTCCTGCTCGACAAGCCCGAAGGTTTGAGTTCAAACCAGGCTTTGCAGAAGGCGCGGTTTTTATTCCGGGCGGCCAAGGGCGGCCATACCGGAAGTCTTGATCCACTGGCTACCGGCCTGTTGCCATTGTGCTTTGGCGAAGCGACCAAGATCGCCGGGTTGCTGATCGGGTCGAGCAAGGCTTACGAAACCGAATGCCTGCTTGGGGTCAGCACCGATAGTGCCGATGCCACCGGCAAC
>JBBQTY010000232.1:0-5825 GCA_038234445.1 Lysobacterales bacterium
TGATGAGCCTGATCTGGATTACGTCGAATGCAATTTTCTGGATTCCAGGGATCTCTATGCCGGGTTGACGATCCATTTCGTATCGACAGCCAAGCTGGTCGCAACGAAGAGCAAGTGGCAAACGGCAGCCGCCTATTTCGATGAATGGTCGCGCGGGGGCGACCCTGTGTCAGGGCTTGGCGAACGCGCGACGTGGACGGAACTGCCCGCCGGACTGCTCGTGCTCGCGGGCGATCAAGCGCTGCAGTTCAGCGCGTCGAAGTCCGACCTCTCCGATCCTTCCGTCCGCGCGAGGTTCGAGACGCTCGCACAAGCAGTCGTCGCGAGGATTCGCTGATTCAGTCGAGACGACAAACTGCGTAGCGACTCCTCGCATTGCGATGTTCGCCGAGAATTCCTCGGCAAAAGTTGACTGCCACTTGCCCACCGTATGAGTGCGGCGTTTAGCGAACGAAGCTGCAGTTATGCGAGTGCCCGGATGGCCCGGATTGATCTCGCGAACCTGAAATCGGCCACGCAAGCTCAGCGCAGGTTCCGCCACAAGGGGCTGATCACGCCGATTGGCGGGTTCGACGATTGACGACGTCGACTGATCCGGCCCGTTTCGCTGCAATATCGGTTCCGCCTATCAATGCCACGCGAGAGGATTCACCGTCGTGACGGCTGACCGTTCAGCCGGACCGCCGCTTTCGCCTGTGCAGTTGCGCACGTCGATGCGACAATAGTCGCAGTCTGCAGGCCCCGCCTGCGCCAGCGACCCTTGCGGATTGAACATGCAGAAACCCGGCGAACAACCGAAACCAGCAGTCACCAAGACTGCGCCGACCTCCGCCCCATCGTCGATGCAACTGGCGATCAATGGCAAGCCGTACTTCCATGACGGCGATCAGACCATGCCGCTGCTGTGGTATTTGCGTGATGTGCTGCACCTGACCGGCACCAAGTACGGTTGCGGTATCGGCGCCTGTGGCGCCTGCACGGTGCTCGTCGACGGAAAAGCCACACGTTCCTGCCTGACCCCGATGCAGGCGGTTTCGGATCGTGCGATTACCACGATCGAAGGCCTTGAGAGCGATACCTTGCATCCAGTCCAGCAAGCCTGGATCGAAAACGATGTTGCCCAATGCGGCTATTGCCAGGCCGGCCAGATCATGGCCGCTGTCGACCTGCTTTCACGCAAGAGCAAACCTTCCGATGCCGACATCGCGAGCATCGGCAATCTTTGTCGTTGCGGCACCTATCCGCGTATTCGCAATGCGATCCTTCGCGCCGCCATATTGAGCGAAGGAAAGTCATCGTGACCGAATCCACCTCACTCGCACGTCGCCGCTTCCTGCAGTTTGGCCTCACCGCCAGTGGCGCATTGCTGGTCGGCTTTCGCGCCACCGCGAATGCGGCTGCGGCGCCTCCCGAATTGCTTGGCGATGATCTGGTCCAGCTGACTGCCTTCGTCATGATCGAGCGCGACAACCGTGTCGTCATCGGCGCTCGCGGCTGCGAAATCGGCCAAGGTGTCATCACGTCATTGCCGATGATGATCGCCGAAGAGCTCGACGTCGATTGGTCGAAAGTGCGTGTGATTCAACTGCCTTACGGCTACGAGGAAATCGACGGCAAGCCAGGCAATCGATACGGCGACCAGTTCGCCGGTGGAAGCACGAGCATTCCGACCGCCTGGAAGGATTTGCGTGAAGCCGGCGCGGCCGCGCGATGGCTGCTCGTGCAGGCCGCAGCCGAGGCCTGGTCGGTGAAAGCGGAAACCCTGCACACCGAATCGGGTCACGTCATCCATGCGGACGGACGCAAGCTCAGCTACGGAGCACTCGCACGCACCGCGGCGGCGCGCCAACTGCCGAAGACGGCGATTCCAACTCGCGATCCGGATACCTTCAAGCTGATTGGAAAGCCGGTTCGCGCCGCCGACGGTCGCAGCATTGTTACCGGCCAGAATCGCTATGGCATCGATGAATATCTGAGCGGAGCGCTGGTCGCGATCATGCTGCGTTGCCCGTATCTGGACGGTACGCTCGAAAGCCTCGATGACACCGAGGCGCGCAAGATTCCGGGCGTGCACGATGTCGTCACCATCGATGGCCCAAAGGCGGGGGAAGTGTTCGATGGGCCGCTCGCTACCGGCATTGCTGTCCTTGCCGACAACACCTGGGCGGCCATCCAGGGCCGCAAGGCGCTCAAGCCGGTCTGGAAGCAGGGGCCGTGGAAAGACGAATCAAGCGCCGCGCTTGCGGCCATGGCCAATGCCTTGCTCGATGCGTCTGATGGCGGAATTGAAGTCCGTCGTGACGGCGATCTCGCAGCATCGCGCAAGCATGCGCGACACTCGGTTGCCGCGCGATACGAGGTTCCGTTTCTTGCTCACGCAACGATGGAACCGCCGGGTGCCTTGATCGAGCTGCGCAATGACGGCGCTCTGCTAATCGCCTCGATGCAGAATCCGGATGGCGCCTCTCGCATCATCAGCAAAATGACGGGGCTGTCACGCGACAAGATCGAGATCCGTCTGCCTCGATCGGGCGGCGGTTTCGGTCGTCGTCTGCAGAATGATTTTGTTGCCGAAGCCGTGCTGATCGCAAAACTCGCCGGCAAACCGATCAAGTTGATGTGGATGCGCGAGGACGATATCGCCCATGACCTCTATCGACCGTTCGGCGTCCACGCAATGGAAGCAACGCTCGATCGGAAAAATCGTGTGGCCGGCTGGTCACACCGATGCGCAGCGACATCGCGCACATGGCGCGCTCCCGGCATGGAAAAAGATCCGTTGTTCAAGGGTTGCCTCGAACCTGATGACTTTCCGGCGGGTCTCGTCGATGATCTGGAAAAAGTTTTTTATCCAGTCGAATCGGGAATGCCACGTGGTTGGTGGCGTGCCCCGCTGCATACCTTTCATGCGTTTGCCGTTCAGAGTTTCATTGACGAAATCGCTTACGAGGTTCGCCGTGATGCGGTTGAACTTCGCCTCGAAATGCTCGGTGCTCCGCGTGAGATTTCCTATCGCGGGCATGGCGGCCCGGTCTTCGATACCGGGCGCATGGCCGAGGTGTTGAAGCGATGCGCTGAAAAAATTCGCTGGGAAGAAAAGCGCAGCGACGGACGCGGAATCGGCATCGCTTGTCATTTCACGTTTGGTGGCTATACGGCGCACGCCTTTGAAGTTTCGATGGATGGCAACAAGTTGCGCATCCATCGGGCAATCTGCGTCGTTGATGTTGGTCGCGTGATCAATCCGCTCGGTCTGGAAGCGCAGATGATGGGCGGGACGATCGACGGCCTTTCGACAGCACTCAATCTCGGTATCACGGTCAAGGACGGCCAAGTCCAGCAAGCTAATTTCCCGGATTATCCGCTGCTGAAAATGGCCGATGCGCCGAAAACGGTCGAAGTACACATCATCGAATCAGAGCGCGATCCGGTCGGCGGCGGCGAAATGGGTATCGCAAGCGTCGCTCCCGCGCTGGCCAATGCAATCTTCGCCACAACCACCGTGCGCATCCGCAAGTTGCCGCTGCTGCCGGAATTGATGCGCATGCTCTGAGTGCGATTTGCTCAGGGTATTGGCGCAATCCACGGATCATCGGCGGTGTGCCGCGGCGCTGGCGGATCGGCGCGCATCGCCTTGAGTTCCTCGATAGAAACGCGCGGCGTCGGACCCCATCCGCACGCCATCAGGAACAAAAATGCCTTGCAGGTAATGCGTGTTCCATATTTCGTATCGTGGCTCGCCTCCTTGCTGGCCTTGCGTACCCACTCACCCAGCAAGGTTTCCCCATCCGGTTTCCAGTAACGATCAAACGGCGTTGCCTTGTAGGGCAATGGCGACTGATGCGCCATGGGGTTAGGTCTATAGTCGGGCGCATGTTTGCGCGAGCCGAATTCAGCCGGATCATCCGCCGCCACGGCGGGAAGCACGACGCGACCATCACTGCGGAAGATCGTGCTCAGTGCAACGTCATGCTCACGAGCCAGTGGAGGAACATCCGCAACGCGCTCTGGGAGTGGCGTTGCGACCACCGCTTCGACGGGTACCACACGCGCTAGCCGTGGCAGCGCAGCGACAGGTGGCTTTTGTGCGCCGTTCGAGATGAAGTCGTGCGAAGGTGATGCTATGGGCGCAACGTCAGGCGGCGGCACGGGGGCGGATGCATCGATCAGGCGTAGCTGGATTGCTACGACGTCCGCAGTGTCCTTGTGATGCAGCAGTGACCACTCGCGAATGCCGAGATACAACAGACCATGTACGATCAATGAAATGACCAGGGCGAGCCGGTAGCGCTTGCGCCGATCCAGATCATCCTGATTCTGACCATCCGAGCGATACGCGCGCGCGGCAATGAAGGCAACAAATGCGCGCTGATCTTCCGACGACGAGTCCATGGGTGATTGTTCGGCAATGGAAGATGCGCGCACTCGCGATCAATTTGCCGGATCGCAGCCATCGTCTGCGCGCCGACGCTTGTCGGCCGCGCGCTCGGCGATGCCGGCACCATCAGCAAGGCCGATCCACGCCAGATACTTGCGCGAGACCTTGTCACCGAGAGACTCATCGCGCCGAAATGCATTGGCGAAACGGGTTTTCTTGCAGTCCAGTGGATTCTCGCCACGATTCTGGATTTCTGCCCAGCGTGCCTTGGCGGCTTCTTGCGGGTTGTCGATCTTCGCCGCTCCGATATGGTCGCGCGTTTTCGGCATGCGCAAGGATCCATCCGCGTTGAACAAATTGAGCGACGGTTCGCCTGCCGCGCCGATGCGCGCCTGGGTCTGCGAGCTGGTTTCTGCAGTCATCGGTGGTGGGGTTGATTTCGTCTCGGGGGGTGCGATTTGCACTTTGGACGGACGTCTCTTGAACTCGACAGGCGGCGGTTCGGGCTCCGGCGGAACCTCGAATATCTCCGGCGGCGTGATGATACTGACCACGATGGGACCGCGATCCGTCTCGGCCGGGATCAACGGCGCCATAACTCGCCCGAGGCCGAGAATCCACAACAGGTTTACAAAAACGGCGGCGCCGACAAGAACGTAGACCGACCTGCGCTGAAAATGGGGGCGGTGCCAAAGATGGTTGCGCCGAACCATTTTTCCCGCAAACACATTGCGCAGCCGCGCCGATTCCTGGGCGTCAAGCACGGTTGCCGTTGCGGGAGCGGTGGGCGGGTTGGACATCTATCTTGGGAGCTCGGCAAGGGACGGTGCCCGCGCAGCATACGCAGGCGACGCTAAACCACCGTTAAGGCAACGCTAATCAAGTGCGGCAATCGTCACGACATCTGTCTGCGCGCAAACAGGTGTCGCCTAGCCGGTTAATTTCCAGTGAAGGAAGTGGCATTCAGAAGGCTCTCCAGCCGTGTGCGCGCATCACCCGAGCCGATAGATTCCACCCCAACCGCCGCCTCCACCGGCATGCGCGAACATGACACGAGGCGGAAAGAGGCAACTACTGGGTCGAATCGTCGCCATCACGCATCGTCTCCAACTGCACCATCTTCGGCAGCCTCTGACGCAGCGCCACTTGACCCGCCTCGCCGATCGCGCAAGGCTTGCCGTGAACACCCGATCCGTCCTGCCCTCCGGCCGTGCGATTGCGGCCAGCATCGCAGTGACTTCCGCTACTCCATAGACGGGAGATCGACCATGTCACACAGCACAGATGCCATCCGCAACATCGCTCTGGCAGGCCATGCCGGCGCCGGCAAAACCACCTTGCTCGAAGCCCTGCTGCATGCCGGCGGCACGATACAAACGGCAGGCACGATCGAACGCGGCAACACCGTTTCCGATTTCGATCCGATGGAAAAAGAACGCAGGCATTC
>JBBQTY010000233.1:0-5799 GCA_038234445.1 Lysobacterales bacterium
GCTGCAATGCACGATTTCAGCAAGGCTGCTACGGCGCGCGGATTCATCGGTACGCCCAGTTATTCGCAAGTGGTTGAAGGGCTTAACACCGATTCAGAAGGACGCTGGGAAGCGTATCGAGAATACCTGCAGCCCATACTGCCGACTTTGAAACCTGTACTGGAGCACTGGGGCTATGACGCCTGAATCCGAGCGCGTTGCGACGATGCCGTTGAGCGCATTGAGCCACTACGTGCGTTGGTACGACAACGCATTACCGGCCGAATTTTGCCGGGGTCTGATTGCCGGTTTCGAGCAGATGAGTAGTGCTCAAGTGGAAAATGGACGTGGAGTGCGTGCCGGATTGGAGGCCAGCCACTGGACCGAACTCAACTTGAGTCAGTACGCCGATGAGGCGATGAAGGGTTTTTTCATCACCCAGATGGATGACTATCTCGAGCGCTACAACGCCGAAATCGGCTTGGGTCTGCCGGTACCTCCTTCGAGGCGGATGGCCGATCTGATTATCAAGCGCTATGCCGCCAATGAGGATGAAGGCTTTCAGCCACATTTCGATTCTATCTATGAAAAATCCAATCGCTATATGGTTTTTCTCTGGTACTTGAACGATGTGGATGAAGGAGGGGAGACCCGATTCACAGATCTCGACTTCAACGTTCAGGCGCGCTGCGGTCGGTTGTTGATGTTTCCACCTTATTGGATGTATCAGCACGCCGGCCTGTCACCAATTTCGAATGCCAAATACATCATTTCAACCTACCTGTTGTTTGAAAAAACCCACGACCTCTCGCTGCAGCCGGATCGCATTTGATTGGCCTTGAATGGACGGACCATCCCGCGGAAACGGTTCGTTCTCTCCCTGTCGTCCATGCGGCTCCTTTTGCAAAGGGAGCCCGAATGAGCGCAGGAACGGCTCGACCAAAGCGAAAGTGGACCAATCTCGCTGGCTTGCCACCCAACAAATATGTGCTGGAATGAACTCATTGATCGATAGCGAAACAATTGACGCGATTGCGAGCGACCCCGGGGCGTTTGCCTATCAACTCGATCTGATTCAGCGTCGCGTGCTGTTTCTTCGCCTGAAGCGAGCGGACATTCAGGCGGCATCGTTTCTCGATGAGCGCCTCGGTACTCAGGGGCGCGAGGGGTTCTGGCTACCGTTGGAATCGCTCGTCGACGTCGCCGATGCGATCGCACCCGCACCAGATCCGATGTATATTTTCCACATAGGCCATTGTGGTTCGACGTTGCTCAGTCGAATGCTTGCGCCGGTCGGTGAGGTCCTGGCCTTGCGCGAACCGATGCTGTTTCGTGTGCTCGCTACGGCGCGAGGTGAATTTGGGTCGCCATTGAGTCTTTTGTCGACAGAAAAATGGCATTCCTTACTCCGCGCAGTCGTCCGACTACTCGGAAGGCCGTTCTCGCCCGATCAACGCATCCTGATCAAGGCAACCAGCACTTGCAACAATCTGGTCGAGCCGTTGCTGTCGATGCCAGGAAATGCCCGCGCGGTATTGCTACATGTTCCGCTTGAAACCTATCTCGCGACGATGTTGAAAGGGTCGGGCGGGGGTGTTGATGCGCTGCATGCTGCGCCCGAGCGGTTGCGCTATCTGCATTCACGTCTTCAAGACGACAGCTTGCGCTTGTATCAGATGGATCACGCCGAAATATTGGCGATGGGGTGGCTGGCTGAACTGGCAAGATTTGAGGAGATCGAAGGCATTTTCAGCGGGTCTGCGCAGATAATGCGCTCGAATTTCGAAGACATTCTTGAGCGTCCAGAATCAAATGCCAAGGCAATTGCCCAACATCTGGGAATACCCTCCGGACATGACGAAGGAGCGCCGATGCTGAACTCGCCGGTCATGAACTCCTATTCAAAGAGTCCTGACCATGCCTACTCCCCCGCAGACCGGCAGCATGATCTGAATTTGTCCAGACACACGTTCGCAGCACAGATTGCCCAAGGAATGGATTGGGCAGAAAAGCAGCTGCATCACTCTCCAGCACTGCAGACTCTGGCGGCGAATCTGCGCTGAGTGGGTTCAGCTCAGGCGTCGGACCATTGGCGGAAAAGGTTGTTGCCGACCGCGCCGAGCAACAACAGCATGCGCATTTCCGCATTGTCTCCGCGTGACATTTCGATCGCCCGGGCTTCCTCGACCTGCTGCAGGATTTCCCGCTGACTAACATCCGGGATGTAGCTCTGCAGCCAGGTGACACCAACCAGACGAACACCACGCGTGATCGGCGCAACTTGATGGATGGTCGTTGACGGATACAGCACGGCATCGCCGGCGGCCAATTTGATCGGCAAGGCGTGCTGGCCCTGCAAGATCATCAATTCGCCTCCCTCATATTCTTCCGGCGCGCTCAGAAAAACTGTGCAGGAGATGTCCGAACGCATAGGGGGCTTCGAGGCAAACAACGCTTCATCCAGATGCCAACCATAGCTCATGCCCGGCTCGTATCGGGAGATGGTCGGATTGGCCATGTTCCTCGGGAAAGCGGCCATGCGCATATCAGGGTGGCGAAATAGCGCGTCCCTGATGATGGTGCCTGGCTCGACACAGGCCGGATCATTTTGCGGAATCTGTTGGTTGTTCTTCAGCGAGAAATGCTGATTACTGATGCGGCCGTCTACAAATTGTGAATTTGTAGCTATCTCGCGAAGTCTGGCCAGCTCAGCGGGTTCAAGTACATTGCTTAGATGATGGATCATTTCGGGCCAACTCTTTTGCGAAACGAGACGGCCATTGTCTCATCACCTCTGCCTCACGTCGCTGCATATCCGCGACAGCCCCAGCGGCCCGAAGGGGGAGTGGAATCCAGAGTCATTGGTGCGTTGGCGCGCATGGTAGGAGCCCGTTTACGGGCGAGCTTTTCGCGTCGATCTACCAAAAACATCGCCCGTAAACGGGCTCCTACGCGGTTGCAGGGTTCCCGCTCAATCCACGAGCTTCGCTTGCTGATTGCCTAGAAATGCGCATCCTCGAAGCCTTCATCCATCGGCGTTTCACCGCCTTCAGCGAGTCGAATCTTCAGTGCCAGGCCGTCGCGTGAATCGGCTTTGGCCAAGGCTTCTTCAAGATCGATGCGGCCTTCCTTGTAAAGCGTGTACAAGGCGCGGTCGAAGGTCTGCATGCCTTCCTGGAGGCTGCGGTCCATGGCTTCTTTCATCTCGTGGATCTGCCCGCGGCGGATCATGTCGCGGATCAGTGGCGTGTTGAGCAGAACTTCGACCGCCGGAATGCGGCGCCCGTCCTTGCCCATGACCAGTCGCTGTGAAATGACCGAGCGCAAGTTCAGCGCGAGATTCATGAGGATGTTGCGGTGGGCTGCTTCCGGGAAGAAGTTGAGGATGCGCTCAAGCGTCTGATCGGCGTTGTTCGAGTGCAAGGTAGCCAGACAAAGGTGCCCGGTTTCCGAAAACGAGATCGCGGCTTCCATCGTCTCGGCATCGCGGATCTCACCGATCAGGATGACATCGGGAGCCTCGCGCATCGCATTCTTTAGTGCCTCGGCGTAGCTGTGTGTATCGAGACCGACCTCACGTTGATTGACCACCGATTTCTTGTGGCGATAGAGGTATTCGATCGGATCCTCGACCGTCAGAATGTGACCGGATGTGTTCGTATTGCGATGATCGATCATCGCCGCCAAGGTGGTCGACTTGCCCGAGCCGGTCGCACCGACCACGAGGATCAGGCCCCGCGGCTCCATGATCAGTTCCTTGAACAGCTGCGGCAGGCGCAACTGCTCGATACTTGGAATCTCGCTCTTGATTGCGCGGATGACCATGCCGACTTCGCCGCGTTGCTTGAACACATTGATGCGGAAACGTCCGGCATCCTTGACCGCGATGGCCATGTTCAATTCAAGTTTGTTCTCGAACTGGGGAACCTGTCCTTCATCCATCAGCGAGTAGGCGATCTTCTTCACCATGCCGCCCGGAAGGCCAGTATTGCCGAGCGGATAAAGCTTGCCTTCAACCTTGATGTTTACCGGAGCGCCCGTCGTCAGGAACATGTCCGACGCGCCTTTTTCGGTCATCAGCTTGAGAAAATATCCGATATCCATCTGATCAAACCCCCTGATAAAACACGTGGGAATCGCCAAGAGCGTTGCGAATGCCGGGCGGCCTTCCCACAATAGGGCATCGCCCCGGGCGCAGAGTACTGTTATGACACCAAGTGGTATGAAAATCCATGCTTCAATCCTCGTTTTTTTGGCCCTGGCATCAACCGTCTGCGGGGCGGCCAAGCCGCCGCCCGATTTGCTTGGCAGGGCCCAGCAGCAATTGACCAGCGCACGAAGCTCGGATGCTGCAACTTTCGCGCCACTTGAACTCCGTTTTGCCGAGGAAAGACTCGACCAGGCGAGTGCCGCCATGCAGGCTCGGGATTACAAGCAAGCAGCGGATCTGGCCGATGAGTCTGAAGCCAACGGCGAGCTGGCCTTGATCAAGGCGCGGCTCGGCAAGTTGCGTGAATCGGTGGATAAGCTCAAGCAGGAAAATACCGAAATAAGCCGGATATTGGGCGAAGCCGATCAAGACGCAGGCGGTGCGAAATGAGTCGTCTTGGCCTGATCGGATGTGCCCTGGTCTGCATGTTGATGCTGATGCCGCGTGTCGAGGCGGCCAAACTCGATGTTGATTACGAAAGGCTTGCACGTAGCCTGGGCCAGCTGGAGTCTGACGCGAAGCTCGGCAATTACGCGGCCAACGAAATCGCCCGGGCGCGTGCTGCCTTGGTCACCTTGCAGGAAAACCGCAGGGGCAAGAAACGCCCGCACTTGTTGTATATGGCCGAGCGCCGTGTCGATATCGCTTGGGCGACCGCTCAAGTAGCCGATTTCGAAAGTCAGCAGACCGCATTGCAGCGCGAGCACAGTCGCCTGCAACTGGTCGCCGCGCGCCACGAGGCCGAACAGGCTCGGCGTGAACTCGACCAGCAACGCATGCTGGCGCAGATCCATGCCGAGGAGGCGGATCGCCAGGCTGAGGAAGCGCGGGCACTCGGCGAGCAGGAAACCTCGGCCGCACGGGAAGAGGCCGATCAGGCCCGCCGACTGGCGGATGCCCAGGCGAAAGAGACGGCCTTGGCACGCCGGGAGGCGGAGCTTGCGGGTGCCGCGGCCGATGCGTTGCGCACGCGCATCAACACGATGCGGGCAACCCGCGGAGGCCAAGGGATGCAGATGTCACTCGACGATCTGGCTTTCGCGTCCGGTCGATCCGAACTTCGCGCTGAAGCTGGGGATTCGCTGGCCAAGGTGACTGAATTCGTCAGTCAGGATCCGACCAAGCTCATCCGTATCGAGGGCCATACCGATTCCACCGGGAGTGCCAATGCCAATCAAGTGCTGTCGCAAAAGCGTGCCGAGGCCGTTCGTGACGCACTGCAACGCGCCGGCATTGATTCATCCAGGATGACCGCAGTTGGGCTCGGCGCGGAGCGGCCGGTTGCTTCCAACGAAACGACAGATGGTCGCGCAAAAAATCGGCGAGTCGATATTATTCTTGTTGAAAAACAATGATTTAACGAAAGTTTTTCAAATCAAAATAAGCCTTGGAAACGGTTGCCAAGGGGTGGGCAAAGGAGTAGTTTCTAAATCCCATGCGACCCGGCGTTTCCTTGGAACCCGCATGGGATATTGCCTAGCCCATGAGTTCAGCACAGAAGACCGTTCATCCAGCGCGATCGGCACCAGCCAGCCGGTTTGCACGGTCGAGTGCCTGGCAGTGGCTCTTGACCGTCTCGCGAGCAGATTGCGATTCGAGAGCTGACCTCA
>JBBQTY010000234.1:0-5777 GCA_038234445.1 Lysobacterales bacterium
ATGCAAGAACGATTTGAGAACGAGCGGAGGGCTGCTTCGTCTTGGCTGCGCAGGCGAGGGTATGGATACCCGAGGTAGAGCAACGCAGGAGCAGTTGCCGGATGCGCAGTAATGGGCCCCCTGAGCGGCGGCGAAGTGACGCAGGAAAGCCCGGAGGGTGGGCGCAATGGATTGCGCCCAGTTTGGCGTCAGTCCAGGGATGGACTGTCGACAAACCCCGGAGTCGCTTCGCGGACTCGCAGGGCAGGATGCCCGTAGAGCGTCGCTTGGGGGTGGCCTTCTCGTTGGTTACTCTTCTCTTGGCCACGCAAGAGAAAGTGACTCGCTCGCTGGAGGCGAGTGAAAAAAGGCAGGGATGCCGCGCTCCGAAGGAGCGTGCTTCAAAAGTGCAAACCCAGTGGATGGTCGGTCCTAAGGCAGGTGAGACGAGCGTCCAACCTGCACCCGAACGACGAGATCTTGGAGCGGCACACCAGTCAGGAAGTCGCAACGAGTCAGCGAGTTGTCAATCAAAGTCGAATGATGTGATCAAGAGATAGTCCCTCAAGCTGATGCGTACCGCTGCGGAAGATCAAGCAACGATCAAATCGCCAGCGACCGCCCACCGTCAACACGCACAATCTGCCCCGTCACAAAATGCGCATCACGCAGCAGCCATAGCACCGCGCGCGCGACATCTTCGGGCGAGCCTGCCCGTTTGAGCGGCGTGCGTGCAATGATCTCGTCCTTTTTCGTATCCGACTTGCCACTCTCGGGCCACATCACTGCACCCGGTGCGATGCCGTTGACGCGGACTTCGGGACCAAGTTCGTGGGCGAGCGCCTGGGTCATCGCTGCCTGCGCCGCCTTGGCCATGCAGTAGACCGAATAGCCCGGCAATGGACGCTCGGCATAGATATCGAGAAGATTCACAATGGCACCACCGCGTTCGCGCAAAGGATTCGCTGCTGCCTGTGCGAGAAAGAACGGTGCACGCGCATTCGAGGCAAACAACTCATCCCATTGCTGCGCAGTGACGCTTCCTAGCGGAGTCGGGAAGAACGCCGAAGCGTTGTTGATCAGGCCATCGAGTCGTCCAAATCGCGAGATCGTCTGGAAGACGAGTTCGGGCAGGGCATCGGTATCGGCGAGTTCTGCCTGCAGTGCCAACGTGCTCGATGCGCGCACGCTCTCAAGATTCTCGATCAATGCATCGAGCTCGGCGCGAGAGTTCCGGCAGTGCAGGGCGAGGTCGTAGCCTGCGGCGTGCAAGGTTTGCGCGATCGCGGCACCCACGCGTCGTGACGCGCCGGTGATCAGCACGACAGGTCGGGCGCTGGTTGATTCCATCATTGGTGTTCTCGGTCGACGTCGGTATCCTGCGCAGAGTGCCGCAACTCGACCCAACGAGCCAGTCGTGAATCCAAATCTTGCAGTCCCCGGCGACGATGAGCTCGCCCATTGCGCGCGCCTGACCTCGCTGATCCGCGATGAAATCGCCGCACAGGGGCCGATGCCGTTCTCGCGCTTCATGGAGCGTTGTCTGTATGCGCCCGGGCTCGGCTACTACAGCGCGGGCCGCACCAAGTTTGGCGCTGCGGGTGATTTTGTCACCTCGCCAGAGCTCGGCTCGTTGTTCGCGCAATGCATCGCCGATGCGCTGATTCCGTGTTTGCGCGAACTCGGCGCTGATGCGGAATTTTGCGAACTGGGCGGCGGCAGCGGCGCATTCGCCGAAGCGGCCATGCTGGCTTTTGCCGAGGCCAATGTGCTGCCTCGCCGCTATCGCATTCTGGAGCCGAGTGCCGATTTGCGCGAGCGCCAGCGCGATCGTTTGCGCGCGGCGTTGTCGACGGATCTGTTTGCGCGCGTTGATTGGCTCGATCGCCCGGCTGAGCAGGATTGGCGTGGCGTGCTGTTTGCCAACGAAGTCATCGATGCGTTGCCAGCGACCCGATTCACGATTCGCGATGGCGAGGTGTTTGAGGAGCATGTCATTGTCGATGAGGGTGGCAAATTCAGCCGCACCGATCGTCCGGCTGATTCGCTCGTATCAAGCGCCGTACGCCATCTCGAACGCGATCTCGGCGCGAGCTTCGGCGAAGGCTATCGATCCGAAATCCTGCCGCAATTGCCGTATTGGATGCAGGCGGTGCTCGGCAGTCTTCAGGCGGGCATCGCGATGTTTGTCGACTACGGCTACGCGCGCGCCGAGTTCTATCGTGACGAGCGTGATGACGGCACCCTGATCTGCCACTACCGGCATCGTGCGCATGCGGATGTGTTGGCGCTGCCGGGTCTGCAGGACATCACTGCGTTCGTCGATTTCACCGCCCTTGCCGAGGCCGGCGACCATGCGGGTTTTGCATTGGCCGGATATGCCGCCCAGGCACAGTTGTTGATTGCTTCAGGGTTGGCTCAACGCTTTGAGCAAGCCAGCGAGAATGCAGACGATGCGACCGCCTATCGACTGGCCCAGCAGATCAAGCGGTTGACCTTGCCCGGCGAGATGGGGGAAAAATTCCAGGCCATGATTCTGGCCAGAGGCATTCCCGCATCGGCACTGCCGCCGGGTATCGCGGAAATCAACCAGGGCTTTCGCTTGTAGCCAAAAGACCTGGAAATCCTTCAGCTGCCCTTGCCGCCGAATTCCTTGGTGACCCATTCGCTCAGCATGCGCTTTTCGAAGCGATAGGCATCACTGTGATTGACCGCGCCGCGATCAAGAAAGGCAACGTCACGAAGCTTGCGTTCACCACTGTCGACGACCTGGCCATCCGTACCGGTCAGGCTGAAAGTCAATTCGATTTCGGGCGGATAGATCGACTTGACGACGCGTACCTCGCTCGCTCCGGCACCATGGAACGGCTCGACCCGACCCGCCAACCTGACGTCGGTGATCGTTACGTTGAGATGCTGGCCCGGTTGCAGGACATGATCGCCGCGCTTGACCAGGGTTTTCTGGAATTCGGTGAGCCAGACTTCCGGCTTGGGTTGCTGGAACTGTCGACCGTATTTCAGTTCACTGAAATTCGCCGGATCGGACCAGCTCACGTTGACTTGCGCGCTGTTGTAATCCTTCTTGTCGATATCCCGGGCGTTGGCCGAGAGCGAAGCACCGCACAGCGCGGCGGCGACCAGCAATCCACCGAAAACGTTTCGGTTGCCAAGTGATTTGATCATTGTGCGTTCTCCTTTCAATCGCTGGCCCGCGGGCCACGGGCATCAGCAAAGGACGCCGGACGAGACCATGTGGTTGCAGCTTGCGCTTGATTTGCTCGCCGCAGTTTGTGCTGCATTCACGCGCTGGGCAAAGCGGCAAAGGCATTTCGAGTCAGATTTTCGGGCTCGCCTGCGCTGCACGCCACATCGTCCTCGATACGGATGCCGCCATATTTGCGGAACGCCTCAATGCGCCCCCAGTCGATATCTCGGGCCTCGGGTTTGTCTTTCAAGGCTGCCAGAAGCATGTCGATGAAATACAGGCCCGGCTCGATTGTCACCACCGCATTGGCCTCGATCTTGCGTGTCATGCGCAGATATGGATGCCCTTGAGGTCGGTCGATTGTCCTGCCCGACTCGTCTGCGGCAAAACCCGCGACATCATGCACCTGCAAACCAATAGGGTGGCCCAATCCATGCGGAAAGAATATCGACGAGACGCCGGATTCGACGGCGCTCTCGGCACTCATGCGAATGAAGCCGAAATCCTTGAGCACGCTCGCCAACTGGTGATGTGCTTCGATATGCAAGCTGGCGTAGTCCTTGTCCGCAAGCACCAAAGCGCAGAGATTTTTCTGCACCGCATCGACGGCGCCGATCAATGATTGGAATTCACAATCGGGTTCAGCCGCATAAGTGCGCGTGATATCGCTGGCATAACCATGAAAACTGGCGCCGGCATCGATCAGGAACGAGTGCGAGTGCGACGGCGCAACCGTCTGCGCCTGCATGTAGTGCAAGACGGCGGCATGCTCGTTGAGCGCGATGATGTTGGTGTAGGGCAGTTCGTTGTCGGTCTGATGGGCCGCCTTCAGATAGGCCATGTGGATGCCGAATTCGGATTCACCCCCATGGAATGCCGTTTCGGCGGCGCGATGCGCACGCGCGCCGATCTTGTTGGCGACGCGCATCATGGCCAATTCGTATTCGGTCTTGATCACCCGGTGGTAGTGCAGATAATCGAGCACTGCTTGAGGATTGTTTGGCACAAATCCCGCAAGCGCCGAGTTTTCCTCGCCAAGGATCGCGCAACGCGAAACATCGTTCGGCAGCTCGGCCAGCGCCTCGTCCGCTTCTCGAATGATCACGATATCGAAATGTTCGATCCAGTAACCGGCCGGTGAATCGGGTACGACATGCCAGTAGTCGGCGGGTTGCAGGTAGATCAGCTTCGGCTTGCGTCCGGGCGTGTAGACGATCCACGAACCGGGCGCCTTGGTCACCGGCAGCCAGTGCTTGAACTGCGGATTGACGTGGAACGGATAGTGCGAATCGTCGAGGAAGCGCAGTCGCGCAATGCCCGCCGGCGCAACCAGATGATCGAAGCCGCTGCGCGCCAGTGCGGCATCGCTGCGCTGCTTCAGCGTTGCGATATGTTTGGCGAACAACGGGTGCAGATCGGGATGCTGGATATCCATGGCGTCTCCTCGTGGCTAGTCGCCATTGTGCCGCGTTGGCGGAAAAGACGCTCGCTTGGGAAATTCGGTGTCCGCATCGGGCGAACCAATTGCCCGCCGCCGAAATGCGATAATGCGGACATGAAACTCCAAGTCCCGTTCGTTCAATTGCCCTTGTGTTTCGACGCGCCGCGAATGCTCGCCGAGATCGAGCAGCTCGGTGAGAGTGTCTGGCGGCCGCATCCGCAGGGCTACGCAGGCAACTCGGCACTGCCGCTGATCGCGGTTCGCGGCGATCCATCGAGTGATTCGATTTCAGGGCCGATGCGGCCGACGCCGCACTTGGAGGCGTGCGCGTATTTACGCCAAGTGATGGACAGCATCGGCGCGATCTGGGGGCGCAGCCGGTTGATGCGCCTGTCCGGGCATGCCGAGGTGCCGCGGCATGCGGATCTTGCCTACTATTGGCGCGATCGAGTGCGGGTGCACGTGCCGATAAAGACCCAGCCCGACGTGCGATTCCAGTGCGCCGACGCCGAGGTCAACATGGCCGAAGGTGAATGCTGGATCTTCGATACCTGGAGTCCGCATCGGGTCATCAATGCGAATCCCGCGCAGCGCATCCATCTGGTGGCCGACACGGTCGGTGGCGAGCGATTCTGGGAACATGCCAATGGAGGTCGCGTGCCGGGGCATCCCGTTCCGGGCTGGTATCCACGCATGGTCAAGGCCAATCCGGATAGCAAGCCTGAGCTGGTCTATGAATCGGAAAATCTCGGTAGTGTGATGACGCCGTGGGAGCTGCGGGAGCATCTCCACTTCCTTCTTTCCGAGGCGAGTCCGACGCCACACATGGCGGCAATGCACCAACTTTGCGGGCGCTTCAATGCGGCCTGGCTGGGTCTCTGGGCGCAATACGGGATGAGCGAGAAGGGTTGGCCGGATTATCGCGTCGCACTGCATCGCTTTGCTGCCGATATGCAAGCCATGGCAGAACACTTGCTGCTCAAAAATGGCATGCGCTTCTTCGTTGCGTTTCGCGCGATGATCGTGCAAGCCGCGCTGACGGAGGATTCGGAGCGCGGTCTCGAAGTTAAGGGGGACTATGATCCAGACGCCTTCGCGACGTCCTCGGATAGCGATCAGAAACCGCTGCCGCGCGTGCAAATGACTGCGACA
>JBBQTY010000235.1:0-5771 GCA_038234445.1 Lysobacterales bacterium
CAATTCCTTTCGCCCCTGAGCAATCATCGCGAGGACAAGTGGGGTGGCAGCTTCGAAAACCGGATACGTCTTACTCGTGACGTAGTCGCAGCGTCTCGCTCGGTGATGCCGGAAGGTCTGCCTTTGCTGGTGCGCATCTCGGCCACCGATTGGGTTGATGGCGGGTGGGATGTTGAACAAAGCATCGAGCTGTCGCGATTGCTCAAGCACGAAGGCGTGGATCTGATCGATGTATCGAGCGGAGGCTTGTCGCGCGAGCAGTCGATCACGCTCGGTCCGTGCTATCAGGTGCCGTTTGCCGCCCGCATTCGACGCGAAGCAGGAATCGCCACCGGTGCGGTCGGCTTGATCACCGAACCCGAACAAGCCGAAGCGATCGTCGCGGGCGGCGAAGCCGACATGATCCTGCTCGCCCGCGAATTGTTGCGGGATCCGTACTGGCCGCGGCGCGCAGCGAAGGCGCTTGGTGCCGAAATCGAAGCGCCCAAGCAGTACGCGCGGGCATGGTGATTTACGCCGTGCGCTCGTCTGCTCGAATCGATGGGCACGATCAAGAAACGCAGTGATCCGAAATCAAGAATGGGCCAGGTTGATCGGATTGACCGAGCGACGTTTGCGGCCCATAACGGTTGCTCTGCAAGGACCGAAGCCTGACTTCTTCGCAGCTGACCTGCCTGGCGAAAGCGCCCCGGGATAGTTTTCCTCGCTGGCAATCCAGCGCCAGAAACTTCGTTCAAAAGCAATCCATATCAGCGTGTGCACGCACAATCCACTTCTCCGGAACCTTTTGACAGGTCGTAATTTGGCTCCGGGTTCCGAACAGGAAATCAATAGGCCCGCGCCTGGCCGTATAGGCCTATGGAGCCGGTTCCACTGGAATCATCACTTCGTTTCGACGCATGAACCAAAGCGTCCACGGCGGGTTGTACTGCGCTAACGTTATCGGACCGATCGAACGCAAATTATGGGATTTTGCCGCCTCGATCAGTTCTGCGGATTTCGCGTCGACATCATCTGGGCGGGCGAGTCCGGAAAACCACAGCACGGCGAAACGCTCTGGCGGCAATTGACGCAATTGAACGTTTGGATCATTGGGCTCCGGCAGTGAATCCACGGTGTAAGCGCTTGGCATGGTGAATCTCACCGTCCAGTTGCCTGCGTTCTGAATCTGGGTGACGGGTGCCGTCATTGCGATTTTTTCGCTGATCGGCTGTTGCGCCACCGGTGCTGTCATGGCGATGCTCTGACGGCGCTTGTTGCCTCCAAAAATGTAGCCGGCGAGCAACCGGAATCCTTTGCTGGCAGCTTCCTTCTGTTTGCCGTTGACCGTCACCTCGGCGACGATGAGAGCAGGGTAATCCCGCACTTCAAAATTCCCATCGCTCAAGACAGTAACGTATGCAGGCTCCTCAACGGCCATTGCGGGACTCCCGAATAGTGACAACACCAGAACTGTGATCAAAACACTGAATCTTTGGTTCATTTCAATTCTCACGTGACCGGTCGAAGGGTAAGTCGATTCCTCGCTGGTAGGATTGATCGCTCCGGTTCCTCCGGAGAGTGACAGGATTCTTCGATTCGACCCAGATTTCGTCTTTCAATGACGGGTCTCCGTGTCGGCGGGTTACTTCTGGCTGAATGCAGGAAACGTAACGTTGCGCAAGCTGGTGTTTGCGCCGACGCATGTGCGCGATCAGATTCGATTCGGTTCATGAAAACTGACGGCGGCGCTTCTGTTGTCATTCGCCAGTGGCAAACGCATTCGGTATCGACCACCGACTGACCTCGCCGCTAGTGATCATTGGCACTTGCTTCCTGAGCTTCGATAAACGCTTTGCGGAAAGCCATAGGCGCCGACACTCCCGTGATTGGAGCGTGAGATGTGCCCGTGCCAGAGATCACGAGAGTGCCGAAATCGAACAGCCGTCCAAGCACGCCTTGGTCGACTTGAATGCTCTCAACCTTGTTCATGTTGATTTCAACGGTTTGCCGTCGAATGAAGCCATGCTTGACGATCACACGCTTCGTTGTCACGGCCAGTTCGGTTGATTTGTAGCGCACGTAGGCCATGACCAGAAAAATCAAACCGAGACCGACGGCGGGCAGGAGGACAATTCCCAATGCGATCAGATGCCACATCGACCAGAGGCTGATGTGGCCCGAGTGGACAATGCGCTCATCTTTGACCAGTGCATCTTCAACGTAGCTCGGCATGAAGATCTCTCAATTCGCAAAGGAGTTCAGTGTACGGGGCGATTGAGTGAGGTGCGGAAGATTCCGCTGGAAACGTTGCCGTATATTTTCTGCGAGCTACCTGCGGTTCACTTTCACGCGCATCAAGCTGTTTTGTGCATTGATGGATCCTGGTTAGCCTCAATCGCATGCTGATCTGCCGCCGCTTTCTGCCAGGATCGCAAGCCAGCGACTGCCAGCAGCACGAAACCGGCGTAAAGCAGAGCGGTGATATAAAGCGACTTGAAGGCATACAAGCCTACATAGATCAGGTCAACGACGATCCACATCCACCACACAGCGGTATGTCGGCGAATACCCCACCATTGTGCGACCAGGCTGAATGCCGCCAGTGCCGCATCCAGCCACGGCAGTGCGGCGTCAGTGTAGCGATGCATGAGCAGGCCCCATACCAGCGCACCGATGGCGCCAAACGTGATGTGCAGCATCGCAGTGCGGGAGGCCAATGGCGCGACGCGGACGAGTCCGTTGTCATCCAGATGATGCAGCCAGCGATTCCAGCCGTAGACGATTGCAGCCGCGAAGACGCCTTGCAATACCATGTCCGAATACAATTTGGCACCGAAGAAAACCCAGGCATAGAGCGCCACGGATACCAGACCGACTGGCCAGCACCACGGATGGCGTCGCGTGGTCAGCCACACTCCGAATGCGCTGATCAGTGCAGCAATCGCTTCCAGCCAGGGCATGTCAGAAGTCCGCCTGCAGTGTCAGGCGTGCTTGGCGTGGCGCCCCCGGAAACAGATAGCTGTCACCGCCTGAGCTTCCGGTGTCACGCCAATAGAAGTGGTTAAGTACATTATCCACATTGACTCGCCAGGTCAGCGTGTGTCCTCGCCAGGGTTGCTTGTAGCGCAGTCCCAAGTCGAACACGTTGTAGGCCGGTACGCTGGTCAGGCCATCGGGTGTGGCGATATTGCGGGCGCTGTAGCGCCAGCCGCCGAGCAAACCGAAGGTCGGTGCAAAGGGAAGGCGATAATCCAGATACATGGCCGCACGCACACGCGGAACGTTGACAACTTGGTGATCCTCGTACATGGCTGCGCCGGTGTTCTGCGCTCGTGCCTGGATCAGGTTGACGCTTGCCATGAGGCGCAGGTCTTCGCTGACTTGCCCGGCCAGGTTGAGCTCCAATCCGGTGTGAATCTGCTGACCATGCTCGACGAAAGTGAAGCCGCCGGCAGAGTCATCGGGCTGGGCAAATTGATAGGGTTGGCGCAGGCGATATAGCGCGCTCTGAAGGCTCAGAGTGTCACTCCAGGCGATCTTCACACCGGCTTCAAGCTGGCGTGCATGCACGGGCGCAAGAATCTCGCCGCCGTTGTTCGTCCAGTACGGCGCTGCGGCACCGAGCGCGAGGTTTTCGCTGTAGCTCGTGTAAAACGTAAGTGGTGCACTTGGCTGCCAAAGTATTGCCGCCTGCGGCAGCGTTTTGTTCAAGCGTGTCTCACGCTCGATGATATCGCCGCTGCCGTCGTAGCTGCGTTCGTGCAGGCGCACTAGGCGCGCACCGGCAAGGATCTGCCAACTCTCGCCGAGATGAACGCGATCGAGTGCAAACAACGAATGCTGCCAACTCGTGAGTGCTCGTGCCGAAGGGCCGGGCTCATTCGGTGATGGCGCAAAAAAGGGCGGTTCGATTTGATCGATGTTGCCGGTGCCGACGTAGTCGTACACGTAGGGGCGCTGGTCAAGCGTACGGCGGAACGCACTGGTACCCAAGTTCAACTCGTGGCTGATGTTGCCTGTGTCGAAACCGCCACTGAGCACCACGCGCAGCTCGTCATTCTGACGGGTATCGTCGGGGCTGCGAAAGTCGTAGATGTCGTAATCGCCATTGGGCGCGAAGAACCAACCCGGATCCTCGCCGGTGGCACACGCGGCGGCATAAAAGCAGCCGTAGGCGAAGGCGACATTGTCATCGATAACGGTGCGACTGTGACTGGCCGATAGCTGCGCGCGCCATTGATCGCTGAAGCGATAGTCGAAGCGCGCGGTGGTGTTGCTCGAATCGATGCCGACTGGTTGCTGCCAAGGTTGGTAGGCGAGCAGCCGCGTGTTGTCGGGATTGGCAGGAATCGTGTTGCCTCCGAGCAATTGGTAGCCGGAGACCGAGCGCTGGGCGCTGCTCTGATAGTTGCTATCCAGTTGCAGCGTGACACGTTCACTGATCTTCCAGTCGGCCGCGAGCGAGACGAAGTTGCGCCGGCCGGAGGCATGTTCGATGTACGAATGGATATCTTCATGAGCAACATTCACACGCACGCCAAAGCTCGGGCTGAGCCAGCCGCCGACGTCCAGAGCGCCATAGCGCGAGCCGTTCGAATCGGTGCCGAGCGTCACGCTGCGCACATCGGTCGGGCGCTTGCTGACGTAATTGATGATGCCGCCTGGCGCGACCACGCCGGCCTGCAACCCGCCAAGACCTTTGAGGATTTCCACGCGCTGCTTGTCTTCCATTGGCATCAGTTGCTCGCCGTTGATGATCATCTCGTTCATGCGATAGGCGGTAGCCAGATCAAGCACGAAACCGCGGATCGCGACATCCTGGTAGTAGCCAACCGGGGCGTAGTTGTCACCGACCGCGGCATCGGCGCGAACCAATTCGCTGAGCGTGCGCGGCTGGCGATCATCGAGTTGATCACGTGTAATCACGGTGATCGCCGCCGGCGTATCGTGCAGCGGTGCATTGCCGAAACTGCCAAAGGTGTCGACTTGCGCTGTGTCGCCGAAATAGCCGCGCTGGGCGAGTGCCGTGACCTCAACCGGAGTCAACTTGGTGGCGTCGGCTGCGGGCTTTTTACCGTCCGTCGCGGAGGCAGCCGCTGGTATTTCAGCTTCTTGGGCATGAGCGACGCCCAGCATGAGCAAGAGACCAGACAGCAGAGGGATTCGGTAACGCGTCATCATCGTTCGCCTTGGGCAGGAATAGGCGAAGCGACGGGCGACCGGTCACACACGCAAGCGTGCCCGATCTGCAAGCTCCCTACGCCGGTACAAACCGGATCAGGTTCTAAGGGTCTATCTCAGCCCGGCAACGCCAGGCACCCCCGCTTCAGGCGCGCATTACAACACAACTCAGCATGAAATCATGCGCAGTCGTGGATCGCGCGCAGCAACGCACGGCCCGGTGCCGTGCTGAACCACGCCGCGTGGCCACACAGGAAAGTGTCATAGGCCATATCGGATTTTGGCGTGTCCCCCAGCGCATTGAAGTACTCCACTTCCGACAGGGCAAAATCCAGATGCACCAGCGGCAGCAGATCGGCGAGGAGATGGATGTCGTCTGCGTCCAAAGCGTGCTGCTGGCGGTAACCACGGATCAGCGCGCATGCAATATCGGCGTGTACCGCGTCCTCGCCACGCTCAAGCTGCAGCCAGCTGATCGCGTTGCGCTCAATGGCGGTGGCAAGATCAAACAGTGCAAATGTAGCGGCGGACAGTCCGAAATCGACGATCGCCGTGACCGCTGCGTTTTCGTCGGTGTCGGTCCAGCACAGGTTGGAAACATGCCAGTC
>JBBQTY010000236.1:0-5748 GCA_038234445.1 Lysobacterales bacterium
CAATCCCTGTATCAACCGCAGCCGGGCGCAAGGTCATGTAGACCTTGTCACCTGTGTGGAGACCTACGCCTGTCGCCCTGATTACATTTTTGAGCGTGCGTTGTTTGATCATTTTTTTAGTCTGACCCCTGGGGCAGGAGCACGAAAACGCCCGGGAGCGTAGCACAGCATATCCTTCAGTGAAAGTTAAGCCGACGTCAAAATCAGACAACTGTTGCGAATTCGCAACATTCTCGAGATATTCGAGGGGCCGAATCTCGATCAGTCCAGAGCAATCGTCGACCGCATTGCGCACGCCGACGGGAATTCAAATTTTCGAGTTGCCAAAGAATGCCGCTGCGGCGCCACGCAGCGGCACGGGTTCAAACCCTTCATCTCTGGCAATTTCCATCAGCTGCGCCGGACCCGAAGATCCGACGCCTGCCAATCCTGGTGTCAGGGCGTTTGAGTAAGCTCGCTGTTTAGTCTGCCTGTCGACGCAGGAACGCGGGAATATCCAGATAGTCCACCTGGTTGTCGGGTGCAACGGAAGCGTGTTCTGCCGGCATGTGAGCATGGGCCGCAATACGCTCTGGAATGCCGGCATAGTCAACCGCGCCGGTGGTCGCATTGCGTACGACTTTCATCGGTGGCCGTGGCGCAATGATCGCCTCCCGCTCCTTTTCGCTGCGCAATGGTGCGCGCACCGCGTTGCGATTGAGACCAGTGGCCACGACGGTGACGCGGATTTCATCCTGCAACTCCGGATCAAGTGCAGTACCGATGACGACCGTGGCATCTTCGCTGGCGAACTCGTGGATGACCTGACCGATGTCGTCGAATTCGCGCATGGTCAGATTGTTGCCAGCAGTGACATTGACGAGGATGCCGCAGGCGCCGGCCAGATTGACATCTTCGAGCAGCGGATTGTTGATTGCGGCTTCGGCGGCGGCCACGGCACGATCATCGCCGCGCGCACTGCCACTGCCCATCATCGCCATGCCCATTTCCGACATGACCGTGCGCACGTCAGCGAAATCGACATTGATCAAACCCGGACGCGTGATCAGATCAGCAATACCCTGGACAGCGCCAAGCAGAACATCGTTGGCCTGCTTGAATGCGCTGAGCAGGGTCACATCGCGGCCCAGCTCAGTCAGCAGTTTTTCGTTCGGAACGGTAATCAGTGAGTCGACGTGCTGACTCAGATCCTCGATACCCTTAAGCGCGACCTGCATGCGTCGACGTCCTTCGAACGGGAACGGCTTGGTGACCACGGCAACGGTGAGGATGCCCATCTCCTTGGCCAGCTGTGCAACCACCGGCGCAGCCCCGGTTCCGGTTCCACCGCCCATGCCACAGGTGATAAAGGCCATGTCTGCACCTTGCAACAATGCGCAGATGCGTTCGCGATCCTCGAGAGCGGCCTGGCGACCGACCTCGGGGTTGGCACCGGCACCGAGTCCCTTGGTGACATTCGCACCTAGCTGCAAGGTGTGTTTGGCACCCGTGTTCTTGAGTGCCTGCGCATCCGTGTTCGCGCAGACGAATTCAACGCCTTCGATTTGCGCATTGACCATGTGGCTGACTGCATTGCCGCCACCACCACCGACACCGATGACCTTGATCACCGCGTTGGGCTCCATCCTTTCAATGAACTCAAACATTTTCCCGTCCTCCGTCGGCTTAAGCCGTATTGATTTGATGACACCGTCCGCGCTGCCTTCCCGGCAACTGGACGTCTTGCGGATCACTGGCGCGTGTTCCGCCACACAACCGTTTCGGTTGCACCACCGCGCATCCTGCGCAGCGGGTGTTGCCTAACCAGCGCGGGCTCATGGCCGCGCTCAGAAATTTCCCTTGAACCAACTCGACATGCGGTCCCACGCTCCTCCGACCGCTTCGACGCCGCGACGCTGGCCCGTTGCCATCTGTCGACTTCCGTACAAAAGCAAGCCCACCCCGGTGGCATGGATCTGATTGGAAACCACGTCGGCGAGACCGGTCACGTGCTGCGGCATGCCGAGTCGGACGGGCATGTGGAACACTTCTTCGGCAAGGTCGACCACGCCCTCCATCTTTGCCGCGCCTCCGGTCAGCACGATGCCGGCCGCGACCAGGCTCTCGTAACCGGAGCGACGCAATTCGGCCTGGGCCAGCGAGAACAGTTCCTCATAGCGAGGCTGCACTACTTCGGCGAGGGTTTGTCGGGCCAGTCGCCGCGGCGGACGATCACCCACACTCGGCACCTGGATCGTTTCCTCTGCATGCGCGAGTTGGGCCAATGCACAGGCGTACTTGACCTTGATTTCTTCGGCATGGGCCGTTGGCGTACGCAGAGCCACCGCGATGTCATTGGTGACCTGATCGCCGGCAATCGGCAACGACGCGGTATGCCGAATTGCGCCTTGGGTGAAGATCGCGATGTCGGTCGTTCCCGCGCCGATATCGACGAGGCAGACGCCGAGATCTCGCTCATCCTGCGTCAAAACGGCAAAGCTAGAAGCAATCTGTTGCGGAACCAGGTCATCGACGCGCAAACCGCAGCGCGATACGCATTTGCGGATATTGGCGGCCGCACTCATCGCTCCGGTGACCAGATGCACACGCGCTTCGAGGCGCACGCCACTCATGCCTATCGGATGGCGGATGCCTTCCTGGCCATCGATGACGTAGTCCTGCGGTTCGAGATAGAGACGTTCCTGATCTGCAGGAATCGCTACCGCGCGTGCAGCCTCGATGACGTGCTCACGATCGGCTTCGGTCACTTCCTTGTCGCGGATCGGCACGATGCCGTGCGAATTGAGGCAACGGATGTGGCTGCCAGCGATGCCGGCGTAGACCGAACGAATTTCGCAGCCCGCCATCAGCTCGGCTTCCTCGATTGCGCGCTGGATCGACTGCACCGTCGATTCAATATCGACGACGACACCGCGCTTGAGTCCATACGAAGGGTGCGAACCGATTCCCATGATCTCAACGGGCTGGCCGGGCTCGTGCTCACCAACGATGGCGACTACCTTCGAGGTGCCGATATCCAGGCCGACGATCAGATTTTTTTCAGACTTGCGGTTCATCGGAGGAGCCGGGAATGGGAAGTAGGAAATGGGTATTGGATTGAAGCCATGAGTGCGCGCGGTAAGCGGTCGGCGGAATCGGGCATCGCTGCTGCAGCATCGCCCTGACTCTTGACTCCCGACTCCATATTTCCTTCCGGTGCAGCCGATGCAGGCATCGCCCAGCGCATCGCAAAACCGTTCTCGTAGCGCAAGTCGACATACACCGGCGGCCCGTTATTCGCAGCAGCCAACATCGGCCAGACCTCAATGAATCGACGCAGGCGCATCGCAGCATCCTCGCGACCAATTTCGATCAATGCGCCGCTCGACAGCGTGATCCGCCAACCTCCACGCGCACTCAGATCGACAGCCTGCACGTTGAGTCCGCTTCCGGAAAATTCACGCAGGCATTCGGCGTGGAAGGCGAGCACATCAGCCAAGCGCGCATCTGGACCGGAGAGTTGCGGTAAACCCTGCATCGAGTCAGTACCGGGCACTTCGAACAGTTCGCCGCTGCGGTCAATCAAGCGTGAATCGCCCCAGCGCGCAAATGGTTGGCGCTCATAGACGGTCAAGCTCAAGGTATCCGGCCATTGCTTGCGCGCCTCGACTTTTTCGACCCACGGCAAGCTCGCGACCGCATCTTGCACATCACTCAAGTTGATCGCGAAAAAACCCTTGGCCAGCTGCGTTTCGACTGTCGCGCGAACCTGCTCGGCGCTGACATGAGCGTATTCTGCATGCAGCTCGATCTTGCGCACGGGCCAGCGCTCGGATGCGAACCAGCCGTTGAGCACACCGACGATTGGCAGGGTTACCAAGGTCAGCGCGATGCCCCAAGCGAGCACGCGCGTGAGCAGCGCCGTGTTCATGCGAACCCTCCTACGTCGATCGGCGCAGGATCACGTTCAAGGCTGCCCTCAAGAATCCGCCAGCATAGCGATTCAAAATCGATACCCACCTGACCGGCTGCCTTGGGTACCAGCGAGTGGCTGGTCATGCCCGGCGCCGTGTTGACTTCAAGCAGATAGTTGTTGCCTTGTCGGTCACGCATGACGTCGACGCGACCCCAGCCACAGCAGCCCACCGCGTCGAAGGCGCGCAACGCGAGCGCCTTGATTGCGACCTCATCGGCATCCTCAAGTCCGGGACAAAGATACTCGGTATCTTCGGCAACATATTTCGCGTGATAGTCGTAGTAGGCGCCTTTCGGAACGATGCGGATCGATGGCAAGGCTTCGCGGCCGAGGATTCCGACAGTCAGTTCGGCACCTTCAATCAATTGCTCGATCAGCAACTCTCCGTCGTGCTTGCAGGCAAGTTCGATCGCTGCAGGAAGATCCGCAGGACTGAAGACCCGGGTGATGCCGACGCTCGATCCTTCATGCGAAGGTTTGACGATGGCTGGATAGCCAACCGTGTGGATCGCCGCTGCAAGATCCTCGCCCCGATGCCAAGCGGCGTAACGTGGCGTCGGCAATCCCAACGCCTGCCAGACCTGCTTGGTGCGCACCTTGTCCATCGCCAAAGCGGAACCGAGGATGCCGCTACCGGTGTAGGGCACGCGCAATGCATCAAGCGCGCCCTGCAACATGCCGTCCTCACCTCCACGCCCGTGCAGAATATTGAACACACGTGCGTAGTGGCCAGCGCGCAATGCATCCAGCAGAGCTGGAATGCCATCGACTGGATACGCGTCGACGCCCCGCGCACGAAGCGCGTCCAGTACGTTGCGCCCGGAATTCAGAGAAACCTCACGCTCCGCAGAGGTGCCTCCAAAGGCGACCGCAACGCGACCAAAATGTCGGGGGTCGGTAATCTTCGCGATCATGAGCGGATTGACCTCAGGTCGGGATCGCGAGCAAGTTCATTGGCTGCCGCGCCGATATCTCCGGCACCGAGCAGCAGCAGCAGATCACCGTCTTCGAGCAGAGCGGGCAACGCATCGCGCAACGCTCGGGGATGCTCGATCAGCACCGGATCGACCTTGCCGCGCGCACGGATGGCGCGTGACAACGCGCGCGCATCGGCGTTTGCGATCGGCGCTTCTCCGGCCGGATAGACCTCGGTCAGAATCAGCACATCGACATCGGCCAGCACGCGTGAAAAGTCATCGAGCAGATCGCGCGTGCGCGAATAACGATGCGGCTGAAAGGCCACGACAAGGCGTCGCTCTGGCCAGCCTCCCCGCGCGGCGCTGAATACCGCTGCGAGCTCGCTCGGATGATGGCCGTAATCGTCAACCAAAAGGGCGGCGCCCCGATCCAGCGCAAGCTCACCACGCAATGAAAAGCGTCGGCCAACGCCTTGAAATCCACTCAATGCCGCTTGCATCGCGGCGGGCGCTACGCCCAACTGCCACGCGACGGCGCACGCCGCAAGAGCGTTGAGTACGTTGTGACGTCCTGGCAAATTCAGGGTCATTGCGTACACTTCTTGCTGATCAGGCAAGTGCAGATCGAAGTGCATGCGCGCTCCGTCCTGACGAACCTCACTGGCTCTGACATCGGCCGGATTGTCGATACCGTAGGTCAGTACGCGTCGTGGCGTGCGCGCTACCAGATCGGCCACTTCGTGGTCGTCAACGCACATCACGGCGAGTCCATAGAACGGCAGCCGATGCACGAATTGTTCAAACGCCGCTTTCACGTGCTCGAAATCACCGCCGTAATTTTCGAGGTGATCAACGTCGATGTTGGTAATGATGGCG
>JBBQTY010000237.1:0-5735 GCA_038234445.1 Lysobacterales bacterium
TCTGCAACGCGCCGAACTGATGAGCGCGGCAGTGACATTTCATCAGCGCTTTTCGACCAATACATCGCCGAACTGGAAGCTCGCCCAACCGTTCCGCATGCTCGCCCACAACGGCGAGATCAACACGATCCGCGCCAATCGCAACTGGGCACTCGCACGCCAGCCGAAGCTGCATTCACCGCTGCTCGATATTTCCGACATCGGCGATCACGTCAGCCGCACGGGTTCGGATTCGCAAAGCCTCGACAACATGTTCGAACTGCTCGTCGAAGGCGGCATCGATCTGCTCGCGTCGACGCGCATCCTCGTGCCGCCGGCATGGAGCGCCGATGAAAATCTCGATCAGGATCTCGAAGCGTTCTATCAGTATTACGCCTTGCACACCGAACCGTGGGATGGTCCAGCGGGATTGGTCATGTGCGATGCGCGGCATGCCGTGTGTGCGCTCGATCGCAATGGTCTGCGCCCGGCACGCTGGTCGCAAAGTGATGACGGCCATCTGATCGTCGCCTCCGAAGCGGGACTATGGGATGTGCCCGATCAACGCATCGTCGCCAAGGGTCGACTCGGCCCCGGCCAGATGCTGGCGGTTGACCTGGTTGAACATCGCCTGCTCGACAGCGCCGCAATCGATCGCATCAATGCCAA
Source organism: Lysobacterales bacterium (assembly GCA_038234445.1). Classification (GTDB taxonomy): domain Bacteria; phylum Pseudomonadota; class Gammaproteobacteria; order Xanthomonadales; family Rhodanobacteraceae; genus Dokdonella. Next base: position 649 of record JBBQTY010000237.1, read on the forward strand.
GCGTGCGCCTTATCGTGACTGGCTGCGCGACGGCGTGATCTATCTCGAATCGCACTTGATCGACCCGGCACTGGCCGCCGAGCCGATGCCGTCAGACATGCTCGCGCGTTTTCAGAAGCAGTTCGCGCTGACCTGCGAAGAGCGCGATATCGTACTCAGAACGCTGGCCGAAACCGGTGCCGAAGCGACCGGATCGATGGGCGACGACACACCGATCGCGGTGATGTCGCAGCAATCACGTTCGTTGTACGACTACTTCCGTCAGGCCTTCGCACAGGTCACCAATCCCCCGATCGATCCGTTGCGCGAACGCCTTGTGATGTCGCTGGTTTCGCAGATCGGTCTGGAAGGCAATCTGTTCGATCTCTCGGCCGACAGCGCGCGCCAGGTGTTGCTCAGTTCACCGGTGCTTTCGCAGCGCAAGTTGCGTCAACTGCTCGCCTTGCCGACCTACGCCGAACGTCAGGTTCGCATCGATCTCTACTACGACGAAACCCTCGGCCTGAAAGCCGCACTTGAAAACATCTGTCGGCAAACCGAAGACGCCGTGCGCAACGGCGCGGCGCTCGTGCTGCTTTCCGATCGCTATCCACAGCCGGGCTTGACCCAGATCCACGCCCTGCTTGCGACTGGCGCAATCCACGCACATTTGACCCGTCAGCAACTGCGTTGCGACTGCAACCTGCTGGTTGAAACCGGCACCGCGCGCGATGCGCATCATTTCGCCTGCCTGATCGGATTCGGTGCGACCGCGGTGTATCCGTTCCTCTCGTACCAGACCCTGTTCGACACGAATCAGCGCGGCGAGATCAAGGGCGGCGAGAATGAAACCGTGCACGAGATCGGCCGCACCTACCGTCATGGCATCCGCAAGGGCTTGCTCAAGATTCTTTCAAAGATGGGCATCTCGACGATCGCCGGTTATCGCGGCGCGCAATTGTTCGAGATCATCGGGCTCGATCGCGAAATCGTCGACATGTGTTTTCCGGGCACGCCATCGCGCATTGCCGGTGCGAGCTTCATCGATATTGAAAATGAGTACCGCGCCCAGCTCGCACGCTCGCGCAATCCGAACTACACGCTGCCCGCTGGCGGTTTGCTCAAAGCGATTCCGGATGGCGAATACCACATGTATAACCCACCCGTAGTCGGTCATCTGCAGACGGCCGTACGTACCGGCGAGATGCGCCACTATCGCCAGTATGCCGATGCCGTGAATTCTCGACCGCCTTCGGCATTGCGCGACTTGCTCGCGTTGCGCGAAGGCACGATCGCGATTCCACTCGATCAAGTCGAAGCACGCGAAACTGTACTCAAGCGATTCGACTCGGCCGGCATGTCGCTCGGTGCGTTGTCGCCCGAAGCGCATGAGGCATTGGCAACCGCGATGAATCGACTCGGCGCACGCTCGAATTCGGGCGAAGGCGGCGAAGATCCCGCGCGCTACGGCACCGAGCGTGCCTCGAAAATCAAACAGGTCGCCTCGGGTCGTTTTGGTGTCACCGCGGCCTATCTGGCCAGTGCCGAGGTGTTGCAGATCAAGGTCGCACAAGGCGCAAAACCTGGCGAAGGTGGCCAGCTGCCAGGCGACAAGGTCAATGCCTTGATCGCTCGACTGCGCTACGCAAAACCTGGCATCGGTCTGATCTCGCCGCCACCGCATCACGATATCTATTCGATCGAAGACCTGACCGAACTGATCCACGATCTGCGCGAGGTGAACCCGCGCGCACTCGTTTCGGTGAAACTCGTGTCGCATGCCGGCGTCGGCACGATCGCCGCCGGCGTGGTCAAGGCCGGCGCCGATCTGATCACGATCTCGGGACACGATGGCGGCACCGGCGCGAGTCCGATCAGCTCGATTCGCTATGCCGGAACGCCGTGGGAAATGGGACTTGCTGAAACCCATCAGACCCTCGTCATGAACGGTCTGCGCGACCGCGTGATCGTGCAGACCGATGGCGGCCTGAAGACCGGACTCGATGTGATCAAGGCGGCAATCCTCGGTGCGGATTCATTCGGCTTCGGCACCGGTCCGATGGTCGCACTCGGTTGCAAGTATCTGCGCATCTGTCATCTCAATTCGTGTGCGACTGGTATCGCCACGCAGAACGACATCCTGCGTCGCCAGCACTTCATTGGCGCACCCGAAATGGTCCAGCACTTTTTCCAGTTCATCGCCGACGACGTGCGCGAACTATTGGCCGCCCTCGGTGTACGCTCACTGCATGATCTGGTCGGGCGCACGGATCTCTTGCATGCAATTCCAGGTATCACTGCGAAACAGGCCAAGCTCGATCTCTCGCTCCTGCTCGAGATCCCGAAAGCGCATTCCAGCGCCGCAGATCTTTGCGCCGCAGGACCTCTCGCTCCAGGTGCAACCGACCTTGCCTTGGCCACCGTGCGCGATACCCGTGATGCCGTTGCGCATCAAACCGGCGGGCACTTACGCTACGCGATCAGCAACGTCGATCGTGCGATCGGTGCGCGACTGTCCGGTGAAATCACGCGCGCTCACGGCGACCAAGGCATGGCCGAGCATCCCATCACCCTCGATTTCCACGGTGCCGCCGGGCAGAGCTTCGGCGCATGGAACGTCGGCGGACTCAATCTCATCCTGACCGGAGAAGCCAACGACGGCGTGGGCAAAGGCATGGCCGGTGGTCGCATCGTCGTGCGCCCGGCCGACGGTGTGAAGTTCGTCGCGCATGAATCGAGCATCATCGGCAACACCTGTCTCTACGGCGCGACCGGTGGTGAATTGTTCGCTGCAGGCCGCGCAGGCGAGCGCTTCGCGGTGCGCAATTCCGGAGCGATCGCGGTCGTCGAAGGGCTCGGTGATCACGGTTGCGAATATATGACCGGCGGCACCATTGTCGTGCTCGGTCGCAGCGGTCTCAATTTCGGCGCCGGCATGACCGGCGGCTTCGCCTACGTGCTCGATCTCGAGCGCGATTTCTTCGATCGCTACAACCACGAGCTGGTCGACATCAACCGTATCTCGCTTGAAGGCATGGAGAATCACCTGCAGCATCTGCGTTCGCTGATGCAATCGCACATCAACGCAACCGGCAGTGCCTGGACGAGCCAATTGTTCGGCGACTTCCGCGATGTCCTGCACAAGATCTGGCTGGTCAAGCCAAAGGCCGCGAGTCTGGCCGCGTTGTCGAATGAGTTGAGGGAAGCGGCATGAGCGATCGTCCGTTTCCATTCCTCAAGTTTCCACGCGCCCTGCCCAGCGAGGTCAAGATTCCGATTCGGATCGTCAACTTCAACGAGATCAACGCGGATTTCGTCGGTGGCGAATCGGTCGACCAGGCTTCTCGCTGCATCGATTGCGGCAACCCGTATTGCTCGTGGGGATGTCCGCTCGGCAATCGCATTCCACAATGGCTCAAGTTGGTCAAGGAAGGGCGCATCGAGGATGCCGCCACCCTCATGCACGAAACCAATCCGCTGCCGGAAATCTGCGGCCGCGTGTGTCCGCAAGATCGACTCTGCGAAGGCGTCTGCACGCTCGAAGAAGGATTCGGCGCGGTGACCATCGGGGCGATTGAACGCTCGGTCACCGACGAGGCAATCCGACGCGGCTGGCGTCCACCAGAAGCCACCTCGAAGACGGACAAACGCGTCGCGATCATCGGCGCGGGCCCAGCCGGATTGTCCGCCGCCGACCGCCTCGCTCGCGCGGGCGTCAGTGCCGATGTGTATGACCGCTACGAGGAAATCGGCGGCTTGCTGACCTTCGGCATCCCGGCCTTCAAGCTCGAGAAAGACATCGTGCAAACGCGCCGCCGCGTGCTTGAGGATCAGGGCGTACGTTTTCATCTCGGCGTCGAGGTTGGCCGCGATATCGCCTTCGCAAAACTCGTCGATGACTACGATGCGGTGTTCATGGCGACCGGCGCCTACACCGCCGTTGACGCGCAACTGCGCGGACAGGATCTGCCGGGCGTGATTGTCGCCCTGCCCTTTCTGATCGCCAATGCGCGTCATCAGCTCGGCACCGCAACGGCCGATGATGTGTTGCCCGATCTCAAGGGCAAGCGTGTCGTTGTTCTCGGTGGCGGCGACACGGCCATGGATTGTGTACGTACCTCGGTGCGCCTCGGCGCGGAGCGGGTGACCTGCGTCTATCGTCGCGACGAGGAAAACATGCCGGGATCGCGCAAGGAAGTGAAGAACGCGCGTGATGAAGGTGTGATATTCCGCTTTCTTGCACAACCACTCGCGATCATCGGCGAAGGTTATGTCGACGGTGTCGAGATCACCGATACCGCGCTGATCGCCGATGGCGATGGCCGCGCACGCGCCGAGTTGGTTACCGACAGCGCGCAGACCATTCCGGCCGACATCGTGATTCTTTCATTTGGTTTTCTCGCGAGCCCACCGGATTGGTGTACGAGCGCAGGCATCGAAGTCGAAAAGAACGGGCGACTCAAAGTCGGCGGCACGCACTTGCCGCTGCAGACCGCACATCCGAAAGTGTTTGCCGGTGGCGACAACGTCCGCGGCGCCGATCTGGTTGTCCGCGCCGTGCTTGATGGTCGCGAAGCGGCGCGCTCGATCCTGAGTCAGTTGGGCGTGGTTGCCTGAGCATCGGCAATCAACCCGCACGTTGCCCCTGCGAAGGCCTATCTCTTGATCACAACTTTCGAGCAACGAATGTAACGCTCACTCGATACCAGAGCGTATCTGCGGCACGCCTCTCGCGGCTACCGAGTGGTTGAGCAGTGAATCCTCACACAACCTTCAGATCTCCAAATTGCCGTCGCCCCTGCGCAGGCAGGGGCCCAGCGCCTTTGCCTTGCCGAGTGACTCTCGGAAACCTCCCACGGGCAACTCCGATGCAAGACGTTGCATGTACAGATCAAAAGCAAAGGCGCTGGGCCCCTGCCTGCGCAGGGGCGACGAGCCAGTGAAGACCATGGCCTCAGCCTGCAGTGACGGTTCGTTGACAGTTTGATTTTCTGCCTCAGTCGATTACGCGTTACCCTTCACGCATGACCCGCATCCTCATCGCCGACGATCATCCCCTGTTCCGCCTCGCCCTCGTGCAGGCGGTCGGAAATCTCGGTGACGACGTC
>JBBQTY010000238.1:0-5677 GCA_038234445.1 Lysobacterales bacterium
GTACTTGATCAGGCAGCCATCGCAGCAGTGAAGACATGGATATTCAATGCCGGACTGAAGAACGGAAGCGCGAGTCGCGGTTACGCTTTGGTACCCATCGAGTTCAACCTCAACCAGTAGCAATCATCTAAGGTAGCGCCATGCAGCAAGATGCCACTTCGACCATGCCTGCGGATCAGTCAGGTGCCATGCCCCCACCGCTTCCAGGCGGCGGCAGCAATGCCCAAGCCATGTCAAACATGGGCTTTGATCATCTTATCCACAACTTCGACTTGGTCGGGTGGGTAGTCTTCATAACCCTCGTCACGATGTCGGTATTGTCGATCTACTTCATCATTGCGAATCTGATTCGCAACACGATGGTGAGATCGCGCATGGAGCGTGTAATTCACACGTTCTGGGAAACGCCATCGGCACAGGAAGCGATCCGTTTCCTCGAGGAGCAGCCTAAATCCGAGCCGTTCTCGAAGATCGCGCTCGAAGCTGCTACCGCAGCCCAGCATCACACCCGTCATGAAGGCAGCCGCCTCGTCGAAGCGCTAAACCGATCGGAATTCATCGATCGTGCGTTGCGCCAGGGTGTCGCTCGCGAAAGCATGCGTCTCGAAGGTGGTTTGACGGTCCTCGCGACCGTCGGCTCCACCGCGCCCTTCGTCGGCTTGCTCGGTACGGTCTGGGGCATCTATCACGCCCTGATCAAGATCGCATCGTCAGGCTCTGCATCGATGGAGGCCGTTGCCGGTCCCGTCGGTGAAGCGCTGATCATGACCGCCGTCGGTCTGTTCGTCGCGATCCCGGCCGTGCTCGCGTACAACTTCTATGTTCGCAGCAACCGCTTGATCTACGCACGCTTTGACGAGTTCGCTCATGATCTGCACGACTTCTTCGCCATCGGTTCGCGCGTTGAAGCGGGAGCAGCAGCATCGGCACCCGCAACCGCGAGGAAGTAAGTCATGGCCTTCTCATCCAACTCGGGCGGCGGTCCGCTGGCGGAAATCAACGTCACGCCCCTCGTGGACGTGATGTTGGTGCTTTTGATCATCTTCATGATCACGGCACCCTTGATGACGCACAAGATCCGCATCGATCTGCCGCAAGCGAATCCCAATACGGTTGAAACCAATCCTCCCGAGCCCATTGATCTTGCTGTGAAGGATAGCGGTGATCTTTATTGGAACGACGAGCTGATAACCGAAGCCATGCTGTCTGCACAGCTTCGCGTCGCCGCACAGAAAAATCCGCAGCCAGAACTGCAGATTCGAGCGGACAAGACAACGCAATATCAGCTGATCGCGACGGTCATGGCCAACGCCAAAAGCTCAGGTATGGTGAAGATCGGATTCATTACATCGCAGGGTGAGCGCTGACCGCGCCCAAGCTTCAATGTTAAAGATCAAAGGCGTCGCGAAAGCGGCGCCTTTTTCTTTTCACTTGAGCAGAAAAACAGGAGTAGGCTAGAACGCGAAGCAAGAGATAGAGCCAGGCAGCCATCTGAAGCAACGCTTATCGCTAACGCAGTCGAAGCCGGAGGTGCACCATGTCGTACGCTCGCAATCGCTCGTCAAACTCGACAACCATGGCGGAAATCAATATCACGCCATTGGTTGACGTCCTGCTCACCGTTCTGATTATCTTCATGGTAACAACGCCGCTCGTCACCAAGAGCATTCCATTTCCATTGGGCAGCGGAGAAAAAACGGCAAAGGAGGAGCCACTGATCCTCGGCCTCTCGATCCGTGACACCGGCGAACTGGTTCTCGACGGCAGATCCAGCAGTCGCTTTGCGCTCGACCAGAGCCTTCGTGTCGCCGCATTGCGCGGAGTGCCCGTCAGTCTGGAAATACGCCCAGAAGCGCATTCGTCCTACGACAACCTCGCGAATGTCCTCGCAATTGCGCAAAACAATCAGATCACTAACCTGCGCGTGCTTTCACCAGAAACAGATTTCCGATAAACGGCGTGGTCACCGCATCGGTTTGCTGAAGCCTCGAACAGAATCAGCGCTTCATGTGCTCTTGCCTGATTCGAGGAAGCATTGCGCGAGCTTGAACCAGCTCCTTACCCTGCAGCGTTAAGAGCGCCAACTCGTGGGCCTGACGCGTGCGCAAGGTCGTGAAATTGCCGAACGAATCGACATCCATGGCGGCGCGAGACGACTCAACAACGACCCAACGAAAAATCAGACGTCCGGATCGGCTGCGCCGGACTCATCAACTATCCTCAGATAGTTGCGTACGGTTGTGGCCAGGCCATCGTACAAAGCATCCGCAAACAGTGCGTGTCCAATCGACACTTCCGCAATCCAGGGCGCGGCCGCCAGTAGCAGCCCGAGATTCTTCTGATCGAGATCATGTCCCGCATTGACACCAAGTCCGCAGTCGCGTGCTGTTCCTGCGCTTGATACACAGGCTTCGAGCTGACGCAGGTAGTCGCCTGCTTCGAACGCCTCGGCATACGGACCAGTATAGATCTCGATGCGATCCACGCCGCATTCGGAAAAACGCTGCAGCACGTCGCAACCCGCATCGACAAACAGACTGACTCTGCAACCCTCGCGCTTGAATGAGGCGACCAGCTCCCTGAGCTGAACGAAATCGGTGTTGCGGTCAAACCCATGATCGGAGGTCAGTTGCGCATCGCCGTCCGGTACAAAAGTAACCTGGGCGGGCCGCGTGCTCCGTACCAGCTCGATCAATCCCGGATAACCATCTCGAGGCTGGGAAAATGGATTGCCCTCGATATTGAACTCCGCCTTACCCACGCCACTCGCAATCGCCTCTACGTCGGCGACACGAATATGTCGTTGATCAGGGCGAGGATGCACCGTAATGCCGTGCGCGCCGGCCAGCAGTGCGACTCGCGCAGCTTGCAGTGGATCCGGAGTCAAACCGCCGCGTGAATTACGCAGAACTGCAACTTTGTTCACATTAACACTGAGACTCGTCACGTCGATTACCTGCCGTAAATGCAAGAGTCTAGTCGATCCGTTCCGATCCGAACCAATCGGCAACTACCCGCAGCTTTCCTTCGAGGTGCTCCAGATCACCGGGTCCCAGTAAAGACCATCGCGCCATTCGTTGCGATGCTCCGCATTGATCTTCGCGGCAAGAAAATACGTCGTATCGGCTTCGACGTCGACCGTGATGGTCTTGTATCGCTCAATGCCGCCGCGATCCCGCAAGCGTTGGCCAAAACCGAGGTAACGGAGATCGATTTGTTCGCCCACCTTCAAGATATGCCGACCAGCACTGACCCGGACACTGGTTTGGCCGGACATCGGCGACTGTCGACCGTCGATGTCGATCAAAGTTGCGCCGTGCAATTGCTGTTGACGAGGAGCATTGTCGAATGTGCTGATCCGACCGCAGGCCGTCGACGACGCGTGCGCATTGTCACTGGAAGCCAACGCGCTGACAGGACTGGGCGCTTGCCCAAGCTGGAGGTGAGCTGACGGAATCTGGACCGACTCCATCTTTCCTTGAATCGAGATCTGTTTCCCCTCGCGGGAGATCCCAAATTCCAGCGTTTCACCATCGTCAAGCCTACCCAACACATCTCGCAACGAAGCGGCAGCAAGAGCAGCACCGGAACTGTCACTGCCTAGTGCGACCAGCGAGACACCGTTGACCGCCAGCATCGTGTCTCCGCTGCGCAGGCCTATCCGACTCGCAAGACTACCGGGCGTCGTTCCAAGAACGAGCAAACCCCTTTCTGCACTCTCGCTGCTGCTACTGTCAACGAGAACGCCAAGGTCTGCCACGCGTCCAGCCGGAATGTCCAAAGACAAGGTGATTTGCTGAGCTGGAGTGCTTCCGAAAGCGCCAGATTGCACGAGATCCATGAGCAACAAACGCAACTCCTCACGCAAACGCTGCGCGCCGATCGACACGCTGGCCTTCGTTGAGGCCGAGTCGTTCCCGGCCGCTGAGGCCATTGCTGGGAGCGACAGCAAGGAGAAAGTCAAACAAAGAACCCATTGCAATCGAACGAACGAAACCGGGCGACAACACATCATCGAGTTCTCCAAATTCAAATCCGGGTCATCCGACGTGACCGGCCACTCTCGTTTTCAACGAGCGATTGAAGTAGCTGACCGCGAAGTAACCATAACGGAGCAAGTTCAGGCTCGGCCGCGCCACGGTCATAAGCAGCCTGCAGCTCACTGTCAAGCAAACGTAAATGCGCTTGAATGTGAGGATCCATGTCCCGGTCTGCGCGTTGGCTCCACTGATCCTGGAGTTCCTGCGAGTGCGCTCGCCAATTTACGCTGGACAGCCGTTCAGCAGAAATCGTCAGTCGCTGTGGAAATTCCCACAACCAAGTGGTGGCTACGCCCAGCAAAATCGCGCCAATGACGCTCGCATGGCGCAATCGACGCAGCCTGACACGCCGAACATTGGCGGTCTGGATGCGACCCCACAACGACGGATCTGGATCAAACTCGGGCAATTCCGAAAACACGTCTCTTGGATCAAGTTGGCGCGCGATGGGTGACATCATGGGTTCTCCACTGATACATGATCCAAACCCTCGTTTGCATCGAGGCGTCGCAACGACCTTGCAAGTATAGATTTGGAATAGCTTTCGCTTTGACCAAATAATTCAGCCAGCTCCTTGTGGGTATAGCCTTCCATCTCGTGCAAGACAACGACGGCACGTTCGCGCGGAGCCAGGCGCATCAGCAGAGTCCAGGCATCGACGCGGGCTTCGGCTGAAATATCATTTCCGACGAGGCTATCAAAGAACTCGGAAGCATCCTCGGCGCGCAGCCTGCGATTGCGCCGAATCACGTCAATAGTCGAATTGATCGTCAAACGTTTCAGCCACGCGCCAAAAGGTGCATCGCCGCGAAACTTTGAAATCGTCGCCATCATTCGAAGAAAAACGTCCTGCACGAGGTCTTCAGCCGCCGCAGGCTCGCCGAGAATTCGCAAGGCGAGGTTGTAGCAAGAGCGACCATAGCCGCGATAGATCGATTCAAACGCCAGAGCATCCCCTCGCCGCGCACGACGAAGAACCTCCGGATCGAGCACTTGAGCAAAACCGGAACTCACTCCCAGCGGCAATCCGTCGGCTCCCATGCCACACAAGACGTCAACGAGCGCGCTATCGTCGCACGAGAAACGCCCGATACACGGGGCTCAGACGCGCTTGGCGGCTCAAATCAGCGCGCAACACGAATACTCTCCCCGGATTTCGCCGCACTACGGCCGCGAAGAATCCCGCTCAAAAATCCGTACTTCGCGAATCTTCTCCAACGGAACGTTCAGTTCGGCATTGCCCTGAACCACCTGTATTTGCAGAACAACATGGTCGCCAAGCACTTGCTTGACTTCGCCATCAATGCGCTTGCCGTTACTGGTCAGCAGTTGAACATCGCCACCGACCAGGCTCACGAGTTGCGACACGGGAACCACACGGTAGCGCTTATTGCGCACGGGAGCTTGCGGCAACCTCTCAATCTCACCGGGCTTCCATACCAGAGCCAAGGTCGAATCCTTCGGCGGCGGCGGCGCGCTCGCAACGACACGACGACCGTCGCGCGGATCGGATTGCGTGTCTGCGGCGGCAACCGATGGGACAACAGCCACCTTAGCAACCACGGTGCTAGGAGCAACCGAATCCGAAACCTTGCCCGGGGCCGTCGTCACGACGCGCGAACCCGAAGTTGCTGCTG
>JBBQTY010000239.1:0-5673 GCA_038234445.1 Lysobacterales bacterium
ACGGCACCCGACGCGGTCGCGCTGACCTGGGTGTTCGGTTCCGGCGGGATTCCGTTGACCGGATCGATATTGGTAGCGCCAGTAGCCGGGCCGCAAGCGCGGAGGCCTTGTGCACCACCGGTGTAGCCACGGCAAGGATCGTTGAGCGCCGGGGCATCGCTCTGGGAGCCAGCGAACAGCTCGCCGATATTCGGCGCACGGAACACTTGCGAGACCGTACCACGCAGCAACAGATCCTCGATCGGGCGCCATTCAATGGCAAGCTTCGAGTTGGTCGTGTTGCCCGCCAGATTGAACTTCGAGTAACGGCTACCGATGTCGACGTTCAAGCTATGCGCAAACGGCATGTCCTTGAGCACCGGAATAAACGCCTCGGCGTAAACTTCCTTGGTGGTCAGGTTGCCGGAGAGTTGCGTCGTACATGCCGTGCCGAGATCGCAGCTGTTCGTGATCGGGTTGTAGATGATCGTCGAATCGGCCTTCAAGGACGAGTAGTCCTTACGATACAGAGCACCCACCGCGAGGCTGACCGGACCGGCTGGCAGATCGAAGAGCTCGCCGTTGACGTTGGCTGTCGCTTCGCGCGACGTCGAGAGGAAGTTCAGGAACGGGTTGGAACCCGCCGCACGGAACTGCGCAACCGAGGCCGGATCGTCCTGCACAAAGATATTGAGCGGCACGCAGCCGGCAATCACGGTTGCAGCATTACCTGCAGTACCGACGCAGGCCGGAGCACCGTTGATCACCATGGATGGGCCGAGCGCAGCAGCGATCTGGCCGAAGTTCAGATAACCGGTGGTGTACTGATCCTGGGTGACATGTCCAAAATTGACATTTGCATCCCAGCGCCACGAGGTATCACCGAAGTTGCCGCGGAATCCGCCCATGACCTGGGTGGTCTGCGTATCGAACTGGTTGACACGTTGGCCGACGCCGGTCAGACGGACAAGCAGACGATTGCCTGTCGGCGGGCCGAACCCGATGCCAAACGGGTTGTAGTAGTTGTCAGCCGAGATGCTGACCGCATTGCTGGCGGCATCAAACGGATACGGCGCGATCAGCGACGACGACGAGGTGCGGTTGAGGAACGTCTTGAAGTAGGCCTCGACGTTGTCGGTCAACTTGTAGTTGCCCAACGCGAACACGTTGGTGCGCTCCTGCGGAACCAGGATAACGTTGAGCGGCTGATAGTTGTACGCGTCCGCGTTACCGTTGTAGCAACGGTAGTCACCAAGCGATGAGCCCGCTGCACCATCAATACGGGTGACAGAGTTGCAACCGTAGAACGTACGCAGGTTGACGCCATCAGCATTCGGCGTGTTCGGCAGGAAGATACGGCCCGTCGGCGTGCGGCTCGAACCGCCGGTATAGACGTTTCCGCCGTAAAGGATCAGGGCGTTGCGTGCGTAATCACGCTTGCCGGCACTGATCGCATCAGCCTTGTTGTAGTTGATACCGGCGACAACACTGCCGCGATCAGTCGACTGGCCGAAGGTGAACGAACCACCTTTGCGCTCACCGTCGTCACGATCGGAAATGCCGTAATCGGCCGAGAATTCTGCACCTTGATAGTCACGGCGCATGATGAAGTTGACAACACCGGCGATGGCGTCGGAACCGTAGGTCGACGAGGCGCCGTCGAGCAGGATTTCGATGCGCTCGACCACGTTGGCCGGGATCGAGTTGACGTCGTTGTTGATGATGCGCTGACCATCAATCAGGATCAGGGTACGGTTGCTGCCGAGACCGCGCAGCGAGACCGTGGATGCACCACTACCACCACCGTTGTTGACCTGCGGATTGGTCGCGGCACCTGCAATGGACGGCAGTTCCTGGACCAGATCGCCGACCGTGAGCTTGCCGCTCTTGGTGATCGCGGCGCGATCGATCGTGATGACCGGATTCGCAGTTTCGATATCGACGCGACGGATGTTCGATCCGGTCACGACGATGGTGTCAAGGCGCTCGCTGGCTGCATCAGCAGCATTGTCTTGCGCGAAGACCGAGGCGGAGCTCAAACCCACCATGGCTGTCGTGCCCGCATACATTGCGAGTCGCACAGCTTTCAGTAGCTCGTTGTTCTTTAATCTCATTACGCTCTCCAACGTTTTTTAGAGTGGTGTCACTGGTGACGCGGATTCGGGATATGGCACTGATAAGGGTCTTATTGGCGTCCGTTCCCAGCTTGCAAACAAGCCGAAACCAACCCATCAGGGCCGCCGGCAGTGGCGGGATACTAACAACATTCTCACGTTATTGGAATCCCTGATCGCCCGTTTAACTTCAAGTCCAGGGCTGATGGTTTTTTGTTGGAAATCAATCAATTGGCATATATGACGTGATGTGACCCGTGGCGACGCTGTCTGTGCCAAGAGTAATGACGACGAGAGGCCTGCAATCGTCGCCAAAATCCACCTGCATGCAGGCCACGCAGACAACAAGCAAAAAAAAGAACAACCCCGCATCCAATATGAAGGCCCGAAAGCCTGGAGGACGCCCTTCGTGCAAAAACGGGGCCCCGTGTTCAGTGCCTGCACTGATCTGCGCGGCCTGCGCGGGCGGTCAACGAATCAGAAAAAGCGCTTCCGATCAGCTCTGCGAATTGACTCGAAATTCCGTTGGCAAAGCGCAATTGAACGAGCCGGCGCCCACGTCAGACGGACAGGAAATCCGAAAATTCAAATAGAGAAAAACGGCTGGAATTGAATGTCGCGTAAAGCGCGACCGAACATCAGCCTTGGAACGGTCAGAGGTCCTGACGATACTGCACGTAAGGGGTACGTGCCTGCGTGGCATCAAGTTCGTGGGAAGTTGCCGGATCCAGCGGCGCTGACCACAAGTTTTGCGCGCCAACCGTGACTTCTCCGCGCCATGGCGTCCGCCATGAAACCCCGAGATCCAAACCACTCCAGCGACGACTCCCGATAGCACCGGGCCCGTCAACACTGGTGACTCTTCCGACGATGCTTCCACGCACTGAGCCGTTGGCCACACCGAGCCCAAGCGAGGCCTGACTCAAATCGAGGCCCGAGGCAGCCAGTCCGCTGAGGAATGGCGAAAGCTCGACCCGACCGAGAGCTGCCGTCAAGTCAATAACCGATCCATGGCCGAGTTGCCACACGCCACGGGCTTTCAAGCGCCTCGCGGAATTGAGCTTGTAGCTTCCGATCCCCGGTAAATCCAGCACCGTCAAATCGATTGGCGATGCGCCCATCGCGGTTTGCGAAAGCACCGGAAGCTGAGTATTTCGACCGTCCAACCAGGATAGTCCGAACGAGAGATCCAGGCCGTCGGCAAGCGCAGGTGACCAGCCCAATCCGATATTCGCCGAAATCGCCGCTTGTCGCCCAGATTGCATTGGATTGCCCCAACACGTGCCCGGCAGGCAATCCGAATGTCTCGCGACATCATACGAAAGCGGCGCAGAGGAGATCTGTCCCATCGTCACATCGGCACGCAACCCTTGGCCCAGGCGCAAACGCAGACCCGCTGAAAAAAGATCGGTCGCGTCGACGATGCGGAAATCCGAGAGTCCGCCAAACGCAGGCGACGGCGGCAATGCGGGCGCTCCCGAGTTACTCGACAACGCAACGATAGCCAGCAAACGACCGTCGGGACTGGCCCACAACGGCACGACCTGATTGCTGTCTCCAGCCTGTGGCGAGTCGACCTCAATCGAAAGCAGGCGATCAACCAGAGGATGCTGGGGAGTGACCAAAGTCGCAGGCGCAGTCCTCTGAGCCACAGCCGTGGCCGAAAGCAGCAGCGAGAGCAGGACGATGGCGATGCGCGACAACATTCAGCAGTTCCGATGGGTTGAGTGGTTGCTGACACTTTCCAGCTTGATGGAGTTCCTCGTTGTCGTTTCTCTCGACAACAAGCGCTTCACTTCGAATTGTACGCTATTTTACGAAAAACAAACAGACGATTGCATCTCAGCTTGTGCGTCCAAGCACTTGAATTCACGTAATTTTAGCTCGCACCAATTCAGTTTCAATCGCAACCAGAGTGACTTCCGGCAAAGTAGCGTCAGGCGCGCCAGCCGGAGCGCCGAGCGCGCCACGCCACAAATCGGCAACCAGGTGGCCGCAGCGAGAACCGATTGGAAGCTGAAACGTTAAAGCCTCACGCGATGGACCGATCCTCGATCAATGCCGACTCGAAGTTCCCGGTGCCAACGGGGTATCTGAAAACAGCCCCGACAGATCGACTGGATCGACCGCATAGGAACGGTTGCAGAATTCGCAGGTGATTTCCATTTCGCTCGACTCGCCGAGCGCTTCCAGTGCCTGGTCGCGACCCAGTGAACGGAGCATGCCGAGCACGCGCTCTTGCGAACAGCTGCACTCAAAGCGCAGCAAACGCCCCTCCTGCAGCACGACGCCCTCATCGTGAAACAGCCGCAGCAGGAGTGTTTCGACCGGAAGATCGAGCAGTTCGGATTCGCTCAACGTCGCCATCAGGTGACTGATGCGATTCCACGCATCAGGGTCGTCCAATGGAGCCGAATCAGCTATTTTCTGCAGCATCATGCCGGCACAGCGCCCATCGCGCTCAACCAGCACAATGCGCGAAGGCAGTTGCTCCGAACGCGCGAAATAGGTCTCGAAAGCGCCAGCGAGTGTCGTTGACTCAACCGCAACCAAGCCTTGGTAACGGCCGTCGGTCTGGTGATTTTCTATAGTCAGTGCGAGCCGAGCTTGATCGGACGATAGATCGATCTGCTGATCCACGGCATTTTCTTCGCATCGCGCAATACCGCGAAGTGCGCCATCGTGCGTGCATTCCGCAAACAGGAGGCTCAACGATCCTGCATGACGAAGCTGTATAGAGAGTCGCCCCTCGAATTTTAGCGCGGCGGCAAAGAGAGCGCTGGCGGTCAGCGACTGCCCAAGCAATTGCTGCACGCGTCTTGGATAGTTTGAATGGGCAAGAATTTCCTGCCAGCTCGAATCAAGATGAACGACCTGCCCGCGAACACCAGCATTTTGCAGATGGAATGGGTAGACCTTGTCGTCATTTGAATTCATGCGATTGCGAGAGATCGAAGCGATCCTGTTAAATGCGGACTGTCCGCAAGGATGCAAGCCATCCAGGCTTGTGTCATACGGAGATGAGCAAGGATGTTCCACCGGCATCCTCCAAAATCTCGTAAATTGGATTCATTGATCGCCTCGAAGTCGGCATCGAGAAACGAAAGGAGATCCACATCACTCCACCCAAATGACCGCTACCACTCCTCCCTTGGCCGGAGCATTTGGAATGTCAGTCAAGGCACTATCGGGAGTGCGGAAAACGAAATCGGTGGGCGCACACATCCGGCGACATAAAACAATAAATCGACAGGCATTTTGTCGATGCGATATGCAATCTCACATTCTGACTTTTCGGGGAAACAGATGAAATCGAAAATCCTGACCCGCACGGCACTCGCCGCTGCGGTCGTGTTTGCGCTGGGCACCGCGCAGGCCGCGCAAGTCGCACTGCAAAATCTCGCGCCGCAAGCGGTAACCCCCGATCAATTGACAGACGCAAGAGCGAGCGACAGCCGGCTTCTGTTGTTGCGCTCCGGGCTCATTGATCCGACCGTACAGCGCATCGATTTTTCATCCACCGGCGCTGCCGCGGATGTCGAATCGGGCCGCTTTGCAATCGTGCAATTCAGCGACGATC
>JBBQTY010000240.1:0-5623 GCA_038234445.1 Lysobacterales bacterium
TACGCCCGCAGCACCGCGAGTTCGGAGGGCGCGAGATGACTGAGGCCGAACACATGCAGCGCGTCACCCTCCTCTGCATCGGTGTGTTCGAGGCTTTCAATCAACGCGGAAACGACCTCGCCGCGATGCATGCCGGGTTTCGCACACAGTTGCTGCCACAGTGGCGCAAGCAGATCGCGCTCGGTCGCGCGCATCATCGGATCTGTATCGTGCGCGGTCGCCACGGTGCGCGATCCGCTCTCCCACGCGCGCAACCAATCCGGACGATAGACGAGATACCGAGTGTAGATACGGGCGAGGCGATCGGCGAGCTGGAAGCGGCGGCGGGCGAGATCGTCGTCCGATTTCACTTCGTTTGCTCCGCGCAAATACGCACCTACCCGCGCGTCGGTGATGCCGATCGAAGCGAAGTCACCCGCGAGCAATTCATGAATTGTCCAGCGCAGATGTTTCTGCTGGAAGCGCGGCAGCGACAGCGCCTTCTTGCCGAGGGTGCGGCGGGCCAGACCATCGATCCACGAGCTCGGCAAGGTGACATCGAGATTCGCCGCAATGCCACCCATTCCAGGCGCTCTCGCCAATTCGCCATTGAGCCATTTCGCCATGCCCGGATGCGCCGCGACAATGGTCTGCGGAGCGAGCACACGGGTCGGTCGTGTTGCCACAAGCAATTCGACCAAGGGCGCGATCAGCGCCTCCAGCCGACTCGCGCGCATGATCATCAACCCATTCGATTGCGTGCGTGCGTCGACGCTGCGAAGGGCCGCTTGACTATCGGATGACGTCATTCCCGTTCCCTGTTTTCAATCCGATCCTGCATCTTGGCTGGGCTCCTCTCGAACGGGCATCGCAGGGCACAGACCATCGATACATGGGGACTGATGTCCTTGAACAAAGCAGCCGACAATGTAGCGCATCGTTGCGGCGAATCCCGAATTTCGCGCTTCAGGATTCGCGCCTCGCACTGCTAGGATGATTTGCTCTTGGCACCCGGTTTCGTTCACTCGCAAGTGTTGCCCTTTTTTCAACCCAAAGATCGACATGAATCCATCCAACACACCACTGGCCGGTCTCAAGGTCGTCGAACTCGCACGGATCCTGGCCGGGCCGTGGATCGGGCAGACCCTCGCCGATCTCGGCGCCGAAGTGATCAAGATCGAATCACCCCAGGGTGACGATACGCGTCGATGGGGTCCGCCGTTCGTTCGCGATGCCAATGGCAACGACGAAGATGCGGCGTATTTTCATTGTTGCAACCGCGGCAAGCGCTCGGTGATTGCCGATCTGCGTACGGCGGAAGGCGTGGCTCTGGTGCGCGATCTGGTCGCAGACGCCGATGTGCTGATCGAGAATTTCAAAGTCGGCGGGTTGACGAAATACGGGCTCGACTACCCCTCGTTGAATACACTCAACCCACGCCTGGTCTATTGCTCGGTCACCGGCTTCGGCCAGGATGGGCCGTATGCAAAGCGTGCCGGCTACGACGCGATGATCCAGGCCATGGGTGGCCTCATGAGCATCACGGGCGAGGCGGACGGCCCGCCGCAGAAAGTCGGCGTGGCCATCGGCGATGTGTGCGCGGGATTGTATGGCGTCATCGCGATACAGGCCGCACTCGCGCAGCGTGAGCGCACAGGACGCGGCCAGCAGGTCGATATCGCGCTGCTCGATACGATGGTCGCGATGCTGGCCAACCAGAATCTCAACTATTTGGTTTCTGGCAAGGTGCCGACACGACTCGGCAATGGGCATCCGAACATCGTGCCGTATCAGGTTTTCGCGGTGCACGATGGCCACATCATGCTCGCGGTGGGCAATGATGCGCAGTTCGCGCAGTTTTGTACGGTGATTGATCAGGATGGGTTGGCGACGGATCCGCGTTTCGCCTGCAATGCCGCACGCGTGCAACATCGCGATGCACTGGTCACGCATCTCGAAGTGGCGCTGATCAAACGCGATCGTGACGAACTGCTGGCGGAACTCGAACAGCACGGCGTTCCAGCCGGACCGATCAACCGAATTGATCAGGTGTTTGACGACGCGCAGGTGCGTCATCGCGGTATGCAGCTCGAGCTCATATCGCAAGATCACGAACACGGCACCGTCCCCGGCGTGCGCACGCCGATCCGTTTCTCGGCAGCCGAGCTGGCGGTGTCATACCGTTCACCGCGACTTGGCGAGCACACAAACGCCGTGATCAGCGAATTGGCGGTAAATCGCTCTGAAACGGCCCGTACAAAGCTCGATTGATCAGCCGTCCGTACCAACCAGTCCACGTCGTGTAGCGACCAGCGTGGCCTCGGCGCGCGAGCTGACGCTGAGCTTGCGGTAGACATCCTTGAGATAGCCGGCTGCCGTATGCCGTGACAATCCAAGCAAACCGGCCACTTCAATAACCGTATGGCCTTTTGCGATCAGCCGCAATACATCGGTTTCACGCGCGGTCAGTGCAGGTTCGCTGACGGCGGGGGTTATCGGCTGGAAATGCCGCAATAGGCGGCGAGCGATCGATGGCGACAATGGTGGCTGGCCGGCGGCGATGCCGGTCAGCATCTCGGCGAGATTCTCGGTCGGTTGATCCTTGAGCACGTAGCCCTCGGCACCCGCATGCAAGGCCGGGAACAGATGCGCATCGTCATCAAACACGGTGGCGACAATGCACAGCGTACCTTGCGGATGCAGTTTCTCGATCAGGCGAATGCCCGAACCATCGGGCAGGCCGAGATCGATCAACGCGATCGGCGGCGGCGCAGCGACATGCGATTGCGCCTCGGCGAGCGACGCGGCGACTGCAATCTCGATTCCGGGGAACGCCTGAGCGAGTGCGCGCGACAACCATTCGCGGCTACTGGCCAGATCATCGACGACGAGGGCGCGCTCGAATCTAGCCATCAGGTATCACCGAGTGGCATCGTCAACAACACCTTGGTGCCGCCTTCGGTACCGGGCTTCCAATCGATATCACCTTCGAGTTCGGCCGCGCGTTCGCGCATGTTGTCGAGGCCACGCCCCTTGGACGACGATGCCTCGCGGCCGCCACCATCGTCGGTCAGATCGAGCAAGAGTTTGCCGCCGATCGCCTTGGTGCGCACGCGCACGCGACCGGCGCGCGCATGCCGGATCACATTGCTGATCGCCTCGCGGACGATGCGATGCAAGTGCAGCGCGCGTGCGGTATCGAGCTCGGGATCCGGCAAATCGTCGCTGATCTCCCAATCCAGTTCGAGGCCTGCCGCGGCGAGACGCTGTGCGGTCTCTCGGCGGATCTCGGCCAGCGTATCGGAAAGGGATCCCGGCGTGCCGCGCGAGCGCGTCACGACGTCTCGCAGATCCTGCAAAACTGCACGCGCACGATCGGCCTGCTCGGGCGATTCGGCAGAATGGATCATGCCGAGCAGACGCGCACCGATGTCATCGTGAAGGTCGCCGTAGATGCGTTCGCGCTCGGCCAGGGTGGCCTGGGCTCGGATCAACGATTCGCGCTCGACAAGCCGGTTTTCGGCATCGAGTCGTACCGCAGCGAGTTGGCGTCGCTGGATGCGCAACAAGACCAGCAGGACAATCGCGGCAAGACCCGACAGCAGGCCAAATCCGGCGATCAAAAAGCTGATCGTGACCAGACTCATGCGCTCGGCTTTGGCATCAGCGCATCGGCTTTTTCGTTCTCACCGAGCTTGCGATAGACCTCGGCCAAGCGCTCAGCCGCAGCTTTGGTGCGCAAATGCTCGGCGCCGAAAATTCCGAGCAGACGCTGATACGCATCCTCAAGTTCGACACGTGCCTCGGCGGTTCGACCCATGCGACTGAGACACCAGCCTTCATTGCTCATGAAGATCGCGGTCATCGCATGATCGTCACCAACGGTGGCGCGCGAGTGCTTCATCAGCGAGGCGAACTCGGCGCGCGCGGGATCGTAACGACCCGCGTTCATCAATAGCATGGCAAGGTTGTTGCGCGGCGCCAGGGTGGTCGGATGTTCGATACCCCCGCGCGTCTGAATTTCGATGATGCGTCGATAAGCGGCTTCGGCTTCATCGATCTTGCCGCGATCCTCAAGCAGGTACGCCAGCGTGTTCATCGAGGCGAGCGTCTGCGCGTACTCATCCCCGAATTGCGCTTCCATGCCCTTCAGTGATTCGCGTGTCAGCGCCTCCGCTTCGTCATATTGCTTGCGTGCCATCAAGATATTGGCCAGCGTCTGCATCGAGGAAAGCGTGTTTTCATGGTTGTTGCCGAGCACTTCGCGCTGAAGACGCAAGGCTTCCGCCGCTTCTTTTTCGGCCTGCTCGTTGTCGCCACGTGCGGCCAACACAAGGGCAAGCTTGTTGCGACTCGCGAGGGTCAGCGGCGCGCGTTCGCCGAGCTCTTCGATGCGACCATCGAGCACAGCGCGGGTAAGCTGCTCGGATTCATCCAGCGCACCGCGATCACGCAACACGCCAGACAGATTGCTGCGAGCGATCTCGATTGTCGTGCGCAAATCGGCATCGGTCTTGATCGTGGTTTTGTCGATCGCCGCCGCACCCGCCAACACAGCGCGGTATTTCTCCTCGGCTGGTTCGGGGCGACCCGCCTCGTCATCGATGCGTGCTGCGGTCAGATCCAGACTCAGGCGTGTGGCCATGGGCCGCTCCGGCCAGGCCAAGCGTGACTCAGCCAGAGCACTCGTTGCTTTTTCGTACTGACCCAGATCGGTGTACAGCGTTGCGCGTAGATGTAGCAGTTTCGCCTGTTGCTCTGCGGATGCGCCGATCGTTGCGCCGAGTTTGAAAGCGCGCTCGTTGAGCGCAAGCGCAGCCTCGTATTCACCCAGCGCGCGGCGCGTCCTCGCCAGCGTGGTGGCCACGGCGCGCTGCACGCCGGGTTCGCCATCGAGGCGTGCAAGGTCGCGTTCGGCTTGATCAACGACTTCGTCGACAGTGAGCTTGCGCCCTGCCGACAACTCCGGGTCCGCCGAACCCAGCATGCGCTCAAGAAAGGCATTGACTGCTGCGGATTCCTGCACGCGCTGGTCGGCCTCGGCGCGGGCCTTTTGCTCAGCCAGCGCAAAACGCAACGAGACGACACTGGCCACGGCAAGCACAAGGACAATGCTGGCCATCGCTGCCGTCAACAATCGATGCCGGCGCACGAAACGACTCGCGCGATATCGGCGCGTCAGCGGCCGCGCCATGATCGGTCGGTGCTCGATGATGCGCTGCAGATCGTCGGCGAAATCGGCCGCGCTCGAATAACGCTGTTCGCGCTCTGTCGCCAGCGCTTTCATGATCACGGTATCGAGATCGCCGCGCGCTGTCGGACGGATCGTCGCCAGTCGTGGCGGCGTTTCATGACGCAGGATGTCGAGCGCCTCGAAGATCGTCGAGGTATTCAGGCGCGGATGCGGCAGACGACCGGCGATCAATTCATACGCGAGCACGCCGAGTGAATAGACATCAGCACGCGCATCGATTCGGCTGTTGTCGCCGGCCAACTGCTCGGCACTCATGTACGGCAACGTGCCGAGCACTTGCCCATCCTGGGTCAAGCCTTGCGCACCATCTTCGCGCAAACGAGCGATGCCGAAATCGAGGACCTTCGAATGACCTTCATCATCGATGAGGATGTTGCCGGGCTTGAGATC
>JBBQTY010000241.1:0-5619 GCA_038234445.1 Lysobacterales bacterium
ACCAATCATGTCCATTTGTTGGTTACGCCCGGCGACGAAGGCGGCACCAGCGCAATGATGCAGACGATGGGGCGAAGGTATGTGCAGTACTTCAATCATACCCATCGGCGTACCGGCACCTTGTGGGAGGGGCGGTACAAACAACGATTGTCGATGCCGAAACGTATCTGTTGTCGGTGTATCGCTATATCGAGTTGAATCCGGTGCGTACCGAGATGACAAGTCACGCCTCGGAGTACCCGTGGTCGAGCTATCAGGGCAATGCCGTTGGAAAGCGCATCGAATTGCTGACCCCGCATCGGCTTTATCGGCGACTGGGCAAGACCGACGAAGAGCGTCAATCCGCCTACCGTGCCCTGTTTCGCGGGAGGATGCCGGAGCGTGAGCTGACCGCGATTCGCGAAGCGACCAAAAAGGCGTGGGTACTCGGAAGCGATCGATTCAAGGCGCAGGTCGAGGCCAAAACGGGATGGCAACCGGCTCCCTCAGGTCGCGGCGGAGACAGGAAGTCTGCCGAGTTTCTGAAAGCCAGGATAAAATCACTCTGATCCGAAAGGCGCTGACTTGGACTCGCCATCATCGCGAACGCGAGAGGCGCTTTTCTACTGCCGAGCGGCTCGTCGTCCAGTGCCTTTGGGGAACCGGGAAATGTCGAGGTCAATGGATGACCAGTCCTGCTGCCTTTGGAAAGCTCTGCCTGCAATCGCTGGAATGAGGAAA
Source organism: Lysobacterales bacterium (assembly GCA_038234445.1). Lineage (GTDB taxonomy): Bacteria > Pseudomonadota > Gammaproteobacteria > Xanthomonadales > Rhodanobacteraceae > Dokdonella. Next base: position 721 of record JBBQTY010000241.1, read on the forward strand.
AAAAATGAGATGTGATCCTTCGTTGCGCTCTATTTAGCGTCATTCAACTCGGTCTCTATTGGTTGCCGAGGTTGAAGGCGGGGGAGGCTTCCGGAAACGCCAATCACCCGGCATGCGATTGGCTCTTCGACTGCGTTGCATCGATCAGCGCAAACGTCGATTGGAAATTGCTGACCGTTGACGTAGGGTGACACCGGAATACTGGTTGTCCCGGCTTGTCTGCCGGATTTGACGCCCCAGTTCGCTCACTGAATCCTGTCGTGGAGTGCTCGTGAATTCGATGAAGGGCATCAATGCCTATTTCCAGCAATTGTCAGCCGAAGAGATCGGTACGAAAGCCCACCGGGAGTGCGTCGGTGGTTTGTGGGATGTGCTTGGCAAGCTGCAGCTGGACTATTTGATCGGTGCGGGTCTGAATCCGGGTGACCGGCTTCTCGATATCGGCTGTGGTTGCTTGAGAGGTGGAATTCCCTTTATAAACTATCTCGACGAGGGAAAGTATTTCGGAATTGACATCAATGCCTCGCTGATCGAGGCGGGCTGGATCGAGGTTGAGGAGGCCGGGCTGATGAACAAGAAGCCCGCGCTCGCCGTCGATGACTTTTTCGGGTTTGAGACATTTGGCGTGAAGTTCGATTTCATGATCGCGGTCTCGGTATTCACCCACCTGCCACGTGACTTGATCGTGCTTTGTCTCGAGAACGTGCGCAAAAACCTACAACCGCATGGCACGTGTTACGCGACCTTCTTTCAATCCCCGTTTTCTGCACACCGCGAGCGTATTCGCCACGAGCCGGGAGGGATTGTTACCTGCCACGATGCTGATCCCTTTCACTACTCAATTGACGAGCTCGCAACGATGGCCAAGGTTGCCGAGCTCGAACTGGATGTGATCGGCGATTGGCAACACCCGAGAAATCAGATGATGGCCGCGTTCCGACGACTGGGCTGAGGCCATGTTGTTCGTACAAGCTGACCGCCAGCGCGGCGGTTCACTTCCGGTGCCGGTTGGCATCAAACGAGTCTCAGAATAATGTCGAAGATAAGCAACCCGCCTTCCGACCGTATCAAAGACGGCGAAACATGTCTGGTCACGGCAGGAACGCACAAAGGAAAGTCCGGCACCGTTCGCGACCTCAACACGAGCAAGACAGGCCACCTCACGTTCACCGTCGTTCAAGAAAACGGCGAGCGATTCAAGACTCTCGCCAAGAACGTTGTCGCGCACTCGGGCGTTGCCGACTAAAAATCAACGGGGTCGGAATCAAATGGCACTTACTTAAGCGAAAAGCGGGCACAAATCCCCATTTTTTGTCATTCCTGCGAAGGCAGAAGGGCTTTTCAACAGCCGCATGGCTGGTCAATCCAGCGCCTTCGGCACTTTGCGGATCCCCAAAGGCGCTGGATCCCCGCCTTCGCGAGGATGACGGGCTTAAGTAAGTGACATTCGGGTCGGAATCGAATGGCGCTGACTTATCGCCATCATCCCCACTTAACCAGCCATGCGGCTGTTGAAAAGCCCTTCTGCCTTCGCAGGAACGACGAAACATGGGGCTTCGTTCTCACTTTGCGCTTTACTGAGTGCTGTTCCTGTTCGACACCTTTCAGCGGATGCCATCGGTGTACGCGGGCATTGGTGGATGACATCATGAGACTCTTCCATGTTCGCCTGAACCTGACGATGCCCGCGAAGATGCTTTGCTTTCGAATGCCCTTTTGTCGCTGTTTGGCGTGGTTGTGTTTACTGACGTTGCTGGGGTCATATTCCGCTTGGGGTGCGGATCCGATGTTGCCGTCCTCGGCGGAGTCGTACGTGAGTCAGGCCGCACGTGTCCGCCAGTCGAATGATCGACCTTGGGCGCCGGATGCGGGGCAGTTGGGCAATCTGCGTCATCTGCAGATCACGGCAAGCGATTGCGTGGTGCGTGTCGTATCGGGTAGCGAGAACCGCGTATTCCCGGGTACGCAAGAGGTCATCGTGGTCGAGCGCTCCCGCGTGCTCGATGCCGATCCGAACGAGCAACCGGCGCCGCGCGATGTCGTATTGGCCCCTGATCGCGTGCAGGCTTGTCCGGGCATGGGTTCGTGCGGTGTGTCAGTCACCTCGGCAACCGCGGCACCGCATGCGGGCGCAGCGGACAAGGTGTGTTTCACCGTGCAGATTGCCACCGCGCACGATCTGCTGATCGGAGGCAATCGTTTGTCGGTGCTGGTGGATCACGTGCGTCAACCGGCATTGCGCATTGCCATCAATCCGAGTGCGAACTTGCGCCTGTGGTTGGAACAGGTTGATATCGGTCTGCTGTCTATCAGCGCAAACGCGGCCGTCACTGTCGGTGGCAGCGGTGAGGTCGACTTTCTGCAGGGCAGCAGCTCCAGCAGCGGCAGCGACATGATGCTGCACGAGTTTCGTGCGCGTCATATTGGCGTGACGAGCACCACGACCGGCACGAAGTGGTCGATTCGCATTGGTGCGGATACTGAAGCGGGCTACTACCAGCCAGCGCGTGCGGCCGGTCCGATCGCCGCTAACTACGGCATCGAGATTGACGGTCCGATCGATCGCCTGGATGTGCCGTCAAATCGTGTCGACCCGCACCCGTTGAGTAAGGCGACGCGAATCGCGGCGCGAGCCTTGCGCAGCGAGGTGTTTGCTCTGGCCGGTCCAACCCCGGTCCTGCCGGTGTCGAACTCGACCTTGCCATTGGCCAGCGCTGCTGCTGCGGCCTTGCCGATCGATGGACGCGAACGCGTGGCTCAGGTTGTCGCGCGATATTTGCCGGCCTCGGTCCGCATTACAAATATTGCACTGTGGAAAAAAGGTGGGCGGCTTGAAGGCATCGCTCCCGATGCGGCCTTGGCACGCGATATCCAGCGTCTGCTGAAGGAGTCGGGTGAGTTCACCTACGTAAGCGGCGGTAATGGGATCCCGGGCGACGACGGATACAAATTTTCAACGCAAATGTATTTTTCGTGCGACGCGCCGGGTCTACCAAGCGAATGTCCTGCTGGTGATCCTGCGCGACCAGGCACCTATAGCGAGATGCAAGTTCGTGCCGCGCTCGATGCAGCGCTCGGCAACGAAGTGGTGCTGCGCGATGTGCGCCTCAGCGGTGACCGGATCGACATGAAAGCCGTTACCACCAGTGAAGCGGAAGCCCGCGCGGGCATGGAGCGCGTCCGGCAGCAGAAAGGATTCTTCCGTTTGTCGATCTCGGGCATCGGGCCGCCACGAAACGGATCAGTCGTCGAGATTGACGCCACGTTGCAATTGACCTGCGCCGTTCCGCCCAAGCCGGATGGCATCTGCACAGCCGCAACCCGATAGATCGCCCGAGCATATTCGGCATATTCCGTTGGCGATGCCGCCATTGGATAGGCGTCAAGATCCTGTCCAACGGCGAGTGATATCTTCGAAAGCCTCGACCTGTTTGCCGTTTTTTGCATTGAGGTCGAGCATCGCTTACTGCTGTACCGGTTGATATAGCGGATACCGCTGACGAGAAAATCCTCGGGCACCCCCACAAGAACAGGGACACGCAAAGGCTGGCTAGCGGGAGAAGGAATGGGGCGAAGTCATCCTATTCAGGGGCCGAATCAATCTTCGAAACTATGGGTAAAAATCCAATCCCTGGCTGTCACGCACATGGCAGCGGGATTGCCCGATCCAACGGGCTATCTTTACGCCCGGAAAGTGTCGCGCCTCGCGAATATCGGGACGCCACACCTGCTAGAAGATCATTGAAACCCGGAGTGAAAAATGGAGTCCGGCAACGGGCCGGTATCGTTGGTGATGCGCGCCGAGACGATATAGTTCTCGTTCCCTTGGTTGGGAACGCCATCACCCGCCACAAGCGGCCTGCCCTGGCCGTCGATGTTGAGCGATCGCAGGTAGTCGGGTCCGTAGTTGCCAGGGAACGTGCCTGCGTAAAGGCAGACACCCACATTGTTGCTGAGGCAACTTCCGTAGTTGGTAATCGGATTGACGCTGGCGTCGAATGCTTCGACAAACATCGATTCATTCCCCGAGTTGCCCGTGGTACCGCCGACCAGAGCGCGCAACGGTGAACCTCGCGCCACGCGTACTGCGTAGAAGATGGTGTGAGCACCGGTGCCCGACTCGATATACTCGTTTATGTAATTTCCGTTCAGATCAAATCGAGCAATAGCCCCTCGGTTTGAAGTTCCATCCTGACTGTTGGTGTGCCCGGCGACCAGAAAGCCACCATCACTCACAGTGTCCACGGAATGAGCGAAATCCCAGTGTCCATTGTCGGCGCCAAAATAGTAGATTGCCCTGCCACTGTTGATCGAAGGATAGGGATTGGTTGAGCAAGCCGTGCAAAAACTTGAGTCCTGATATCCGTCCCTATTCAGTCGCACCAACGCTACGCGGTAAAGCAATAGCTGACTATCAAACGCCGTGCCGACGATGACAATTTTTCCATCGGCCCCGATCGCCACCGCGTTAGCCGTATCGAACCGGTCGGTTGGGCCAAGATTGAAAGAAAAGCTATAGGCCCAACTCGCAGAACCATTCTCCAGTACTTTTACAACGCCAAAATCAGAGTCAGTACTCGACATCTGCGAATTACCTACCACCACAAGGTTGTTGCTGCTATCGATTGCAAGCGACCTGGGGAGGCTTTGACTACCGAAGGAAACAGTCGCCGCGCCATCCCCAGAGAAGCTCGTATCATCGGTCAGGTCGCGCTTGAACCTGAACACGCCAATCAGCCCGCCTGCTTTCGCGCCAACCACGACAATGCGCCCGTCATTGTCCAATTGCGCTGACACTACCTGAATCAAGCCGCCGGCTTTCAGCCTGCCGGTAATGTGGTCACCAGCACTCGTATAGCGCGTGATGCCGATGCACACGGTGTCTGCGCAGACACCGTT
>JBBQTY010000242.1:0-5599 GCA_038234445.1 Lysobacterales bacterium
CCAGGCGGCTGGGCCCGGTCGAGGAGCAGCAAATAATCGGCGAAGTTCGCGAATACCTGCAGCAGCTGCGTCCAAGCGCAGTGATCGGATCGGCCGCCAGTGGCGTCGATACGATCGTACTGGAAGAGGCCGCGCGCCTTGGCTGCGAGCGGCACATCTGGCTGCCTCTCGGCGTCGAGGACTTCATTGCGAGCAGCGTCGCCGATGGCGGGCCTGCATGGGTGGAACGGTTCCGGCGCGTGCTTGCTGATGCAACCCGGGTGATCATCATCCCGACCGAGACCGTGGACGACGATGCGTCGCCCTATGTCTATCTGCGCGAGATCATGTTGGGTGCCGGGATTCTCGAAGCCGATCGGCTGGCCACATCCGTGGAAGGGCTTGCGATTCTGGATCCTGACAGTCCCGCAATGCCCGGCGGTTCCGGTGATACGGCAGCCCGCTGGCGCGACGCCGATTTGCGCTTTCACACGATCGCGATTCAAAGCCCCAAGGAGCCTTTTCGTCCACCCGTCGCGGGATCCGATTCGCGCATGCTCAGGGCCATGCTGTTTTCTGACATGGTCGGATACAGCGCCATGTCAGAGCTCAATATCCGAGCGTTCCCCAAGTACTTTCTCGGTCTGGTGCGCAATCTGCTCGATGAGAAACCGGGCGAAGTCGATTTCAGCAATACCTGGGGCGACGGCTTGTTCCTCGGCTTTGAACGCTGGGAGTCGGCAGCAAGCTTCGCGCTGGATTTGCGCGAGCGCGTGTTGAACACGGATTGGGTGGCGCACGGCCTGCCGGCGCGAACCAGTATCCGCATGGGCATGCACGGCGGACCGATCTTCCGTGAATGGGATCCGGTGTTGAATCGCGAGAACTACTTCGGTTCGCACGTCGTGCGTGCCGCGCGGATCGAACCGATCACGGCCCCCGGAGCGATCTGGCTGACGGAAGAGTATGCCTGCCTGCTGGCCGCGACGCAGTGCAAGGACATGGCTTGTGAATATCTCGGCCACGTTCCGCTGGCCAAGCACTATGGGACGAGCGCCTTGTATGCGCTGGAACGCGGCAGCAACTGGCTTAACCAGCCGAATCCTTAGCGGGAGACTGTTGGCGCTATTGCCAAAACGATGAGGTCATAAATCGACGGAGTCAGTCACGATTGATATTTGCGATCACTCGTAACCTGTACGTCTTAACATTGCGACGAATCCATCTATCAAATCGAAAGGGTCAGATTCGATTGATCTTGAAAAACCGATGCTTGAGCATTGCCGCGAGCGAAATGGCGAAGGACAAGGCCGCACACCCCATCGAAGAAAATTCGGATTCCGGATACAAGCTATTGATCGCTTGCGAATCACGGCTTTGGCCGGAGTACGCAATGCAGGTGCCATCGAGCGCAGCTCATTCAAGCATGATCGCAACCCAAAGATTTCATAATGCAAATAGCCTTGACCCGTCCGATCTTGAGTCTCGAATCCGATCAATTCGGTCATCGTGCCAGCCGTGCTCGCCCGCCACCTTCTGCATCATTGATCCTGTTTCCCTGAATTTTTTCGGACGGCGTCTTGCAAGCCTGCGAACACCCTTTGTCTGACGTAGGCGGCGGTCGATGGATCGAGTGCCGTGCGGACAGCGCGCTCGAACGACCGCTCCACTTGATCTCGATGGGCTTGGGACCCGGTACGCCAATACTCGGCCACACCTTCAGCAAGCGTGGCTTCCGTCAGCGCGCAGGTGACCAGGTCCGCGTTCGATCCGGCATACCACCCTATGCTTGCAAGCATCACCACCGCACCTGCGGTACCAACGTAGTTTCCCTCATCGCCCTCACTGCCTTCGCCAGCCAGTGTCTTGCACATGATGGGGTCCAGGCAGGACGCGAAAAGGACAAGCGATCCCCTTGCAGCATCCTTGTTGGAAGGATCCCCCTTGAGCAAGTAAGCCGACTCGATTGCGTTGGTCACTACCTGCTCGAATTCACCGGGACGCAGCTTGAGGCTTCGAAGCATCGCCTGCGTACGAAACGTCGACGCAAGGGCAAGAAGGTATTCGTACAAACTGGTGGGCCGGATTCCACCACAGGATTCTAGCTGCAGGGTGCGATCTGCCGTTGTCGCAAACTCACGGAATTTCTGTTTACGTGTGCGCTGACTATGAATTGCGAAAACGCCTGCCATCATTGCTGCCAAAAGCAGCAAGATCGTGAAGTTCAACACAGATCAAACCTCCTGCATCCGTTGTTTTGAAACGAGCAGCTCAGGGGAGAGACGCGCAGTTCAAGCTACCGCGCACCATAACCTGCTTTTGGGTGCAAAGCTGATGGATCTGCAGAAGCTCTGCGTTGAGACCAGTGAAATGAGCTGATCGCACCACATAGGACTGGATCCCGATCGTCATTCAAACTGCGTCAGCGCTCGGCTGTTAGTGGCTTTCGTGCTCGATTTCGCTTGATGTATCGAAATCCCGGCTGCGCGATAGAATGCACCAAGCAACGAACGCGGATCTATTCTCTCATGCTGACCCTTCCTGACCAGCCGCTGCTCGACAAGATCTCCCTGATCGGTGGCTGCGCGCGGCTGCCGCTCGGTTTCGATGTCGAGCGCGCACTCATCGAAATCGCGGCTTTGCCCGAGGGCCTCTGGGGCAGCCGCGGAGGCCGCGTCGGCGTGCACAACCCGGCCCAAGCAATCTTCCTGCGCGGCCACGCTCCAGCCGAGGGGGACCTACCGGTTGAGGATCGCGAGGCGCTCGATCATCTGCCCTATCTGCGCGAGTTGATCGAGCAGGCGATCCCGGCGCAGCCGATGCGCTGCCTGCTGGCGATGTTGCCGGCCGGTGCCGTGATTGCGCCGCATATCGACCAGGCCGACTACTTCAGCAAGACTATCCGCCTGCACTTTCCAATCACGACGAACGCACAGGTGTGGATGTATTGCGCGGGTCTCAACTATCACATGCAACCGGGCGAGATCTGGGCGCTCAACAACAGCACCGGACATGGCGTGGTCAACGCCGACGCAGAGCAATCCCGGCTGCACATGATCTGCGACTTTCTTTCGAGCCCTGCCCTGGCTGAATTGCTGGCGCGAGCGGATCGCAATCTTGGCCAGGCCAAGGCGGATATCGAATCAACCTTGTTCGCAGGACAGTCGCAAGCCCGTCACGCATGATCGTCACGGAAAAATTCGTCTATCTGCACTTGCACAAATCGGGCGGAACGTTCGTCAACGAATGCCTGATGCGCTTCTGCCCCGGTGCGCAGATGCTCGGCTATCACTTGCCATACAGCATGATCCCACGCGAATTCGCGCATCTGCCCGTGCTGGGTTTTGTGCGCAATCCGTGGAGCTACTATGTCTCATGGTTTGCCTTCCAGTCGCAGATGGCGCAGCCGAATGCGCTGTTTCGCATCGCCAGCGAAAATCGCGCGCTGGATTTCTCGGGGACGTTGCGTAACCTGCTTGATCTCGGCAGTGGCAGTGAAAAGCTAGATATTTTGCTCACGAATCTGCCGAACTCGTACGGCAATCAGGGCCTGAATCTGCCCGGGTTCGCGCTCGCACCCATTCGTGGCAGCGGCCGCGGCTTGTACAGTTATCTCTTCGATTACATGTACGGCAGTGACACACTCAAGACAACAGTAGGTCGCGTTGACAACCTGCGCACCGATCTGCTGAATTTTCTTGACAACATCGAAGGCGCTCCGAACCCGTCACTGCGCAACTTCATCGAACAGGCGGCGCCACGAAACGCGACAAGTCACAACGCGTTTGTTGATTACTACAATGCGGAAACGGCCGCGCTTGTTGCAGAACGCGACCGCCTGGTTGTTGAACGATTCGATTATCGCCTTGACGCTTGAGTGTGGTTTTCCGATTCGAACACGATTATTTCTTGCCCTTCGCTTTCACTTTCGAGGCCGAAGCCGAATCTGAACGCTTGGCGGGCTTGGCCGGCTCGCCTTTCTTGCCGAGCTCCTCAAGCAGCGTGTTCATGTCTTCAGCGTGCTCTTCCTCGACCGCAAGAATTTCTTCCATGATGCGTCGAGTCGTCGTATCGGCATTGCCAAGGTAGTCGACGATTTCGCGATAGCTGTCGATCGCAATTCGTTCGGCGACCAGGTTTTCCTTGATCATGTCGACCAGGTCATCACCCTCGACGTAGTCGGAATGACTGCGCGTGAGCAGTCCTTCAGGCGAAAGATTGGGTGCGCCGCCGAGTTGGGTAATTCGCTCGGCGATGCGATCGGCATGGCCTTGCTCTTCGTTGGCGTGATCAAGAAACTCAGCAGCCACGCTCTGCGCGTTGATCCCTGACGCCATGTAGTAATGGTACTTGTAGCGCAATACGCAAACGATCTCAGTCGCCAGCGCTTCGTTGAGAATCTTGATGACGGTCTCCCGATCCGCCTTGTAGCCATCGGTGACCGCACCGCGCTCGATATGCTCGCGGGCACGTTTGCGGATGTTCTTGATATCGGAGACGAAGGGTTTACTTGCAGCCATGGGGTCAGCTCCTTGAATCGTTGGCGTATCGGTTGCCATGGCGATTGGGCAAGAGCCCATCGCGTCGCACGGCAAGGTTGGGACGCCCTATTGTCCTGAATCAACTGCAGCCTTAGCTGAACGAGCGACTATCCACGACGGAATACCGCTTCGGCGCGAACGCGCGTGGCATCGATCAACGGCATAACCGTGTCGATTTCCAGCGCGTGGCGGCGCCACTTCTCGGGTGTTGGCGCCGTCAACGTGTGTCGCGAATGAGGTAAATTCGCTTGCAACTGCACGTCCCATGCAATATCGAGTTCGCGACACAAACGCTGCGCTTCGGCTTGCGGATCGGCAACAAATTGATCGTAGCGAATGAGGTGGATGCGATCAGCTTCGACGTCGGCGAGGTCATCAAGCAACGTCCGCGTCGTGATCTCCCATTGCCTGGCTACAATTTCATGCAACGGTCGGCCGATCAACTGCTGCCACCCCGGGACCAGCAGCAACGACCACTCCGGGCCGCTCCAGCCTGGCAATTGCGGGTAGGTGCGATAGCTCCCGGATGACCACGCCTCGATCATGCTCGACAGCACTTCCCGAGGATCGCGATAGAGGTAGACGAAATGCGCATCGGTGAAGACTTTGCGCAGAAAAGGAATGCGCAGCGCGTTCTTCGGTGTCTTTTCCAGAAACCGAATCGGCCCCGCCGGGGGAGGCTTGTTGTCGCGATCGCGCAATGCGGCATGGAAGCGTTCGCGTAAATGCGAAACCACATCTGCTGTCGCGGCGCTTGCACCGAGTCCATTGGATTCAAAGTTGCATGCCGCTGGATGCAATTCGCTCATGCCCTCGATCTGCACATGGCTCTCGCCACCGACCGTGTAGAGGTCGGGCGCACGCAGCAAGGTCTCGAACAACAAAGTCGAGCCTGATCGCGGCGATGATAGCACGATGATCGGTCGGTCGAAGCGTGGATCTGCGCGAAGCGGTGTCGCAGTCATTTGCACGCGCGGCAGCGGTTTCTGATCGCTATCCGAGGACGTCGCGAAGGCGTCTGGATCATAGTCCCCCTTAACTTCGAGACCGCGCTCCGAATCCTCCGTCAGCGCGGCTTG
>JBBQTY010000243.1:0-5590 GCA_038234445.1 Lysobacterales bacterium
AGGCCAATTCACCGCGACGCCCGCATGCAGCGAGAATCCGCCGACATTGCCGGCGTCACCTTCCAGCGGGCCGTCGTCGGCGGGGATCCTCTGCAGCGTCGCCACCTTGGGACTTGAGTAGTGCTATTCGTTCCAATAGTGTCTGATCCCATAGGCCAGACCCGATATGCCATCGGCCTGCGCAATTCTCGCTGAGCGCAGGCCCCGGCGTCGTTGATATTTGGAGCACTCGTGAAAGGATTGGAAAGATCCTGGCACCAATTCTGGAAGGGTCCGAACCCTGCCATGCTGGCAGCTGGCGGCGAAGGCGAGCGCCAGGTAGCCCTCGTACGCATGGTTGTTGTGGCTCTGCTTCTCATCACGCCGACCTACCGGCTGGCGCGCAATCCGGCCAACCTGGAAAACATCTGGGGCTTCATCGTTACGTTGGGGGCAATGATTTTCGCGCTGTTCGTTTTCATTTACCTTCGCCATCGATCCTATCGCCCCTGGCTGGGATTCTTGAGCACCTGTGTGGACGGCTCGCTTGTCAGCTCCGCGCTACTGCTATTCGTGATCGTCGGCTCGCCCCTGAGTGGAGTGAATGACCTGATCACTTTTGAGGTCTACTTCCTCGTTCTAATGGCCATCAGCCTCCGGCTGGACCGGCGAATCTGCCTGCTGGTGGGTGGCCTCATCGTATTGCAGTACACATCGCTATTCCTGTTTGTCACCACTTCCTATGACCTGAATGCCCTCTATCGGCAGGACCCCTCCCACGGCACCTTTAGCGCCGCAGATCAGTGGACACGCATCATCCTGCTCAGTTCGGCCGTGTTGATAAGTTACGCTTACGTGGTCAGGTCGGAGACCTTGGTCAATCGCGCGATCCACGATCCGTTGACCGGGCTTCTCAATCGCGGGTTTTTCGAAACCCTGTTCAATTTCGAGATAGCGCGCGCGCTCCGCTATAAGGAATTATTTGCGGTTGTGATACTGGACGCGGACCATTTCAAGCGCATAAACGATACGCACGGGCATACTGCGGGAGACGAGGTACTGAAGACACTTGCGGCGACACTGCGGCGTAGCCTGCGCGAGAGCGATTTCGTCGTGCGCTATGGTGGTGAGGAGTTTGTGATCCTGATCCGCGAGACAGAGAAACATACGGCCTACGAAAAAGTGGAGGCTATACGCTGCACGATCGGGAATCTCGCCATCTCCGTGCCCGGCGTGGGCACTGCCATCGAAATTACCGTGAGCGCCGGCATTGCCATCTATCCTATCGACGGATCGGTCGCGCAAGTATTGCTGGACTGCGCGGACCAGAGGCTGTTGCAGGCCAAGCAATCGGGACGCAACCGCGTCGTGACCGGAGTTTAGGAAATTCAAACGCCCCTTTTCATGCAGTCAGCGCGGTAGCCAGAGGCGGCGCAAGCGAGGGTTTGGCGGTGGTTGGGGCATCATCGTAGAGCGCTTCGATGGCTGTGGGTTCTTCGATGCTGGCGACGATGCGTACCGAGCCGCCACAGTGAATGCACGTGTCAACGTCGATGTTGAAGACGCGCTTGAGGCGTTGCGCCAAGCTCGTTGCGCGACGGCGCTTGTCGACTTTTCGACGGTTGTTGTTCGTCTTGACCTAAGCCGGAGCCGTACCCATGACAGGCCGTCTGCCGCGCCCAATGGTGTCGCCTGCGAATGACCGCCCTCTCGTTCTGGCGACGCCATTGAATATCTCTTGTGGGTGGCGACTGTGTTGAAAAACTCGCTTCCTCCAAGTGGGTGAGCCGCCAACGCTCGCAACAGCAACCTTCACGCCTGGAAATGGTGTCCGAGAGACCCGGAAATGCATTTTTGCGTGCGTCGGGAACTACAAAAAAGCACCGCTTTGCCTCGTCGGGAGCTCTACAACACAATCGACCAAAAGCAGCCGCTCACGAGTGGCCGCTTCGAGTCGTAAAGTGACCCTCAGACCACGGTCTCTAACCAGCCAAAAATGACTGTGGGGCGTCGCGTTCTCAATAGAGCACGTCCTTATCGATCACTGCGTGCAGGACTAGTGGTAGAGAGTTGAGCAGAGGTTACAAAGAGTGCACCATGCAATCTTCGTGCGAACAAACCAGGTCTAGCGATCTCGCAAAAATAGCTCGAACTTCCGAGGTTTGGTCATGATTTCGCCGAGATTGACTCCGCTGATTTTCCTCACCATCTGCTCACTTTTCGGCTTGGCGTTGGCATCTGAATCCCGGGCAGAGGATGCTTGGCTATCGACGCCCGAAAGCGTCGATGCATTCCGGCAGCAAGTGGAGGGGATGCGACCAAGCCCATCGAAATTCACCCTCAAGAAGATTGAAGACAGGACGATTTCCCTCGGCGATCGTGAGATCAAGATCCGCATTTACGATCCCGGCGCGAAGACTCCACAACCAACTCTGATCTACGTCCATGGGGCCTGCTGGGTGGCTGGCAGCCTAGATAGTCATGATGAAGTCAGTCGCTATTTGGCCTCTCGCGCCAACGTAAAGGTGATTGCGATCGACTACCGTCTGGCACCGGAGCACAAGTTCCCCGCCGCTCACAATGACGTTTTCGATAGCGTGCGCTGGATCTGGAATCATGCCAATGAACTCGGCATCGACAAGGAAAGATTCGCGATTGCGGGAGAGAGTGCAGGCGCCTATCTTGCTGCCGCCACAGCGATCCGTGCCAGGGACGAAGCGGGATCGCCGCATTTCGCCTTCATGATGCTCGTTTATGCCGCGCTCGATGGAGGCGGGTCGTCCTGGACCGAATGCAAGGATCAGTACTTCAATGACAAGAACGATGCCCGCAGCCGCTACGGCTCTCCACTTTGGGTGGACGACCTATCCGGAATGCCAAGGTCGTTCAACATTTTCGGCCAGTACGAACCTCCGCGTGCAGAGGAAGAGCTGTTCATGCGCAAGCTCAAGGATGCCGGCGTCACAGTCGCCAGTTTCATGCAAAAGAATGTCGGGCACGACGTGCAGACCTGGCTCTCTGTCACGGGCAATCTCTCCGCTCACGAAGAAGCGGTCAAATACATTCAGATGGGCTTTGCCAGCGCGCAGAAATCTGATCCTGGCAAGTAGAAAATCTACCGCAGCGGTTGCTCTTTTAGTACTGCCGCACACTTTGCCCAAGCCACAAAATATTGCGATATGCCAATTCTCGGAAGGCGCGTTTGTGCTTATGAACAGATGTTCAATCGTGAGCATTGATCGTTGAGGATTCTGCCGCGACTTTGAGGGTCGTTTCATCAAGCCTTTAGCCCCCTTCCCCACGTCCGAATTGGGTCGCTCAGCGACTCTCAACTCACGGTCGCAGACCGGCCATGAACGGATGGACGAGGACTAAGCAACGACAAACGCGAAGCGCACGACCAAGGCGGATTCCCAGAAGCAAATCGGCGATCGGCTGCCTGCTGCTCCTGAAAGTCAAAGGTGACGGAAGCAGCCGCGCGTGTTCCGTCGGTTGGCGTAGCGGCACGTACGTGGACTGATAGGACTACACTGCCGTCACCCTTACCGCATAGCAGCCGCACAACGATGTCTCGCCTCGGCTTGCTCGCTCTCATCGCCTTCACACTTGGCCTGCCCTGCGGGACAAGTGCGACGACGCCAACGACGCCGGCCCCCGCAAGTGAATCTCTTGAGGCAACGGCAACACGTTGCTTGGCCCTCCGGACCCGCGATCCAGCGGGCGCGATTTCTCTGGCCGAATCCACCCTGACACGTGTCGGCATTCCGGCGGACTCAGAGATCAAGTTGCGCGTTTGCATCGCGAGGGCTGCCGCCAATATCGGTGATATTCCGCGCGTCGACGCAGCGGTGTCACGCATAGACGAGCTGTTGAAGCTCAATCCGATGCCAGCGGATTTTTCCGCTCGCGCCCTGAGCAATGCAGGCGCGGCCCTGCATACGATCGGACGCGTCAACGAAGCCCTGGATTTCTACGCTCGCACGTACGAAGTAGCGGCACAAGGTGATTCCGCCGCGGTGCAGGCTGCCACGCTGACTAACATCGCCAGCATCTACAGCGCATATCTTGGCGCCTACGCCGAGGCGGAAACCTACTACGCCAAAGCCGCTGCCATCGCCGTCGCCGGCGGCATCGTCGATCCCCTGCTGCCGTATAACCGAGGGCTGAACTTTCTTCGCATGGATCTCGACGAGCAGGCGCTGGCGAGTTTCATCGACGGTGAGCCCAAAGTAGAGAAGGCCGGCAACAAGATGATCCTGCAGCGTATCCGGGCAGAGTTGATCGCGTTGCGCCCGAACGTGGCGGGACTGACGACTATCGGACCGGCGCTAGAGTCGGCCGCCGCACAGCAAATGGCACAGCCGGATCCGCCAGGTGCAGCGCTTACTCTGCTGCGGTTGTCGCATCTGGAACTCGCGAGTGGTGATGCGAAGGCAGCGCTGCGACACGCGCTGGCTGCAAAAGAAGTCGTCACCGGTGGAAGCTTCCCCATTGAGTATCGTGACGCAGCCGAGGCCGAGGTGGCGGCGTACGTGGCGCTGGAACAATGGCCCAAGGCAATGGCGGCGTCGAATGCCCTGCGCCGACTCGAGGTCGACCGCCTGCGCAACCAGCAACTGGCAGGATTGGCTGGACTGCAGGCGCGGCTGGAGGACACACGCAACGAGCAAGCACTTGCGACTTTGCAGGTGGAGCGGCAGCAGGATGCTCTGCGCGTGGAAGGTGAGCGACAGAGGCGCAATGCGGTCATCGCGGCGCTGTGTGCACTGGCGTTGCTAGCTGGTGCCTTCCTGCTTTACCAGCGTCGCGTGAATCGCAAATTGCATCTGCTCAGCACGGTCGACTCGTTGACCGGCCTGCTGAACCGACGTGCGGGCGAAGCATCGCTCCGCGCGCTGGCCGTCACCTCAAGTGAGGGCAATCGGCGATCTGTTGTCTATTTAATTGACGTCGATTTGTTCAAAGAGTTTAACGACCGCTTCGGCCATTCCGCCGGTGACGACATCCTCAGCGCTACAGCATTGCGCCTGCGTGCAGCCTGTCGGCCGGACGATATCGTTACGCGTTGGGGTGGCGAGGAGTTCCTGGTTGCCTGCGAAGGCTTGGACGCGGATCGCGCGGCGATGATGGCTGAGCGGCTCAGGGCCGCTGCGCACGTGGCAACGCCTGAACTGCACGATGCGGTGCCGATCTCTGTGTCCATTGGTTTCGCCTGCGTACCCTTCCTTCCCAACGCCACGCGTTCCGAAGGGTGGCAAGCGTCGGTCGCCTTGGCCGACCGTGCGCTTTATGCCTCGAAAAAAAGTGGTCGCAATACCTGGGTCGGGCTCTGGGGCATCGCTGGACGTCAGGCGGCGTGGGACTCGGTTCTGGCCGATCCCGAAGGTCACGTCAAGCGCGGGGATTTTTTGCTTTTGTCCGTATCCCCGACGGTGCAGTGGCCTGCTGCACACGCTTGAACTGACCGCGCAGCGCAAATGGCAGCAGCTGATGGCCTTCAGCTGTCGAACCCTGACGCGGGCAGTCCTTGACTCAACAGCAGCTGGACGGTGCGGCGCCACCCCAGTTGTCGTTCTCGAGTTTTTGCACTGTGTGATTGGCAGGGGAGGCG
>JBBQTY010000244.1:0-5585 GCA_038234445.1 Lysobacterales bacterium
AGCAAAACCAGAACGACAAGGGTCAACAGCGGCAGCCATCGATACTCCGCAGTCAACTCACTTGCGATGCGGTCAATGTGCAATTCAGTGCCTCACGCTGACACCGATGATCAACAACGCAACATACCCAATCACGCCCACCATCGCGAGGCCGAACGAAATCCAACTCCATGTCGCCGCGTTGCTTGCCGATTGGCGCGCACCGACCACATCACCGCCGCTGACCTTGCTGTCGACTTGAGCCGCGTAAACAATCGCCACTATGCCTGTCGGCAAACAACAAAACAGCGTGGCGAGAATCGCCCAAACCAGATTGTTGTTGACCACCTCTCGCGGCAACGTCGGCACCGACGAGCCGAGGCCATATTGTCGCTCGGCGAGAGGCAACGTTTCACCGCAGCGAATGCACTGCAAAGCCGATTCAGTATTCTCCTGACCACATTTTGGACAGAACATGCGTTTCGCTCCCCGATTCAAATCCAGTTTGTGACCGACGTTCTACCACGAGCGTTGAGTTGCGACCATCGCTGACCTGATCACCCAAGGCAACCGTCAGACCTTCTTGAGGAATTCCGACTTGAGCATCATTGAGCTGCCGTTGACCTTGCCCTCGACATCGTGATCGCCACCAACCACACGGATACCGCGCACCTTGGTGCCCTGCTTGATCACCTGTGATGACCCCCGCACCTTGAGATCCTTGATCAGGACGACGTCATCTCCGTCGGCAAGCACATTGCCGTTGGCATCCTTGATGACCACCGCATCATCCTCGCGGACGGCGGCGGCGACCATCGGCCACTCGTGCCCGCAATCGGCGCAGATGAAATTCGTGTCATCGGGATAGGTATTTTCCATCGAACAGATGGGGCACGCGGGAATATCGGACATGAAGAATCACCGGGTCGGGGGCGAAGATGGTTAATCGAGTGGAACAAGGCGCTGCGCGTCATTGTGTGGCGAACGGACCACTGATGGCCAAGGCAAGCCGTCATTCTATTCCGTGACGCCTGTTCAGCGTGGGTCATGACACGCTCACCAACGCGCTACGTTGACATCATCTGGATCCAAGCGAACCCAAACGAAAACCGCCGGTTACCGTATGGTGTCGGATAGCGGTCAAGCTCGATGCGAACTCAGGCCGAAAATTCGATATTTTCAACGCGATACGCGGAGACGTCATGCCCTTGACCATCAGCACCCAACGAGCCACGAAGGTGACTTACATCTATCGCTGGTACGACGGCGCTCATTTCAGTCACGACTATCACGAGAACTCGCATACAAATCAGATCTTCGAACTCATGGAATTTCTCGGATTGATGCGCATCGAGACTGAGCGCGCAACCAGGCCGGCGGAGCCGAAGAATGGCGACGTGATTGCAACCTCACACACCTATTTCCCTTCCTTGGCCGAGGCGAGGAGCGCGTTCGCGGAGGCAGGTCCGGCACTTGAATCCGACATGTCCAAATTCACCAACATCAAACCAGATGTGCAGTTTTCCGAAGTGCAGGTTTTTGAGAACGACCTCGACTAGTCCAGGGCTGCATCACCGATGAAATCGCTCCCCACTGAAGTGCCCCTACCACAAGCCCCATCAAGCGGCAGCAAGCGGCAGCACTTTCAGAATATCGATCGGCGCATCTTACAAATACTACTATTCTTTACTTTTAATACAATCCGCAAAAAAGACCGACGCATGAGCATCGCAGTCAATATCACGCGCGGCTTCTGAGTTTCCTCCACATGCACAGGATTCCGAAGTGATTACATGTACGTTTTCCACGTTGAAGGCATCCTATTCCATCGTCCAGCTTGCACCGCAGGCGTTTCCATCCTGGGTGACGAATGCCGGCCCGTTTGTGTCGATCACACTGAGCTCTGATGAGCTCTCGATTGTCTGCGTCAGTCACGCCGTGCCCAATGGGGTTGTTGCAGATCACGGATGGCGTTGCATCAAATTGCGTGGACCCTTCGCCTTCGATCAAGTGGGCATTCTGGCGTCAATTGCGAACCCGCTCGCGGCGAAGAGCATAGCCATCTTTGCCATGAGCACCTTTGACACCGATTACATCCTGATCAAAGAAGCCAATCTGCAGTCAGCGATTCACGCGTTGAGGGATGCCGGCCACGACTACGCGGGGCATCAAGACTAGTGGGTTCGCATCGCCCGCTGGATTTCAGTCTTCCGGCTTGAATGCTTTCGCATGGCGAGAAAACGTCGTCGACGATCCACGGCCTATCGCACCCTTTGAAACGACTCGGCTTCGCCTGGATCCTTCGCCGGATCAAAGGCCGAGCCATTTGCAATATAGGTTTCGCTCCTGGCCAAACGATCAGGCAAATCCAGTCGGATCCAGAATGCGTGCTCGTGTGAGCCATCGATTTTCTGCAAGTTGGCGCCATCGAGAAACTCGAAATGATGAGAGCCATCCTCATCCGTCTTGCCGAGAACCAGACGCGGCGCATTGCCCTGCGGGCAGTAGTGCGTAGCGAGCATGCGCTCGCCGTCCATCGTGTAAACCGTCATCGACTGACGCGTCGGGCTCATCGTCCATGTTTCGACGATCGTGCTGCCGTTCGCGATCAATGCATAGCTGACGGTCGTCTTCCCCTTCGTGCTGTGCCAGTTTCCTTCGAGCTTCTTTAGCTGTTCAAAAACCGACTCGGCGGATGGCTGCGCCGTACTCGCCAAAGCGCTCAACCCGCCCATGACAAGCGCAATGAGGATCAAGATACATTTCATCGGAGTTCCTCGTAGTAGCCATCAAAATTCAAGATTAAAGAAAGACCCGAATGGCGAGCACTTGGTTCACACCGTGCTCCACTTCGTGATTCCTTCGACGTAGGAAGGGGCTATTCAACCGACGAACACCTCATCGTCCAGTGACTTGAGCCTTTCGATCAATGGGATCGTTGTGCTGAATCCCCGCCTTCGCTGGCAGGACAACGCGACCTCAACACCGATCAAACAAGACCGATTTCATGTGCTGACGTTTGCCTATCAAAAATTGCCATGACCATCGCGGGAGCGCAAGCTTCGTGGGATGTAACTTCCCTCTCACTACGGATCATCCATGAAGCACTTCGTCCGACTCCTCTCGCTCACCTTGGGAGGCCTCGCTACAACTGCACAGTCGGCGCCGCTGACTATTGAATGCCCAGCATCGATCAAGCCAACGGCATCGGTCAGCATCGTGCCGCCCGGCTGGAGTGTGGTTTCGGGCGAAGCGAGCTCGCCGTACGACAGCCTCGCGATTTTCGACGGCAACCCAGGTGAACTCGCAAGCCTCGTCCCTGATCGCGATCTGCCGGATGTAAAGATCGGCGCTCGCGGCGAAGCGGAATGGGATTTCGAAGGAGGCGCCAAGAACATCTGGGTGGGTTGTTCGTATGCGCGAACAACTGTTTCGCTTGCCCAAGCAATTCCTGATGGCGTCGTGAAGTGTCGGGTGCAAGCAACCCACGAAAAAGACGGGTGGCAGCTCGCTTCGAAGGTGGTGTGCGAATAGACAGGTCTACCGTTACCGTCGATGCTCGATACGGAATGGCGGCGTCGCCTTCGCAAACCTACTCGATTTGCACAAGTTCATGCCATGAAGCTATAACTCACCATCTCTCGCGCTGGCAGCAATCAGCCCCTGCCAAAAACCTGCCCAAGGAGCTGGCTCCATATATTTTGCGCAAAGCGCGAGGCGTATATGGTTGGGATGTCTTAACCACCAGCTACAGAAACGCTCAAAAAATCTTTCACCTGGACCCATGCGCCAGCCCATTGAACCACGTGGAATATTTGGGAATTTTTTCCACGGCGGATGCATCAGCCCCTCGGAATCCATGTCTGCCATGGATGGTTCTGGCCAAGAGCGAGCACATAATTTATGTTCGAACATCGACGCGAGTACCACTTCTAACGGTCCTTTTTTTTAAAATCGCCGCGTCTCCCCTCCGTCAGTGCAGACACTCTGTCCATCGGCGGGGGCGGGAATGCTAAACAGACTCAATGACGCAGCCTGAAATGGAATCCTCTCCATGTTCAGTGCAGCAAGTGCCAAAGTCACGGCTTTTTGTGGTTCGATACCCACCAGCCATTCGGTGCGCCGACCGCTTGGTGAGCAGACTCTCCAAGGAAGTAGCGCGGCGAGCACTGATCTTTCCGCGTCACTTAGATATTCGGTTAATACGATGGTATCAAAACTCACGAAAGTCCTGCCGAAGGTGCGCCAATAGTTCCTCTCACGCGAGTGAAGATTCTTGGCCTTTCCTACCTTGCAATTCTCGAAGTTGACCTCAAGGCAACGATCGGCAATCCGACGATCCTGCGCATTGACCGAAGCCGGTTTCTGATTGCTAAGTGTCACTATGTATAGACCGGATATCTCCATAGCTACTCAATTCCGAATCGAGACGAGAAACGTATAAGCAGCTCAAGATTTGCATCACCGGTTTCAAGATTCAAGACCTGCCTCCATTCTTTGGATCGTTTTCTCCGAACCGGTGAGCCGCGCTCGCCTCTTTCTCCCTCTAGGTGAGAGTGTCCGGGGACAAACTATGGGCAACTCAACCCTGCTGGCAGTGTGAGTCGCGTCAGATCCATGTGGCCGATGCCCCACTCAGAATGAACACCGCCGTCCCCGGAGAAATCGACGCGACCATGATCGCAATCGGTGAACGTCAAGGTCAGCGTTCCCCAGAGCTGCTTTGTTATCTGCGTGCGGTCAAAATTGGGAATCCAGCGGGCTCCCGTGGGTCTTTGCGCGTAGACAACCGCCTGATTACCCATGATCTCACCGACCCCGGTGAACCACGCTTGCTGCGAACCGTCCGGCGTAAATGAATTCCAGTACACGAGAACGCGGTTGTCGGGCAGAACCTCGACCGTCAGACCGTGTCCACTTTGCGCGGGATCGTACCAGGAGCCGGTAAATGCAGCTCCGATCGGAATCGCATTCAAGGTGTTGGTTTGCAGGATCACGAACGTCGCGCGCTCGATCGCCAGGCTTGTAGGAACACCGCTGTCGATCGATGCCTCGAATTCAAACGCAAACCGGATGTCATCCTCCGTTATGTCGCGCTGGTTTCCGGCATGAATAGTCGGCGCGACCGCCATGCCGTGATCATCGGAAACCACGACAACATCGAAGGCATGTGACGGGAAATACGGGTAAGCGCTACTGAGTAAACAAGCTGTCCCGTCGAATGGACAATGTGGGGCTGCGAAATGAACCTGGATACCTGGCACAGGGTCGCCGTTTGCGTCAGTGACGCGAGCGACAAGTGGCCTGGGCACCAATGCATTGCTCGTGATTATTTGGCCGCCACCACCAATTTGTTGAATCCGGAACGGTGGGACTGGGTCGGCCGAGGCTGCCGTAGACCATGAAAGCGCCAAAACAAGCACCACCAGAAGCGGTATGCCTTTGCGACTCTGTAAAAGTGAAAGCGAATATCGATTCATGGTGAACTTCCTTTTGCAAGAGTGAATGCAAGGACGTGCGAAGCAACAAAAGCGTCGCAACTGTCACGTTGAATTCATTTGCAGAAAATGGAATACCGTCGAAGCCGCTACGGTCTGCGTCCGGGC
>JBBQTY010000245.1:0-5549 GCA_038234445.1 Lysobacterales bacterium
CACCGGTGAATACGGCGACATGGTCGAAATGGGTATTCTTGACCCGACCAAGGTCACCCGCACCGCGCTGCAGAACGCCGCCTCGATTGCGGGTCTGATGATCACGACCGAAGCGATGGTCGCCGAAGCACCGAAGAAGGACGAAGGCCACGGCCATGGTGGTGGCGGCGGTGGAGTGGGCGGCATGGGTGGCATGGGCGATATGGATTTCTAATCCCCCGTGCGATCGTCCTGATCGCAAGAGCGGAGCAAGCGCAGCCATTCGTGGCCGCACTTCTCACAAAAGCTTTCCCCGCTCCGTTGTACCGATACAAAAAAGTCCCGCAGCAATGCGGGGCTTTTTCGTTTGCCAGGATTCTCAATCCGACGCTCCTTCACGCGACAAGTTGTGGCCAAAAGTCATCGCCATTTCGAGTGGCTTGGGCGCTTGCTGCCTTGTATCGAGCTGCCTTGCATACAGGCGTATTTCGCTTTCATATTTAAGGCTGCATTGAATATGGATGGAGAGTTTGGTCCCTCGCAGGGCAACCGCATGGAAAAGCGTCAGGCTTTCATGTTCGCCGAAGTGAAATACAATCGGGGACGCCTTTAGCCAGAACGGATTCAAGTGGCCCTTCATCCGGACTTCCCACGATCACCCTACGCCATTCTCGCTCCGGACCTGCGCTGGTTTCCCGCTGACGAGGCCCTGCGCGAATCGGCCTACGAGAAATTGCTGCCGCCGCTGGTCGCAAAAATTCGTGATGAGATCGCCGAATGGCGAGCGGCTGGCTACGCGGGCGCATCCGCGACCTCGAAGGCCTTGCTGGACTGGTGGTTCAAGACCGATCACATGATCGAGCAGGGCGATGGCAGCTTGCAGCGATTCGAGTACTACTTCGCCCAGCGAGAAGCGGTCGAGACCGTCATCTGGTTGCATGACGTACGCAAGGCGCGCGACAAACACGATCTCATGCGCTACGACGCCTCGGGCGCAGTTTCCGGTGGAATGTTTTCCGAGGACTGGCCGCGTTACGTGCTGAAAATGGCCACCGGCGCCGGCAAGACCAAAGTGCTTTCGCTGCTGGTCGCCTGGTGCTGGTTTCACAAACTCTACGAACCCGATTCGACATTGGCGCGCAACATGTTGTTGATCGCGCCCAACATCATCGTGCTTGATCGCCTGCGCGCGGACTTCGATGGGCTGAAGATCTTCTTCAACGATCCGGTGCTGCCTGACAACGGCTTTGCCGGACGAAATTGGCGTGATGATTTCCAGCTCACCCTGCATATCCAGGATGACGTGCGCATCGTGCGTCCTATCGGCAACCTGTTCCTCACCAATATCCACCGCGTCTATCTCGGCGATGTGCACGAACCCTCGCTCGAGGATGACGATTTGCGCGACTACTTTCTCAGTCCGTTCGGACCCAAGCCGGTCGGCAAGACGACCGACAGCCACGTCGATCTCGGAGAAATCGTGCGCGAGATCGACGAGCTCGCGGTGTTCAACGACGAGGCACATCACGTCCACGACGAGCGCATGGCCTGGTTCAAGTCGATCCAGGATATCCACCACCGCATGCTGCAAAAGGATGGTCGCCTGTCGTTGCAGATCGATGTCACCGCCACGCCCAAACACAACAATGGCGCGATCTTTGTGCAGACCGTTTCCGACTATCCGCTGGTCGAGGCGATCCACCAGAACGTGGTCAAGCATCCGACCCTGCCCGATGCGGCGAGCATCGCGCGGTTGGAAGAGAAGCCCAGCGCGATTTTCGAGGAACGCTTCGCTGACTACCTGCAACTCGGCGTCGAGGAATGGCGCAAGAGTTACGCCGAGCATGAGATTCTCGGCAAGAAAGCCGTCCTGTTCGTCATGGTCGATGACACCAAAAACTGCGATCAGGTCGGCACCTGGCTTGAAAAGACCGCACCCGAACTTGAAGGCAAGGTGCTTGTGATTCATACCAAGACCAACGGCGAAATTTCCGAAGCCCAATCCGGCAAGAAGAACGAAGAGCTGGAAATCCTGCGCAAGCAATCCAATGCCATCGACAGCTGGGACAGCCCCTACAAGGCCATCGTCTCGGTGTTGATGCTCAAGGAAGGGTGGGATGTGCGCAACGTCACCACCATCGTCGGCCTGCGCGCGTACACCGCAAAATCCAACATCCTTCCCGAACAGACCCTCGGTCGCGGTTTGCGTCGGATGTATTTCGGCAGCGATCAACCCGAGTACGTTTCGGTGATGGGTACACCGGCCTTTATGGAATTTGTCGAATCGATCCAGACCGAAGGCGTCGAGTTCGAACGCAAGCCGATGGGCCAGGGAAGTGAGCGCGAACAATCGCTGATTGTCGAGGTCGATGCGGAAAATGCCGACAAGGATCTCGATGCGCTCGATATCGCGATCCCGCGACTGAGCCGCCGCTTCAATCGCGAATTCAAGGATCTGGCCGACATCGACCCTTCGGCGTTTACGCACAAGGCAATCCCGCTCAAGCCATTCACACCCGCAGAAACCCGCGAGATCGTGTTCAAGACCCTGCTCGACGGTGATGTCCACCATACGATCCAGCTCGACGGTTTGGCGCCTGTCGATCACCGCTCCGTAGTCGGCTTCTTTGCGCGCATGCTGCTGAAGGAGCTGCGCCTGGTCGGCGGCTACGATCTGCTCTACCCACGTGTGCGTGAATTCCTGCGCGATCGCCTGTTCGAGAAGGCCCCGGTCGATCTTGACGATCCGGTGGTGCTGCGCAATCTCGCCGAAGCGGACGCCGGCAAGATCATCTTCGACAGTTTCAAGACCGCGATCAATGCATTGACGATCAAAGACAGCGGCAGCTCGCGCATCGAGGATCACATCCGCCTGCGCAACACGCGTCCATTCCGCATGCAGAATCGCGAGTACCTGCCCGCAAAAAAATCCATCTTCAACAAGATCGTGCCTGAAGCCTCAGCCGGTGGCCTCGAACTCAAGTTCGCGAGCTTTCTTGACGCCGCACCCGATGTTGTCAGCTTCGCCAAAAACTATCTCGCGGTCGGTTTCAAGATTGATTACGTGCGCGCCGATGGTGATCTGTCCAACTACATTCCCGATTTCTTCGCCAAGGCTGCCGATGGCACGATATGGATCATCGAAACCAAGGGCCGCGCTGAACTCGATCTGCCGCAGAAAATGAAGCGCCTTGCGCAGTGGTGTGATGAAGCTACCGCCGCATCCAAGGCGGAAACCGGAATCATCTATCGATTCCTTTATATCGATCAGGAAGGCTTCGAGCGCCATCAGCCGACCACGTTCGCAGCCCTGCCGGCCAGCTTCCGTGACTATCAGCCGGAGAACGCCAGTGGCTGAACAATCGCAGCTGTCACCGGGTGGCGACTTGCTGCTTTATCAGACCGACGATGGTGACACCCGCATCGAATGTCGGCTACAGGATGAAACCCTGTGGCTGAGCCAATCCCAGCTTGCTGAGCTGTTCCAGACGAGCAAGCAGAACATTGCCAAGCACCTGAAAGCGATCCTTGCAGAGGGCGAGCTCGACGTGGATTCAGTTGTCAACTCCTGGTTGACAACTGCCCCGGATGGTAAGCAATACAAGGTGTTGCACTATCGCCTTGAGGCCATTCTGGCGGTTGGCTACCGCGTGCGCTCGGCGCGCGGCACGGCTTTCCGGCAGTGGGCGACGGCGCAGTTGCGCGAGTATCTGGTCAAGGGCTTCGCCATGGACGATGCCCGTCTCAAGCAGAGCGGCGGCAGCGTGTATTTCGATGAACTGCTGGCGCGTATCCGCGACATCCGCTCCTCTGAAAAGGTGTTCTGGCGCAAGGTGCTCGATATCTATTCGACCAGCATCGACTACAGCCCTTCTGCCGAAACCTCGCAACAGTTCTTTGCGGCTGTGCAGAACAAGATGCATTGGGCGGTGCACGGTGCTACCGCCGCTGAAGTGATTGTTGAGCGCGCCGATGCGCGCAAGCCGAACATGGGGCTCACAGGATTCAGCGGAACACGTCCACGACGTGCCGATGCGGGCATTGCCAAGAACTATCTCGATGCCGACGAGCTGGTCGCGCTCAATCGCATCGTCACCGCTTATCTGGAATTCGCCGAACTGCGCGCACAACAGCAAAAGGCGATGATCATGGCCGATTGGATCGCCAAGCTCGACGATTTCCTGCGCCTTGCCGATCGCGACATCCTCACCCATGCCGGCCGCGTCACCCAACAGGCCGCGCAGGACAAAGCCGCCCTCGAATACCAGCGCTTCCAGGCCCGACAAGCCGAGCTGCCCAGTCGCATCGATCGGGATTTCGAACAAGCCATCAAGCATCTGCCGCAGCCATCATCACCTGCGCCGAAAAAGAAGAGTTGAACCCATGGCCAAACCACCCGCTTACGAACTCACCGATGCCGAAAAGCGCGATCTGATCCAGTTGATCCAGGCGGGCAAGGCGTTGCCGGACAAGTACCGCTTTGTCTTGTTTGAAGACAAGCGCGAGGTCGAGCTGGTCTGGAATGGCAAGAGTGCCGAGGTGTGTACGGCCGTGCTGCCGTTTCAGACGCTGGAACATGTTGATGAGCCGCGCGAGGAAACCCGCGTGCAGCAGGAATTGTTTGATGCGCGCGGCCGGCAGACACGCGGCTGGACCAACAAGCTGATCTGGGGCGACAACAAGCTGATCTTGTCATCGCTGAAAGCCGGTGCATTGCGCCAGCAGATCGAAGACGCCGGCGGCCTCAAGCTGATCTATATCGACCCACCGTTTGATGTCGGCGCCGATTTCTCGATGGATATCGAGATCGGCGGCGAAACCTTCCACAAGGAACCGAACCTGCTGGAGCAGATCGCGTACCGCGACACTTGGGGGCGCGGCGCAGATAGTTTCATCGCTATGATAGCGGAACGTCTGGTGCTGATCCGCGACCTACTCGCGATCGACGGCAGCATTTTTGTTCATTGCGATTGGCGCGTAAACGCATACATGCGCGTCGTTCTCGACGAGGCCTTTGGCAAGGAAAATCAAGTCGGCGAAATCATCTGGCAGAGAACTAACGCTCGTGGGACAGATGGGCGCTGGCCGCGAATTCACGACACCATCTATCACTACGCCAAAGGGCCAAACGCATTCTTCCAGAGCCTTACCGTAAAGGCCGATGCAGCCAAGCTTCCACACACGCTGATCACTGGACCCGACGGACAAAAATACCAAACATACGAATTGACCGCACCCAACGTCACACAAGATGGAGCAAGCGGGAAGCCGTGGAGAGGGTTTGATCCGTCAAAGCTGGGCCGACACTGGGGAAACTTGCCGTCGCTCATGGACGAGTGGGACAGCAACGGGCTTATTCACTGGCCGAAAGAGGGAGGGTGGCCGCGCCGACGTGCGGAGGCACCGTTTGTTGCTGAGGACCGAGTGACTACAGTGGGCGACGTTTGGACCGACATTGATCGGATCAATCAGGCATCCAAGGAGAGACTTGGTTACGACACACAGAAGCCGGAAGCGCTGCTACGCCGTGTTTTGGAAGCCGCGTCTCAACCGGGCGATCTTGTTGCTGA
>JBBQTY010000246.1:0-5527 GCA_038234445.1 Lysobacterales bacterium
TCTTCGCCAGATCCACGCCAATGGTTATAGTACTCACGGAGACTTCCCCTTCTGTTGACGGTTGTGTAGAAACTCCATCATGGCACGCGGGTTCTTCGGGATCCTTGATGCCGAAAGAGGTGGGAAGTCTCTTTTTACTCACTCAAGTGGAACAAAAACGCACGCACTTTTGTCCGCTTAACTCAAGTGATAGGCGGCACAACATGAAATTCAAAGAACTTGAAAAGGCAGCATTGGAGCTAAACGAGCTCTACGAACGGCTTGAGACCAAGAAGTATGGCCGCGTCTGGTCCACACAGGAACTTGCGCTTGGCTTCATGGGAGACGTCGGCGACCTAGCAAAACTTATTCAGGCACACGCCGGCGTCCGAGATATTGATGACTGCAAATCGAAACTTGGTCATGAACTGTCGGACTGTTTGTGGTCGATTATTGTCCTAGCAAACAAGTGTGGCGTTGATTTGGAGGCAGCGTTTGTGAAGAACACCAGAGAGATCGCTGCCTATGTATCTGGCGAGATCGGAGAGTAACCAGCTGCCTAACCAATCGTTCAAGGTGACCGCCCACCGCGTGGCGCGGTCAAAGCGTCATTTCATTCCGATCAACGGGGGTCAGAGTCATTGATTGTTGGTCGACGAAAGCAATGACACCGTTGATTTCAGCACGCTCAACACTTTGCCGAACACCGACGCGATTGCATCGCGCGAGCGACTGATGGAATCGGTAATCACCGTGAAATGTGGCTTGGCATCTTCGCTGATTGCGATCGTATCCGGGACCAACTGCGACTCCAGATCCACCGTCAACAGCCGGGGACTCAGACCAATATGCCGATATCTAGCCATCCACAAATACCTCTTGTGCGCGTGCGGCTATTGCAGCAAGATTTGCGGAGTTTTTCTACAGCCTTGTTAGGCCCCACTTGGCAAACTGAGGGAGAGCGGGAGATGAGGCTATACGTTGCGGTAACAGGTGTCATTTTTGCCTTGCTCGTCGTTGCCCATGTGGCGAGAATGATTGTGGAGAACGTTTCGCTTGCTTCGGATCCGATCTATTTGTTCATTACGGCAATGAGTGGTGGCTTATCCATTTGGGCTTGGGTTGTGTTCCGCAGCATGCGTCCTAGCGGTGAGGCCTAACCACTCGTTCGAGGCGGGCGGCTACCCCGCCGCTCAACTCCACCGTTGGGCCCCCGCAATGCAGTGCCGCGAAAATCGGAACGTCATGCACATCGACTATCTCGCAAATCACAGTCATTTGATTCCCTAAGTCGCGGGCTTGGTCTACCTGCAATCGGCCGATATATTTCAGGCCATTGAGACGAGCGAAGAGGATCTGCGAGGATTATTCGTTGCTCGTGCTGTAAAAGATCGCCTGCCGATAACCATCGTCGCGCTCAGCGGTGACGCGCTGGCCGGAACGGGCAGCATCAAGCTTTCTGAGCCAGGCACCAAAGCCGGGCTATCACCGTGGCTCGCTGGCATGTACGTCAAAGAAGAGTTTCGCCACGCGGGCGTCGGCACGATGCTTGTCCGCGCCTTGGAGTCGAAGGCGAAGGAACTTGGGGTTGAATTCTTTATCTCTCGGTTGGCGCTGCACCACGCTTCTACGAACAGCTTGGTTGGACAACGCTGGAGCGCGTGACTTCGTACGGGTCAAGGAAGTGGCTCTTATGGCCAAAAACCTGCGCCCGGCGTCCAAGACGGGCGCCAACAATTCCTCAAGAGACTTCCCGTCACCCCTGGGCGAGTGATGCCATCGCCCTGAGCTTCCGGGCTTTTGCTGGGCATTGCGATCAACGGGGTCAGAGTCGAATGGCACTTGCTTGAGGCCGTCATCCCGGCAAAAGCCGGGATCCATCTTGATTTCTACTGCCTGAAAATGGATCCCGGCTTTCGCCGGGATGATGAGAGTATTGGTGTTTGCCAGGTATCGCGCCAATCGCAGCCAAGGCATTTCCCCAGACAACGATGCTCGGAAGCCGGGATACCGAAATTAGTTGCCTGGTGCCTTTAGTCCAGTTTCCTTGCCTCCAACGTTTTTACTGCGCTGTTCCAGCGAACGGCGAAGCCGCTGCTCAAGAGGTTGTCGAACGTAAATGCACGAACTTCCGAAGCACTGGATCGAATACAGGCCGGATTGGCGTACCGAGCCGATGGCGTATTGGGTTCACATCGAGCAAGGCAATGAACCCTGGCGCGATGCAAGGGATTTTCTGCCTCCCGCTCCCAAGGCTGAAGGGCGGAAGGGTTTTCCGGTACTTTGCGTCGAGGTTGCTGGAATGACTTTCCGATTTTCATCGAGGGATCAGCTCTTGGAGTGCATACGCGTCCTTGCGCTAAAGCCGTTGCCAACGACTCGACGGCTTTCAGCGCTGCGCGGCAGCGATTTTGGGCCCAATGGGCACTGGTTTAGTCGCTTGCCTGGGAACGTGAAATCGCCCAAAGTCCGAGCGCAGGTTGTTCGGTGTCTATTGGCGATTGCAGGGACATTGGGCGCTTCGTAAATCCTTAAACCGACCGCGTGGATTTGGTCGGCTCCATCGTTATTGCCGTCAGCGGTCACAGCGTTGAACCAAGCACTGATCCGTGTAGATGGCACACAGAGGTTCGGAAACATGAATCTGAGTATTTCGGACGCGCAAGGGGATATGCGCAGGGGCTATTGCAGCGGGGGAGCTGGCGTTCTGGCGTCGGCAATTGCCTGGGCGGTGGCCGCAGTTGTGGCGATCTTTTTGACTGCCGAAAAGGCCGTCTGGGTATTGCTTATCGGGGGCATGCTGATCCACCCCGTCGGCGTGATCATCTGCAAAGCACTCAGCGCTTCGGGTGCTCACACGAAAGGCAATCCTCTCGGGCAGCTCGCGGGCGCCAGCACTTTCTGGTTGGTTTTCTGCATTCCATTAGCCTACTTTTTGAGCCGGCAGCAAATCGGCTGGTTCTTTCCTGCGATGTTGTTGATTATCGGTGGGCGCTACCTCGTGTTCGCCACGATCTACGGAATGCGCTTGTACTGGGTGTTGGGTTTGGCGCTTGCCGTTGCTGGTGTCTGTCTTGGTTACTTCGCTGCACCGGCGCAATTGAGCGCGAGCGTCGGCGCCGTGCTGGAGACGGTGTTCGCTGTTGCTGCGCTTGTGCAGCATCGTCAGTGGCTACGGTCCGAAAATTTGATGGCGTCGAGTGGCCAGGCCGTTGCTTGATTCAAGCGTCTTTCTCATGACATAGCTTCAAGGCGTTCCATATGGCACGAGGTCAGAAGATGTTCCTTTGTTCGAAAGAAGTCGCCGCTCAAGAGCTGGAGATTTCATTCTGTGTCAGGAGCGGTTTCCAATGACAATGCCATCCGGTTGGGTTCTCTGGGCTTTGCTTTCGGCGGTCTTTGCCGCGCTCACGGCGATCTTTGCCAAAGTCGGCATTCGTGGCGTTGACTCCGATCTGGCTACGCTGATCCGCACCGTGATCATCTTGTT
The DNA here is from genome assembly GCA_038234445.1 of Lysobacterales bacterium. GTDB lineage: Bacteria > Pseudomonadota > Gammaproteobacteria > Xanthomonadales > Rhodanobacteraceae > Dokdonella. The sequence continues at coordinate 3,470 of JBBQTY010000246.1, forward strand.
CGTTCTGGCTCCGTTCGTTTGGCTTACCGGAAAATGGAGTAATCCACTTTCGCTTTCGTCCAAAACGCTGATCTTTCTGGCCTTGTCAGCACTTGCCACTGGCGCTTCCTGGGTTTGCTATTTCCGCGCGCTGCAACTGGGGCAGGCGTCTCAAGTCGCTCCAGTGGACAAGCTCAGCGTTGTTCTGGTCGCGGTTTTCGCTTTCGCCCTTTTGGGTGAGCGCCCATCGGCTCAGGGATGGCTGGGCATCTCGATGGTTGCAGGCGGCGTGCTGCTCATCGCGCTGCAAAAAGCGCCAAGCGGCGCCTGATCATGCGTCGATGAATGGTTGCTTTGCCCCGCTGTCCTAAAGTCCGCTCAGACTCGACTGGCACTGACTTAAGAAAAACTACGCTCAAATCATCAATTTTTCGTCATTCCTGCGACGGCAGAAGCGCTTTTCAACAGCCGCATGGCTGGTCAATTCAGTGACTTCGGGACTTTTCGGATGCTCAAAGGCACTGGATCCTCGCCTTCGCGAGGATGACGGGCTTACGCCAGTGCCATTCATTTCAGAGTTGTGATGTGGCTACGATTGGATTGCACTTCACAATAGAGATGGTTTCCATCTCGACTATTCGGTAGCTCGCATGTCGAAACGCGTCGCACATTTGTCTCTGCTGATAGCTGCGGCCATCGCCCTGTTCGGCGCCGGTATTCACTGGATCGCGCCGTTGCTTGGTTCCGACTGGTATGCATTTCTGCATGCGCCGGCGGCGGCCGTTGCATCCGCGCGAAACGGCACGGCATTTGGCCCTATGGGTGCCTTCGTCATTGGCGGGCTCATGTTTGCCTGCGCCCTGTTTGGACTCTCTGCTCGGGGCGATTTGCGTTATCTCCCTTTTACCCGCGCGGCTCTGGTCGTCATATCATTCATCTGCCTTACGCGCGGGCTGATCATCATTCCTTACATTGTCATCTTGCCAAGCGTTGAGTCGTTCGAGCTCGTTGCTTCGGCTATCTGGTTTGTCGCGGGAGCTGGTTTTTTGCTCGGTCTGATTGGTACTTGGCCGGTGCTCAGCGAAAAAGCTCGCGCTGCGCATCCGGTGGGAACCAGCTAGTCATTCAAGCGCGCGCGGAGTCTTGCCGTCGGCCACTACGGTCATTCCTCGTGCGATGAGGACAGTACATAATTGACGCAGATGCCAATCCTGGCAGCTGCAATGCAGGACCTTGAGGAGAGAAGCATGTTCAGTCACGTCATGGTTGGTACCAACGACATTGAGCGCTCGAAGCGCTTCTACAACGCGGTACTCGGTGTTCTTGGGGTGGGTGAGCCGCTGCAAAACGCGGCGAGTACAGGTCACGCGCGACTCTTTTATCGACACGATGGCGGAACCTATTGCATCAGCGAGCCGATCAACGACGAAGTGGCAACCTCGGCCAATGGCGCAACCATCGGCTTCAAGTGCAGTTCGCCAGAGCAGGTAAAGGAGTTCCACGACACAGCCGTTTCGAATGGCGGTACGTCGATCGAAGGTCCGCCGGGTTTGCGTGAAGGCAAGATGGGTGCGATGCATCTGGCGTATGTTCGTGATCCAGACGGCAACAAGCTCTGCGCGCTTCACCGGCCCTAGTAGGTCACTGGATTACGCTGGCCGCATCCGCTGACTTCACGGGGTGAAGACTGTGCGACATCCTGTAAGACACCGACTCGTGTTTCTGGACGTGTTTATTTGTATCTAACCTTGTGTGGGCGAGCCACTTGCCAATCGATCGGTGATGCAGGTTTGAGAATCACGTCGTTGCGCGGCTCGCACAACGACGTGATGGCTATTACGGAGATTCCAGAGTCGCTTGCTCAGGATTTCCAGTCGGGCACGCGTCCTGGCGTCCACGGTGCGCCGGCCGCATCGGCATCGTTCTCCAGTTTGGCCAGATCAACGAGGATTAGGCTGCGCAATTGGGCCAGCAGCGGAGCGAATTGTTGCGCGGCGATTTCGTAGCTTTGGCGATGCGTCGCGGTGGCATCCGCACTCGAGAACCAATGCCCGGATACGATCTGATTGATGCGATCGA
>JBBQTY010000247.1:0-5508 GCA_038234445.1 Lysobacterales bacterium
CTTGTCGAATGACCCGATCACCGCATTGCCACCGACAAAGGCGATGCTATAGCCGTATATAGCCCAGAGCAGGATCAGCAGCGAGAAGATGACCATGACCTGGATCATCACCGACAACACGTTCTTCGAACGCACCATGCCACCGTAGAAAAGGGCCAGACCCGGCACCGTCATGAGCAGCACCAGCAGGGTCGAGGTGAGCATCCAGGCAACGTCGCCCTTGTCCACAGTCGCAACCACCGCCGGCGCCGCAGCGACAACGTCTTGTGCGAAAGCCGGATTCAACGCTGCCAACAGCAGCAGGGTCAGTGCGCCGAATCCAAGCTTCGGCAGTCGCGCGTCTCTCAATGATTTCGGTAGCGTTTTCATGATGTCCTCGCGAGGTTGGGGTCAGAGCGCGTCGGCGCCGATTTCTCCGGTGCGGATGCGGATCGCCTGGTCGATCGGCGACACAAAGATCTTGCCGTCGCCGGTCTTGCCGGTGCCGGCCACAGCCTGGATTGCTTCGATGACGGCTTCGACGCGGTCATCGGTGACCACGGTTTCGATCTTCACCTTGGGCAGGAAATCGACGATGTATTCGGCACCGCGATACAACTCGGTATGCCCTTTCTGGCGACCAAAGCCCTTGACCTCGGTGACGGTGATGCCGGACACGCCGGCCTGGGACAAGGCCTCGCGGACCTCATCAAGCTTGAACGGGCGAACAATGGCGGTAATCAGTTTCATGGCCACTCCGGTGTTGGTGATCAATCGGTGGTTCGGGCCGTGGCCCGTGCAGCCCGTTTCAGAATGTCTTGGTCAGCGTGACCAACACGGTGTTCTTGCCGAGGAACTTGCCATACGAGTTGGTGTAGACACTCTCTTTGGCATCGGTATCGGAATAGGCAGCGGCCAGCGAGAACGCGTGGGGCAGCGTCACGGTCACGCCGACTTTGTAATCGGTGTAGTCGGCGTCGCTTAAACCATCGATGGTCTGGTGGCCGGCATGCGCATTGAATGTCCAGATGTCAGCAAAGGGCTGGTTCCAGTTGACTTCGATGTAGTCACTCTTCTCGGAGTCGGTGAAGCCGAATGCATTGGTCGTGGCGTACCAGTACTTCGCCGAGAGCGTTTTCCAGCCGATCGACGCATAGACCTCGGTCGTGTTGGGACTGGTGAACCCGTCCGGAAATTGCCCCGGATACTGATAGCGCAGGACGCCAACGTCGTAGGTCCAGCCTTCGCCAAAACCACCCTTGAAGCCGGCATAGAGATCGAGCTCGATGCTGCTCGAGACGCCTTCATAGTCCGACAGCCAACTGATACTGCTGCCCCACACGCCAGCATAGAAGCCGCTCGTATGGTCATACTGCAGACTTCCCTGCAGCGCCGGCTTGCGATTGGTCTGGGTCAGACCGCGAAACAGGTAGTCGGAGGTGATGGCGAGCGAACCGGTGACAGGTGGCGGCGCTTCTTGCGCGTGCGCGGCCATGACCGCGCCAGCGAGCGAAACGATGATGCAACGTGCTAGAAATCGGCTCTTCATGGGTCTGACCTCGGGACAGTGGGAAAACGGAAAAATAAAACTAAGCAATCGGCACCTGTACAACACGGAGGTCATGCGCCCCCGCGCAGGCTCACACCGAGTAATACATCTGGTATTCGAGCGGATGCGTGGCAGCGCGGAAGCGCGTGACTTCGCCCATCTTCAGATCGATATAGCCATCGATGAAGTCATCGGAAAACACGCCGCCGGCCTTGAGGAAGTCGCGATCCTTGTCGAGTGCCTCGAGCGCTTGGTCGAGGCTTGAACACACTTGCGGAATGTTCTTTTCTTCTTCGGGCGGCAGGTCGTAGAGATCCTTGTCCGACGGCGCGCCCGGATCGATCTTGTTGATGATGCCGTCGAGACCGGCCATCAGCAGGGCCGAGAACACGAGATAGCCCGAGTTCATCGGATCCGGGAAACGGATCTCGATGCGCCGGCCTTTCGGATTGGAGACGAACGGAATGCGGCAACTGGCTGAACGATTGCGCGCCGAGTAGGCGAGCATGACCGGCGCTTCGAAACCCGGCACGAGACGCTTGTAGCTGTTGGTCGTCGAGTTGGCGAACGCGTTGATCGCGCGGGCGTGCTTGAAGATGCCGCCGATGTACCAAAGTGCAGTCTGGGACAAACCACCGTAGAGATCGCCGGTGAACAGATTCACGCCGCCCTTCGACAGCGACTGATGCACGTGCATGCCCGAACCGTTGTCGCCGACCAGCGGTTTGGGCATGAAGGTCGCGGTCTTGCCATTGCGATGAGCCACGTTCTTGACGACATACTTCAGTGCGAGCAGCTCATCGGCTTTCTTTACCAGCGAGTTGAACTGCACGCCGATTTCGCACTGGCCCGCGTTGGCGACTTCGTGATGGTGCACTTCGATGACCTGGCCCAGTTCGGCCAGCACGTTGCACATCTCGGCGCGGATATCCTGCAGCGAATCCACTGGCGGCACCGGAAAATAGCCGCCCTTGACGACCGGGCGATGGCCGCTATTGCCTTCCTCGTAGCGCTTGGATGAAGACCACGCAGCTTCCTGCGATTCGATCTCGAAGAAGCACTTGCCCATGTCGTTCTGCCAGCGCACCGAATCGAAGATGAAGAACTCGGGCTCCGGACCGAAGAATGCGGTATCGGCGATACCGGTCGATTTGAGATAGGCCTCGGCGCGCTTGGCCAGCGAACGCGGATCGCGCGAGTAGGCCTGCATCGTGTTCGGTTCGAGAATGTCGCAATAGAGGATCAGGGTCGGATCGTCGAGGAACGGATCGACCAGGGCGGTATCGGGATCCGGCATCAGCACCATGTCCGACTCGTTGATGCCCTTCCAGCCCGAGATCGACGAGCCGTCGAACATCTTGCCGTCCTCGAACGTCGATTCGTCGATCGTCGCGGCCGGAAAAGTGATGTGTTGCTGGACACCACGCAGGTCGGTGAAGCGGAAATCGACGTAGGTGATGTTCTGATCCTTGATCAGCTTGAGCACGTTTGCGACAGACATGGAAACCTCGGTTTGGGGGTGGTTGTAAATATTTCATTGCAACCCCCGTGCCAGATTTGCTGCACTGCAAAAATCGTTTTACTTCAGTTATTTATGTGCTTCATACGAGACCTTGAGTTATCAAAATGACTGTTGTTGGTGCAACATGTTTTCGATGATCACCAATTTGGTGCTAATTTGGAATCAGGGGTAAACGTCTCCAACAACGGCTCGGCGCGGCGGCGAGATCACCGTCAAAGGTGGTCGCTTGCCTCTCCGGCGGCGTCAGTGCCTCGATGGCAGGGCAGATCACTGGACGCGTTTGCGCCGGACACCAGAGCGATGAGCGGAGCTGACATCTTCCGCGTGACAGGACCCCATCAGAGCGACGTGCGCGAGACATAGGCTATGTGGCAATTCAGGGCGGGGGTGTCGATGAAATTGGCGCGGCCGAGCTGCGAAGTGACGGCCTCTCCGCGAGAACCCTGCTATTCGAATCCGGTCTTGAAGATCCGGTCGATCACGGCGCTGTACTCGAACGCGCCGACATCACAACGCGCGCCAGCCACGCGTGCCGCGCCGCGCTGGTCGGTCGTCAGCAGTGCGCCGGTATCATCGATACAGCCTTGCGGCGTTGTGCTGTCGATGGCCTGGCTGCCCACAAACAGTGCATGGGTCGGCGTCGGCCCGCCGTTGTCTGCCAATGGCCCCACGGTCGATCTGGTCACCGCTCCCACCGCGGGTGCCCCGTTTCCAGCATACGTGCATCCAGATGGCTCGCCGATGCGATTGAATCCATACACCTCCAAAACTCCGCCGCAGTCGTTGAACAAGGTCGACGTTCGCATGGTATTCGACGAAATCAGCGTGTTGACAGCGACGAGGCGATGGCCCCCCGTGATATCGGCAAACACGCCGCCGCCACTACCGGAACTGTCTCCGTCAAAGTCCGCGTAGTTACCGACGATCGTAGTGCTGTAAAGAAACGTGTGCCCGAAATTGAGAAGCCCACCGCCAGAGGTGTTGGAGAGGTTTTTGCTGATCGTGCTATTGACCATTGTCAGTTCGTCGACGGTGAGCAATCCACCCCCGTTGCTGGCCAGGTTCAGACTGATCGTGCTGTTCCTGATCTTGGCGGGCCCACTCAGGTAGAGGCCGCCTCCTTGGGCAAAATTGAATATCGCGATATTGCCGGTTATCGTGCTTCCGGAAACCACCAACGTTCCCGAGCTGTAGATTCCGCCGCCATTTCCCTGTGCGGTGCTGGAGAAAATCGTGCTGCCGACGACATTGAGCAGAGAGTCACTGTAGATCGCGCCGCCGGCTCCGTTGGTCGAACTGTCCCCGACAAGGCAATCAAGGATGACCATCGAACCATGGTTGAGTATTGCGCCACCACCCACCACACCGCTCTGACGAAGCCCATTGCGAACCGTGAGATTCGCGATTCCGGCACTTCGACCAGCCGAAATCGTCATTACTCCGTCCATCTGGTTGCCATCGATGACGGTATTCGCAGATCCGGCGCCCAGGATGGCGATGAACTGGTTGGCGGTGTTCGGAATCGTCAGGTTCAGATCGCCGTTGTCCTCGCCGTTCGGACCATTGATCGGGCGCGTGATCGCGAAATATCCCGCAGGAAGGTTGATGCTGACTATGCCGGTTTCGATCAGATGATTTGCCTGCATGATCGCCGCACGCAGCGAACAGGTGTTCGCGCTGGTGTGACAAATTCCGTCGTCGGTGTTGTCGTCGATGAGGTCAGCAGTAGTGTTGACGATGTAAGTCGAATCGGCCAGCGCGCTGCCCGATATCATCCCTATTGCCACAATCAAAAAGGTCTGCAACAAAAGCCCGCCAATAGACAATCGAGTCCGCGACGGCCGCGCAAGCGCTGGACGGTTGGATCGTTTCACATGGACCGACTGCAGATTCGCGGGCTTGATGGTGTAGAGCCGTTTGATTGGAGGTTCCATGCGTTCTACTCGAACCCGTTTCTGAAAATGCGATCGATAACTGCGCCGTACTCATACGCGCCAACATCACAACGCACGCCGGCTATGCGCGGCGCGCCACGCTGGTCGTTCAGCAGGGGTCCGCCTGACTGCTCAATACAGCCCTGCGGGGCGGTCGCATCGATAGCCTCGCTGCCGGGCAGCAAGGCGTGGGTAAACGTCGGGCCTCCGTTGTCGCGCAACGGGCCGATCGAGTCGACTGACATGAAGTTGTAGGCGAGCCCACCGTTGCCGGTGAAGCTGCAATGCACCGCCTCGCCGAAAAGATTGAAACCGTACAGCTCGAAGCTGCCATCGCAATCGTCGTCATCAAATCCGCCGTTGACGCCGTTACCTGCGACGAGCGTATTCACCAGCACCGTGCGTGCGCCGGGTTCGGCGTAGGCACCACCACCGAGGCCGCCGTTGATGTCGTGGTCGACATCGGCGATGTTGCGAACCACTGAGACGCTGTAAAGGAATGCGTCTCTGTAGCTGTAGATTCC
>JBBQTY010000248.1:0-5473 GCA_038234445.1 Lysobacterales bacterium
CGGACTACGTCAGCCGCAAGTTGTTTGTCGATATCCTCGCATCCGAGGAAGAACATATTGATTGGCTGGAGACCCAGCTCGCCTTGATTGCTCAGCTTGGTGAAGCGAACTATTTGCAGACGAAGATTGGGAGTTGAAGGGTTACGTCCGTCATCGGGCTTTCGCTGAGAGATGACGAGTGTGGGAGAGGCCTTCGGGCCCGATGCCCTTCGTAACGATGCGACAAACGCATCACCCCCGAGAGGGGACAAGCGGCTGAAGCCGCTTCCCACGACTGCGCTCGGCTTCTGTGGGAGAGGCCTTCAGGCCCGATGCTTTTCTGCAATCCCGGAGAAGAGCATCGTGGCTGAAGCCACTTCCCACGACGAACCAGCAACGCAAGCCCTAACCAAGAAGCCCGCGCCGTTGCTTCGGCTTCTGTGGGAGAGGCCTTCAGGCCCGATGCTGTGCGGCAATCCCGGCGAAGAGCATCGCGGCTAAAGCCGCTTCCCACAAAAGCCGGCTTCTGTGGGAGAGGCCTTCAGGCCCGATGCGCTTTTCACATTCCATAGTAGTGCGTCGAATCTGAAGTCAGCTCCCGCGAGACATTTTCCTACAAAAGAATCCGAAATCGCCTATCGCCATAGTTCTCGATTGCACCGAGCATGGCAGGATGAAACGACTGTATTTTCCTGCCAATGGAAGTTCGAGCTTGCGCAAGGGACGCGCCAGTGAGATGGGTCGCATCTACCTCGTCACGTTCAACACGTCTTATCGGTTGAAGATTTTTCAGGAATGGCCCTGCGCGATCGCTTTCGCTCGCGCTTTGCATAGCAGGTCGTTGCTGAGGCAATCCCGACTCCTCAGTTGGGTGCTGATGCCTGATCACTGGCATGGCTTACTGGAATTGGGCGCCGTGGACACGCTTTCGACTCTGGTAGGCCGCATCAAGGGAGCAACCGCAAACGCCGTCAACGTGCAGCGCAATTGTCGCGGCCGCGTCTGGGCCGAAGGATTTCACGACCGCGCGCTTCGGCGAGAGGAAGACCTGCTATCGATTGCCCGGTACGTCGTCCTCAATCCCGTGCGCGCAGGCCTTGTTGCTCGAATCGCGGAATATCCATTCTGGGATGCCATTTGGTTGCGCGAGCAATAGCTATGCATCTTAGTCGCTGTTCGAGGAGAGACCTTCAGGCCCGATTTTCCTGCACCCCGGAGAAGAGCATCGCGGCTGAAGCCGCTTCCCACAAAAGGCGGCTTCGTGGGAGAGGCCTTCAGGCCCGATGCTTTTCTGCAATCCCGGCGAAACGCATCGCGGCTAAAGCCGCTTCCCACAATTGCGCTCGGCTTCTGTGGGAGAGGCCTTCAGGCCCGATGCTCTGCGCCGAAGCTGTTCAAGCCGGCGCCAGCCCTATTCCAGCAAACGCCTCCAACACGCGTGCGTATTCGTTTTCGATGCGCTGGGGGAGTGAGCTCAAGTGGTTGCCTTGGTGTGCCTTGGCATCGAGTTCGGCGGCTTTGGCGATCTCGGCTAAGGGCAGGGCGCCTACGTTTGCGCTGGATGATTTGAGCGAGTGGGTGATGTCGGCGATGGCGTCGTGGTTGGCTGTGTTCGCGGCATCACGCAGGCGGGCCAACAGCTTCGGGGTGTCGTCGAAATAGACCTGGATCAAATCGGCGAAGCCTTCGCCCATCATTTCGAGTAGCTCCTGGACGACGCCTTGATCGACCGGTGGCAGCAGGTTTGGCGTTGCTGCGGGTGCGCTCGAAACGTCGTTGATCGTTTTCGCTGCGGGCGCAATCACCGGCGTCGAAACTTGCGGGATCGCTTCCGCTGCGGTTGGCTTGGGTGCGCTTGGCGCGACGGGTGTTTTCGAGGGTGCCGATTGCGATCCCGATTTCGCCAGCCAATGGGCGAGGGTCTTGTGCAGCAGTCGGCGATCAAGTGGCTTGGTCAGGTAATCATCCATGCCTGCGGCAAGACACTTTTCGCGATCGCCGACCATGGCGTTCGCGGTCATCGCAATGATCGGCAGTCGCGGCAAGTTGCCTGTCGCTTCCAGGGATCGGCGTTGCCGCGTTGCCGTATAACCATCCATGATCGGCATCTGGCAATCCATCAGGATCAGGTCGTAGCGTCCCTGCGCGAGCTTCTCCAACGCAATGCTGCCATCGGTCGCGGCATCGACGGTGATGCCCAGCATCGAGAGCAAGCGCTCGGCGACTTTGGCGTTGACTGGATTGTCTTCGACCAGCAAGGCGTGACCGCGCAGTTTCGTGTCGGGTTCGAAGATGCCGGCATCCAGGCCCGGATCGGCTGCCGCCAGCAGCGGACCTTCGCGATTGATCTCGGCGTGACCGATACCCAACAGGCGACCGAGGGTTTCGCGCAGTTCGCGTTCGTCAAAGTTTTCCGATACCGCCGCAAGTCGCTCATCGGCGCGCAGATCCTGCGCACTGTCGTGACTGCCGACGACGACGATTCGCAGCGGATCGAGTGACGGATCGCGGCGAATATTGCGCACCAGGGCAATCGTCGCGGCACCGACCGAGGCCAGATCGATGATCAGGAATTCGTAGCCCCAGCGTTCGCCCATGCTTGAGCTGGAGCGCAGCTTGCTCAACGCATCGACGGCCAGATTGCTGTGCAAGTGACTCATGCCCAACTGACTGAGCATGCCGCCTGCGCGACGCAGGAACGTCTCGTTGCCGCTCACAATCAGGGCGCGAACCCCGGCCAGGTCGGTGCGCGCACGCACATCGCCAATGGCTTTCTGCAACGGCACATTGAACCAGAACGCCGAGCCGCGACCAAGCTCCGAGCGCACGCCAATGCGGCCTTCCATGAGCTCGACAAGGCGTTTGCAAATGACCAGGCCCAAGCCCGTTCCACCGAAAACCCGAGTCGTCGATGCATCGGCTTGGGCGAACGGTTTGAACAGCTTTGCGGCGGCTTCCTCAGAGAGGCCGATGCCGGTATCGCGCACCGCGAAGGTCACCTCGTGGTGCGTGCGCGATTCGCCGCGCTTGCCGACCTGGATGGTGACGCCGCCGCGCTCGGTGAACTTGATTGCGTTGCTGACGAGATTGACCAACACCTGGCGCAGACGCACCGGATCGCCACGAACAGCCAGTCGAACAGAAGGATCGATGACGACACCGAGGCGCAATCCCTTGGCGTTTGCGCTGCCCTGCATGAGCTTGGCGACCGAATCGACCAGTTCCTTGAGATTGACGCCGACGCATTCGAGTTCGAGCTTGCTGGCCTCCAGTTTGGAGAAATCAAGAATGTCATCGACGATGCGCAACAGTTCCAGCGATGATCGATACGCGGTCGCCAGATATTCGCGCTGATCCGGTTGCAGCGGTGTCGAGCGCAGGATGTCGAGCAAGGGCACGATGCCATTCAGCGGCGTGCGGATTTCATGGCTCATCGTGGCGAGGAATTCGCCCTTCGCCATCGTCGCGGCTTCGGCTTCCTGACGTGCGGCTTGCAACTCGCCCTGCATCGCGCGCAGCGATTCAAGCTCGCGCTGGGTCTCAGGCGGAATCTCGGGTTTCGCAACGGGTGCGGCAATCACCTGCAGCGGTGGCTCGGGCGCGATGCCGGCTACTTTCGGCTGCAATATTGCGAGTACGGCGCAGGCTAGCGAAATCGGCACCAGCGCAGCAGCCAACCAGGTCGACAGTGGTGCCGGCGCAAACGCAACGGCAACGGCCAGCACGCCACTGAGCACAGCAAGCGCGGCTGTGGCGCGATTGCGCCAGTCTGGTTTCGATGATGGCCCGGAGGGGTTTTGCGAAGACTGCATCAGGTCGCTCAAGCGTGAGCTACCTTGAAATCGTAGGTCGCGTCGCGGGTCGCCTGCTGGACGAAGTTGCCCTGAATCAGATCGATGCCGCTGGCCCACAACGATGCGGCGATGCGCGCTTCCTCGACACGCGGCGCAATCACCTTGCGTCCGCTGGCATGCGCGAGTTTCACGAGATCACTCAATTCCTTGCGATGGTCGTCGCCGCGGTCCGAGGTGTAGCGCGGCGAAAGCTTGATGAAATCGACCGGCAGGTGCATGAGCATATCGGTCGCCTGATCACCGGCTTCCACCCCGGACAAGGTGAGGCAGACGCCGATTTGCTTCATCGCCAAGGCGAATCGGATAGTGCCCGGAATATCCGCCTTGGCATCTTCCATGCGCAGGTCGATCGCGATTTGTGCCGCTGGCACGCGTCTGGATTCAAGCGCCTGACGCAACCAAGCGACACGCTCGGGATCGCGGATGCTGCTCGCGGAATGATTGACGAACAAGCGCACGCTGTCGCCGCCGCGCAGATGGTCGGCGATCGTGCCGAGGCAGCTGTCGAGCATCCAACGATCGACTTCGCCAATCAAGCCGGCCGATTCTGCAGCCGGGATCAGCTCGGTGGCGGAATAGACGCGGCCGCTGTCCGTGGAAAGTCGCAGCAGCGCCTGGAATTGTTTTTCCTCCTCGCCGTGCAGCGAGACGATCGGTTGGAAAACCACCCGGAACGAGGAGTTTTCAAGCGCCTGGCGAACGGCTTCCTCCACCGGATCGCGCGGAGGTTCGATCGATTTCGGCACCAGGCTGACAACGCTGGGCTCGACCGTCGCGGGTGTATCGAGCAAGGCGCCCTCGGCCGCTTCGATCATCGCGCGCGCATCACCGGCGGCGCGCGTGAATGGACAAATGCCGACACCGATGGCGATATCGGGGAGTTTGCCCGGCAGGCGGAATTTTTCGCTATCGACGACATCGCGCAAGGCCACCGCGAGCTGTTCCAGCGCCGCTTCGGGACGGTCCGGATTGAGCAGCAGAAATTCGCCGTCACCCGAGCGCGCGAGCAAATCGTGATGACCGAGCTTGCCGCGCAGCAGCGTCGTGACGCGCTCGATCAAGGCATCAAATTCGCTGTCTTTGAGGCGTTTGCGCAATACATCGGCACACTCGAGCGCGATGAACAGGATGCCGCCATTGCGCGTGGCGGCATCTTCCATCGCCAGCATTTCGGTCAGGCGTGCGTTGATCTGCATTGCGGTCTGCAAATTCGACACAGGCTCGCGCACCGTTGCCGGACGTCGACGCGCAACCTGGCGCGCGCGCTTGACCCGGCTGGTCACTGCGGTGATCAGATGGCGCGGTGCAATCGGCTTGGTCAGGAAATCATCGCCGCCGGCGCTCAGTGCCTCGAAATGCTTTTCGGTATCGCCTTCGCCGGAGAGGAACACGATCGGCATCGAGATATACGCTTCGCGCTCGCGGATCAGCGCGGTCAGTTCGATGCCGTTGCAGACCGGCATGTTGAGATCCATCAGCACGAGATCGGGATCAAACTCATCGAGTTTGTCGAGCACATCCGCGGCGTCACCCACAGCCAGCGTCTGCATGCCGTTCTTGCGCAGGATCGATTCGGCAAAAAATGCCTGCGAGCGATCATCCTCGACGATCATGATGCGGTAGGGGTCGGCCTGGCTGGC
>JBBQTY010000249.1:0-5459 GCA_038234445.1 Lysobacterales bacterium
TCCGACCGATGATGGTTTTGTGCGCCGCATGGTTGTCAACGAATCACAAATCAGCAATACCGTGAATCCGGGCGCCAGCTACCTGTTTGATTCCTGGTATCTGGCTCGGCAAGACATCAACATTTACAACTCGATGGCGACAGTCACCGGCACCCCGACCTACTCGGCGGGCAACTGGACTTTTGCCGGTCAAGACAATTTCAAGCTCGGCTCCATCACGGACCGCTGGATGGAAAACCTTCCCGCGAACACGCTTGCCACGCAAAACACCGAGCTTTCCGTCAGTGAAGGGCACACAAAAGTTGCGGTGCGCGTGATGGACGCCGGCAATGGCAAACGGATCTACCACTATGCGGTCCACAATCTGGATTATTCCCGAGCCGTAACCGCAGGATCGGAACCCAATCTTGATGTCCTCAGCAACAAGGGTTTCAACCGCTTTCGTGTGCCGATTCCGGCCGGTGTCAGCGTCGTCACCAATCGATTCAGTGATGGTGATCTGACGGCCGGCAATGACTGGACATTCACTGCCAGCGGTGGTTATCTGACCTGGACGGCGCCAAGCGGCGCTTCACTCGATTGGGGCACGCTGTATCTGTTCTCGGTGACGACCTATTCGGCACCGGTCACCGTCAATAGCGAGTTGCAGCCAGCAACCTCGGGTGGACTCATGACACTCGATGTATCGACGCTTGCGCCAAGCGCGAGCGACATTATTTTCAAGGATGGATTCGAATCGCCGTGATGCGGCGCGCGCGCGAATAAGCGGGTTTCGTAGGAGCCCCTTCAGGGGCGAGCTCTTTCGTAAATGTGTCGGAAAGCTCGCCCGTAAACGGGCTCCTACGGTTTAACGGCGTTTTTGGCGGACGTTCGATGATCCGCCATTCAATTTACGATAGGCTCAAATTGCAAATTGTAGATCGCCGGCCCCGGCAGGAAAGGCGTCGGTTTGCCTTCAACCCAATCACGATGGCCGGCACCGTAGAACGGTGACAACGGGTGTCCGCTCTGGCCGCCAGGCAATTCAAAATAGCCATGCTCTTCATCACCGGGCGAAACAGCGAAGCGCTCCGATGCGCCGAATGCGGTCGCCTGCACGCGCGGCATATTGCTGTCGCCCGGCAACTGATCGGCGGGCATGTCGAGCATTCGAGCAAGAAAGCCGGGCAGGGCGCGCGACAAAGGATGGGCGATGCGCGCGGTGTTTCGTTCGCCCCATGTGCGTGCAGCAATTCCACCGGGCTGTTTGTCGAGATTGGCGGTTACGCGATCGAGTGCTTCGAGTTGCAGTGCCTCCCAGGTTTGATAGCCCGGTGGCAAAAGATTCTCTGGTCGGCGCTGCAGGAGCATCCACACTGCGTGCTCGGATTGCGCCAGTTTCGGCAGCTCGAAATCGGCGTAGCGGACGCGAACCGCGCCGGCAAACGCATCAAGCACGGTGTCCTTTACCTCATTGCGCCAGCCGCGAACGATGCGATAGCCAACCGAATGGATTGACGCATGTCCATCCCAGTCATTCAGCGCCTTGAGCACGGCGTCACGTTGCGCAGTGGCTGTGCCTTGTTGAAGAATCTTGAGCAACTGCTTGTGCCACGGTTCGAGAAACAACGCGCGATCATCAAGCTGGATGTCGAGCATGTCCGCCGTAGTGAAATGATCCTTGGCGCGTAGGTCATCGCGAATCTGATGCTGCCGTGCGCCGAGATCGTAACCGCCATCACCGAGCAGTTCGAGATGCTTGCCTTCATCGACAACGCGAGCGTTCGCCGTCCACAAACGCTGCCACGGCGGGTTCGAGATCAGCGGCGTTTCGTCTGCGGAAAGCCAGCCATTCCAGCCGGTGCCCGGTTTACTCCAATCCGCTGGCAGGCTTGGATCGAATCCACCGATTCGCATTGGAATGCGTCCGGCGATCGTCCAGGCAATGCTGCCGAAACGATCGGCGACGAGAAAATTCTGCGCGGGCATACCCGCACGATGGGCAATAGCGACGGCCTCATCCGCCGTCTCCGCGGTTTCAAGATTGATCAGTTCCAGATTGACCGCGCCTTCGCGTTCGGCGGTCCAGGCCAGCGCCAGCGGCGTGCCATCGGCATCTTCAGCAATGATCGGCCCCCAACGCGTTTCGCGGACTACCAAGGATTCCGCATCCGCGCCATGCACGGCGATGGATTCCACAGATGTATCGATCGCGACGTTGCCTTCAGCGGTCAGATAGTGGTCCGCCTTGGCCGGATCTGGAATCACGCGTACCCAATCGGTGAAATCGCCGTAGCTGTTGGTGAAGCCCCAGGCAATCGAGCGATTGCTGCCGGCGACAATTGCCGGCGTGCCGGGAAGACTGGCACCACTGACATCGATCATATCGCCAGGATGGCGCGGATTCGGATAGATCAGACGCGCGCGAAACCAGATGTCGGGCACACGCAAGTCGAGATGCATGTCGTTGGCGATCATGCCGGCGCCGCCGGTCAATGCGCCGCTGACGGCGAAACTGTTGCTACCGGGGACGACATCCGACGCTGCTTCGGTGTGCTTGAGCAAGGATTGATCAAGCGCGCGCAGATCGATATCCGCGGCCGATGGTGGATCAGGCCAGCGCATCGCAGGACCGCTCAAGGGCGCATCCCACCAGCCGCCGGTTGCGGTGAGAAATTGGTACACGGAATCCGGCAACGCGGCCTTCATGCGTGAGAAGCCGAGTTCGCGCTTGTTCTGCGCATCATTGAGCGAAAAATACATCGCATCGATGACCAGCAGGCAATCCGCGCTGGTCCACGGACGCGGCGTGTTGCGCGTGAGCAGGTAGGCGAATGGTCGCGTGCTGAGTGCGCCGAGTCCGGCATTGACGCCGTCGCGATACGTATCGACGAGTTTGCGCTCGGCTTCGGGCGCCAACGCAAGCGCTGCTTCGGCGCGAGAACGCATGCGATGAACGCGTGCGCGGCGATCAATCGGCAAGGCCGCCGCTCCAAACAGCTCGGCCAGTTCACCGGCGGCGCTGCGACGCATCAGATCCATCTCGAAGAAACGTTCCTGCGCATGCACGAAGCCGAGCGTCCAGGTCGCGTCCGCGCGGTTCTGCGCTCTGATGGTCACCGTGCCGAGTGCATCGCGTTCGAGCGTCACTCCCGCCGCCAGCGCGCTGGTCTGCACTTGGCCTTCCAGTTGCGGCAGGCTGCCGCGCAGGGCGAGCCACGCGCCGACGACGAGGACGATCGCGAGAAGCGCGATCAGTCCAGCAATGCGAAGCAGCCAGCGTGTTGGTTTCTTCATGCTCAACCCGTGGTTTCGATGCGATCGACGCGCTGGAATCCGCGCGGGAGCAGGGAACCGCGCATGGCTCGGTTGCCACCGTACTCAACCAGATCAGCCCATTTCAGGATCAGCTTGCGCTGGCCGGCAAACAGGGTTGCTTCACCTTTGCCCTCGTTAACCACGGCGACACCGACCACGCGTTCGCCTGAACTAAGTCTCGGTTTTGGGATTTCGATTAATTTGTTGCCTTTTCCACCATTGTCGAGCTCGGGCAACTCGGCCACCGAGAACATCAGCAGATGACCTGCGCTGGTGGCAACGACGATGCGATCACGCGCGGTATCCTCGACCAGCGCCGGATTCAACACATGCGCCTTGTCGTCCATGTTGATCAGTTGCTTGCCAGCCTTCTTGTTGCCGAGCAAGGCCTCGAATCGGGTAACGAAGCCGTAGCCGAAATCTGAAGCGAGCACGAGTCGCGTGGACGGATCGGCGATCACCAGCGTATCGATCTGCGCGCCCGCGGGCAGGCTGAAGCGACCGCTGATCGGATCGCCATTGCCGCGAGCGGAAGGCAGCGAGTGCGCGGGCGTCGAATAGCTGCGGCCGGTCGAATCGATGAAGGCGACCTGCTGGGTGGTGCGCCCCTTGACGGCGGCAAGGTAGCTGTCGCCTTCGCGGTAGTTGAGGGCAGCGGCATCGATATCGTGACCCTTGGCTGCGCGGATCCAGCCCTTGCTCGACAGCACGATCGTGGTGGGCTCACTGGTGACGAGGGCTGCTTCATCAAGCGCCTGCGCTGCCGCGCGTGAGACCAGCGGGGAACGACGATCGTCGCCGAATTTCTTCGCATCGTCGCGCAACTCATCCTTGATCAAGGTCTTCAAGCGCGCCTTGGAGTTGAGCAGCACATTGATCTTCGCGCGCTCCTGCTCGAGGGCATCGGTCTCGGCATTGATCTTCATTTCCTCAAGACGCGCAAGCTGGCGCAGCTTGGTCTCAAGGATGTAGTCAGCCTGTTCGTCGCTGAGTCCGAAACGCTTCATCAGCACGGGCTTCGGCTCGTCCTCGGTACGCACGATGCGGATGACTTCATCGAGGTTGAGATACGCGATACGCAGACCTTCGAGCAGGTGCAGGCGGCGCTCAACTTTTTCGAGACGATGCTGCAGGCGGCGCGTCACCGTATCGGTACGGAAGCGTAGCCACTCGGTCAAGATCTGCCGGAGGTTCTTGACCTGCGGACGACCATCGAGGCCGATCATGTTGAGGTTGACGCGGTAGCTCTTTTCGAGATCGGTGGTCGCAAACAGATGCGGCATCAGCTCATCGGCATCAATGCGGTTCGAACGCGGAAACAGCACGAGGCGAATCGGATTCATGTGATCGGACTCGTCGCGCACATCCTCGATCATCGGCAGTTTCTTCGCGCGCATCTGTGCGGCGAGTTGCTCGATGATCTTCGACGGCGACACCTGGTGCGGCAACGCGGTGATGACGATGTTGCCATCTTCGCGCGTGTAGATGGCCCGCGCACGCAGGCTGCCATTGCCGGTTGTGTACAAGGTGAGCAGATCGCTCTTCGGCGTGATGATCTCGGCTTCGGTCGGATAATCCGGGGCCGGAACGAACTCGCAGAGTTCGGCAACGCTGGCATCGGGATTGTCGAGCAGATGAATGCAGGCGTTGACGATCTCGCGCAGATTGTGTGGCGGAATATCAGTGGCCATGCCGACCGCGATGCCGGTTGTACCGTTGATCAGCACGTGCGGAATGCGCGCCGGCATCCATGCTGGTTCCTTGAGCGTGCCATCGAAGTTTGGTACCCAGTCGACCGTGCCGTGACCGAGTTCTTCCAGCAGCGCCTCGGCGATCGGAGTCAGTTTCGATTCGGTGTAGCGCATCGCTGCGAACGATTTCGGATCATCCTGCGAACCGAAATTGCCCTGGCCACCGACCAGCGGATAGCGATACGAAAACGGCTGCGCCATCAGCACCATCGCCTCGTAGCAGGCGCTGTCGCCATGCGGATGGTATTTACCGATCACATCACCAATCGTACGCGCGGATTTCTTCGGCTTGGCCGTGGCCTGCAGGCCAAGTTCGCTCATCGAATAGATGATGCGGCGCTGCACGGGCTTGAGGCCATCGCCGATAAACGGCAGTGCGCGATCAAGCACGACATACATGGAGTAATCGAG
>JBBQTY010000250.1:0-5450 GCA_038234445.1 Lysobacterales bacterium
AATGATCCTGCTCCTCCATCCAACAAGCAGGAACTTGTGCATGCGGCGCAAGAACATGCGATTCGTGGTCACCGGCTGCGTACTGATCGTCCTGGCCTTACTGTTCTTCGTGGTTTTTCTGTCGATCGCCGGCAAGTCAAACGATCCGGCCGCGATGATGCGTACCGTCGGCATGGTAAGTGGCGTTGTCGTCGGACTCGGACTTTTCCTGCTCATTTCCGGATGGATCGGAAAGAAGGCCTGACAGCGTCAACGCTTGATTGAACTGCAGGCCCTCTTCAAGGTATCGACAGTTTCCGGCGTCCGCTCGAATGGGCGCCGTCCGGTTGAAGCTTGCTGTGCAGTCGCATCGGCCAGGTTGCGGTCGTTTCCTGCACGAGCTGGCTACGGTCAACGAACGATGGGTGCCTTGAATGTGACGTCATAATCAAATGTGACGCGCGGGTTCTCGAAATCATGAACACCCTCCATGTGGGCGCGTCCGGCTACTGCGTTGGCGTCCATCGAGGTCATTTCAAATTTGTCGAGACCACTGGTATTGATCCAGCCATTGTTGATCTCGGCGGTATAGATGTCGTTGCTTTCGGCACGCTTGCCATGACCGAACATGTCGTCTCCAATTGCGATTGAAATCGCGTGGAAACTTCCGTCTGCGGCGCGTTTGTCGAGCGTGTTTCGATCATTGCGCAACTCCTCGTCGGTGATCGGCGCGTCGGAAAGAATCACGCGAACTTGCTCTTTGTCCTTGTCGAAGGAGTCAGGGCGCGCGAACGCATAGGCGTGCGTGAGTTCGATGGTCTTGCCGTTGACGATCATGTGGCCTTTCACCGTGCCCTCGTCGGCGCCCGCGAGAAGGGGCAACAACCCTCCTATAAGCATGACTGCGCTCAAAATCCGGTACTTCATGACGTTCTCTCTTTCCGTGGTGAGGCATCTCGTCCGCCAGCAGGTTGCGCTGACGCGTACCGCAAGTACGCGTGGATGCAAGGCCAATCGGCGGTTCAGTGCCAACGCGCCCACCCTGCGGACAATCCGCGAATCCGGCGCTTGGGGTATGGAACGCGTTCTGGTCACGCAACTGGACATTCTTATAACGGCGCCGATCAAATGCTTGCATGCGCCGTTCGAACACGGCGCCTTGCCAGACAGCGCAGATCGAGAACCGAAGAATATGCTCCGGGGCAACGTAAAAAAACATGCATGCGGTGCAGCCATTTAAAGGCTGGTACACCGATAATCCCGTCCTCTGTTCCGACGCGTGGAAAATGATGACCAGCCCAACCGTCAATCTCGACGACATGGCCTACGCTATCCAGTTGGCACTGACGCCCGTATTCCTGCTGACGGGCATCGCCGGCATGTTGAATGTGATGACCGGGCGCCTTGCGCGAATCATTGATCGCGGCCGGCATGTTGCGGAATCGTCCAGGATCAGTGCTGAAGATATCGCCGGCCCTTTGAGGGAGGAATTGGCAGGCCTCGAGCGGCGCAGGCACTTGGCCAGCGCAGCCATCACAGCGTGCACGTTTTCAGCCCTGCTCGTGTGTACCGTTGTCGCCGCTCTGTTTCTCGAAGTCCTGCTCAAGTTGAATTTCAAGATCTTGCTCGGAATTCTTTTTACCGGCGCCACCTTTGCACTCGTCACGGGCCTCGCCTACTTCCTTCGCGAGGTACATTTGGCAACCCGTACCGTGCGCATTCCGTTTGCGCCTCGCTCGTAGACAATACTTCGCAGTAAAGTGAAAGTCCTGATTTTCCAGAGATTTTGTCGTTTGAAAACAGAGACTCCCGACCTTGGTCAGACGAAACAGCGAACTGCTGGGCAAAGGCTACGAAGCACGATGCAAGCGCGCCGGGTGAACGATCTCGGCACTTGTTCTGGGTTCGACCTTCTCCCAGGGTCGTTTCGTTCCACGCCATCCGGTTTATGACAAAACTCGCCAGCGATCGAATCCCGCGCATGGAATCGATTGACCTGCGTGTTTGCAGAATATACGCGGCGGATTGCCACAGGAGTCCGTTGATGTGCATTGCTGCAAGCAGGAGACACGCGCTTTTTCGGAGATAGAGGGCAACATCGTCAGGTCCATGGCATCGATCTTGCTTACGTCCACGATGCGATCACACCTTGGCCCATGAAGGCGCACTGCCCGGCGAATCGTCGCCACGACGAAACCTTGGCCACGAGTCACCTTTCGCTGACCCGGCGGGGTTGCCCAGCCGGTCAAATCACAAACTCGCGCGAGATCATCGATGACCCGGGACATTCAATCAAACGAACCACCCCTGCTGGCAGACGCCGCGGCCCTCGATGCCTATCTTGGCAGCTATCCGAACGTCTACGCCGAGCAAGCTTATCCGGCTATCAGCTTGGAAGCCTGGCGTGCACTCGGCGACGATGCGGGTGAACCGACCTACGTGACCGCCCGAAGTCTGGGTTTGCCGCTCGTGCGACTCGACCGGATCTCGGCGGAAACCGATGCGCTCAGACTGATTCCGCCAGATCTGGCGCGCCGTCTGCGTGCGATTCCACTGCGCGTGCGCAAGGGCATGGTTGCCGTGGCCATGGAAGAACCGGGTGGTCCGGATGCACAACGCCTGCTCGACTTCCTCAGTCGCGAACGCGTGTTGCCGCTGGTCGCCACGCCCCTGCAAATCCGCGAAGCGATCGGCCGTCACTACGATCAAGTCGAGGATCGTGCGATGGCTCGGCAACTCGGTCTCGATACGAATATCACCGACCAGCAATCTCCGAGCGAACAGGAAGCGCAGCGCCTTGCCCTCGAGTTGCCGGTGGTCAGCATGGTCCACACCCTGATCGCCGATGCGGTCGCCCGACGCGCGTCGGACATCCATCTGCGTCCGGGCGAGAATGCAACTGATGTGCTCTATCGCATTGATGACGAACTCGTGCCAGTTCGCCGTCTGGCGCGCGCGCTGAACCCGGCCGTGGTGAGTCGTATCAAGGTGCTCGCCGGCATGAACCTCGCCGAGCATCGGCGCCCGCAGGATGGCCGCACCTCATTCCGTATCGATGGCGGCCAAAGCGTTGACCTTCGCATCTCGCTGCTGCCGTCGGTGTTCGGCGAAAGCATCGTCATCCGCTTGCTCGACACTTCCGAGAGCCTCTGGAACCTCGACCAACTCGGCCTCAGCGAAGTAGACCGTCAACGCATCGAGGATGTCATGGCGCGCAGCCATGGCATGTTCCTCGCTACCGGGCCGACCGGCTGCGGCAAGTCAACGACGCTTTACGCGATGCTGCTCGAGTTGCGCAAGCAACGCATCAACATCCTCACAATCGAGGATCCGGTCGAATTCCACATCGCCGACATCCAGCAGATGCAGGTCAACCGCGCGGCCGGCTTCACCTTCGCAAGCGCGATGCGCAATTTCCTGCGCCATGATCCGGACGTGATCATGGTCGGCGAGATCCGCGATCGCGAGACCGCTGATATTGCCGTCGAAAGCGCGCTCACGGGCCATCTGATGCTGAGCACGTTGCACACGAATACCGCTGCGACCACAGTGACTCGGTTGCTCGACCTTGGCGTTGAATCGTATCTTTTGCGTACATCGCTGCTCGCGGTGATCTCGCAGCGTCTGGTCCGCCTGACTTGCCAGCACTGCCGCGGCGAAGAAAAAATACCTGCGCACATGCGTGAAGAGCTGGGTGTCGGCGCGGAGGAAGTTTTCCATATCGGTCATGGTTGCCATCGCTGCGAGGGCCTTGGCGTTTTCCGCCGTCAGGCCGTTTACGAATTGATGGTGATGACGCCGCGCCTGCGCCGCCTCGTAGTGCCCGGTGCCGATGCCGATGCGCTGCATGAGGCGGCGATTGAAGAAGGAATGATTCCGATCACAAAGGCCGCCATCGCGTTGGCGCGCAGCGGCGTCATCTCGTTGAACGAGGCTTGGCGAGTTCGCGCGGACTGAAGCTCATCCAGCATCTCGGCATTGGCAACGATTGGTCACTGAAGCGCCAATCAATCGACGCGTCGGGGATCCGGCTTCTCCTCCAATTGTCGCTACGGGTTCCAGCCGAAGAAAGCCAGCACTTCGTCGCGTCGAGCTATCGTGTCCTTGACGCCAAGATCAATCAACTCACGCGTGTAGTCCGACTCGAACAGCAGGTAGCTGGCGAGAGCTGCTCCTCGCGCAGAATCGCCTCGACCAGAAACGCCCAGCGCGCGCAGCAAGCCACGAATCGGCAATGGCAAGCTGCCGATGTGTTTTCCGGCAAGGTCATCCAATCGCTCACTCGGCGAGATCACGAGCAAATCGATCGGGCGTAATTGAGTCTGATCAAGCGCGTCCTTCGGCAGCAACTTCAACGTGCTGTTGATACGCTCCAGGCGTTCCGCGTCCGCGGTCAGCGAATCGAGAAAGATGTTCGACATCGCATGTCCGGCGATTTGGGCAAGATTGGGATACTCACTGCTACCCATGCGTGGCCCCGGGGGTTCCTGGATACGCCCTCCGCCGACGACAAGAATTTGGTTCGCACCGAGATGGATCGCTGGCGAGATCGGAGCGGCCTGACGCATTGCGCCATCCCCAAAATATTCGGTACGCCCCTCGATTCGCAGCGGAACCGCCGGAAAGACAAATGGGATCGCAGACGAAGCCAGTAGATGTTGAGCACCAATCGAATCACGTACGGCAATTCGCTGTGTGCGTATCCAGGGCTTGATCGCACTGCTCGACTCGTAGAACGTCACATGCAATCCCGAACCATAACTCGATGCGGTGACGGCCAGACCTCGCAAATGGCCTTGATGGAGCATTTCACGAATCCGTGCGGGCTTGACCCAATCCTCAAGTGAAGATTGCAGAGGTGCATTATCAAGCAGCGATTGCGGACGCTTGCGCTGCAACGACGGAATCAACCAGCCGAACATCAACATCGTCAGCCAGCGCGCTCCTGTGCCAATGATTCCCGGTAAATCGGCGCGATAGATTTGACCGGCGCGGAAATTCGCCCAGACCTCGACAAGCTCGGCTACCGCGGCATCAAAATCATCGGCGCCGGTTGCCAGCGCGCACGCATTGATGGCACCGGCGGAAGTGCCGGTAATGATCGCAAACGGGTTTCCGACCGTTACTCCCGCTTCACGCCGGATCTGCGCGACCGCCTTGAGCACGCCCACCTGATAACCGGCCCGCGCACCGCCACCGGTCAACACCAAGCCTGTCATCGGCGCCGTGGTTGAATCATCACGGCTCATTGGCACTTCGCCCATTTCGCGTTCACGATGCCCGCTTACTCCGTGCTGTCGGCTGTGCATTGTAGGCCGTCGATGGCTGGATGCTAATCTGCATAACCTCTGGAGAGCTCCATGATCAGGCGCAACTGCGTTGAACGGCCTGACGCACCGTGCGCTGATAGATGCTTTCCTGGGTGCGGAACGTGAATCCTCTCAACAAACGAATTGTCGAGTCGATCGCGA
>JBBQTY010000251.1:0-5406 GCA_038234445.1 Lysobacterales bacterium
TCATGCGTGGTCGGAAAGACGACAGCATCGGGTATAGCTTCGCGGCGCGAGTTGTCGTAGGCGTAGACCGCGCATTCTGCGGGGTCGGTGCTCACCGCATCGAGGTCGAATAGTGCCTGCAATGATGAAATGATCGAGCCAGAAAGCTTCATCGAGTTTTTGCCGGAAGGGAGTCGAAAGGCGTCGAACTGGCGCTAACCCATTTTGTGAACAGTTTCATTGTCGGCTGCACCATTGTTGCTCGCAGGGAACGCCGTCACCGTCCCCATCCATCTTGGTGCCCGGGCAATGGTCTATGAAGAATTGCGCTTCGTCGCACGATCTCATCTGCGAACACATCGTGCGTCCGTCGCATTCGTATGAGGAATTTCGCAATGGCGTTCTCTGATCCGGGATCGAAAGGATGCCTGCGGCCGGTATCGGATCCGTTGGTTTGCCCAGCGGCTGGATGCGCGCAATGACGTACCAACCGATGAAACCGATCGCCAGTATTCCAAAAACCATTTCAGCAAGAACTCCAGCGCGTCGGCTGACGCGATTGGCTTGACGCCGCGAAGCGGCTTTCACCCCTGCACGCATGATTCGAACGGCTCGCAATTTCCCATCGCTTGCTGTTTCGGTCTCATACGAGACGAGCTCATTGAGCCTTGGCCTTGATCCGTCACGAGGAAAAGCGGAGATGTGGACAAATACTTCGCTGGCGCCTTGAACTTGCGAGAGGAAGCCAAACCCGCGTTCGTCATTCCATTTGGTCAATGTGCCATGGGTTCGCATGCGAAAAAATCCATCTCGGATGCCACGTAACAAGTTGCGTCATCGGAACGAGAAACCGTTACTCCCCACGATACTCGAATATCTTGACGACACGATCCACGCCCGGAACATTGCGCGCCAGTTCGCTGACGATTTCGTCTTCTCCGGGCCTCAGGATGCCCATCAGATAAACGACCCGGTGAGCGGTGCTGACTTTGACTCGGGTGGCGTCGAAGCCAGGCGTGCCGGTGGCATCGAGCAGGGCGAGTTTGACCCGTGCGGTGACCTTGTTGTCACCGCGGCGTGACCAGAAACCTTCGGGCTCCATGATGTCGATTTCGTTGACCACGCGATGGATGCCTTGGTAACCGCTGACTGTCGCTTCCGCTCGTGCCTTGAGTTCCGGAGTGCGCACCTCGCCCATCAACAGCATGACGCCGTTGTAAACCGCGATCATCACGCGATTCTTGAGTACAAGCTCCTTGTCCTTGTTGATCTTATCGTACGCGGTCAACTGGATGCGTTTGTCGTCGATCACGGTACCGAATCCACGCCGGTCATTGGCCGATGAAGCCGTCGCGACGGCACCCGTGGCTACGACGGCAATACAACCGTTGATGAGGGGCGCAAGCAGCAGCAGGAGCAAGGCGGTCAGATGAAATTTGGAGCGCATGGGTTTTCCTCAGGCAGTATCGAAGGCATTGCGCTGCCAGTCGATGTTCGGTGAATCCACGCTGCCGCTGATGGCCATGACATCGAAGCGGCACGGGTGGTGGGCGAGAGTCGGGTTGGCTTGCAGAAAAAGGCTGGCGGCTTTGGTCAAGCGGTCGCGTTTGCTGGCGCCGACTGAATCGAGTGCGCCGCCAAACCCTTGCGATTTTCGATAGCGAACTTCAAGAAAGACCACGACCTCGCGATCACGCATGACGAGATCGAGCTCACCATAGCGGCAGTTGAAATTTCGCGTGATCAGCTTCAAGCCATCGCGCGTGGCATGGTCAAGAGCAAGATCCTCGAACTGGTCGCCGGTGCTGCGCATCGCTGGTCGAGTTACGGCACCAGCGCCGGATCCAGAGCGCCCTGCAGAGGTCGCGCAATGCCATCCTCGAAACGTGCCCAGGTCAGCACCCGGTGGATACGTCCAAAACTGTCGGCAGCGAGCTGTCCGCTGGCGCCATCAAGGTAGGTTTCCGGATGGATCAGCAGCCAATCCATGTACGGCAACAACGCATAGGCATCCATGCCGAACGCGAACAGACGCCCCCCAACACCGTTCGCGCTGGCCAGCTCGCGCGCCATTGAGCTGCGATCCGGTCGCCCCGGCACGGGTGAGAACAACCACGTCGCATCGCAGAATTCGACACCATTGAGATCGCGATCAAGACTGACATTGAGTTCACCGGAGTTGATGTGCGAGGTCGCAAACACCGGCGCGTTGATGCCTGCCAGCTTGAGTTGTGGCAACAGCAGTCGTGCTTGCTGCGGACGCATGCTGATGAAAATTCCGGCATCGGCCGGCGCTATCTTTCCGCTTCCATCGGGACCCGCGCCATCGGAAATGTCACGGGCAGCCTGAAGAATTTTGGATTTGTAGTTGAACTCGGTATCCGGAATTTGTGCTTCGCCACTCAGCGTACCGCCGCGTGATTCGAATTGCGCACGAAAGGCTAGGGCCGCTCGCTCCGCCCAGTCGGTTCGCGTGGCGAAGACGGCGGCGCGCTTGATGCCGAGCGAGAGCATGCGTTCAGCCGCCTGTGCGCCCTCGGCATCCGGCAGCAGCCCGAATTCGGCACTACCTCGCGGGGGAACCTCGCCGGTATCGGAATGATTGAGCGCGAGTACGCGGACCGGCAGCGGCTGATGAAACAGTGCGCCAACCGCTTCGCGCAGCAAGGGACCGACAACGAAGTCCGCGCCATCCTTTACCGATTGCTGGTAAGCGGCGAGTGCATCCTCGGGCGACTTGCCGGCATCATAGGTTCGCAATTGCGGTCGCTCGGCGCTGTCATCGGAAAAATAGGCAGCAAAAAAACCATCAATGATCGAGCGCGAGACGCCGGCCACAGGGCCACCCAGCGGCAGGATCAAGGCGACCTTATGGATCGCGCTGAATCCTTCACGGCGCAAGTTGTTGTCAGCGTTCGGCATCAGGGTGCCGACCGGTCGTTGTGGTTGCGGCATGTCGCGCGGCAAGCTTTGGCCACGCAATTTCAGTGCATGTTCGATCCAGGGCAGCAGCGCATCATCGGGTCGCAGTGAGCCGGCACGACTCTTGAGATTGGTGTCATCGAGGGCGCTCAGGGTTTCGATGATCTGCTCGCGATTGGTATCGCGATCGTGCCCGGTTAGTTGCGAATCGAGCATCGCACGCATTCGCGCTGCAGCAAATCGATCGCCACGCGCAGTCGCTGTACGCGCCCGCAACTCGATAAAACGCAACTTGAGCGAAGGTGGAATGGATTCTTCTGGCATCGTCAGCAATGACGACGCGCGATCGGCATCACCACGCTTGAGGGATACCTCGGCATCGATCAAATCCAGGCGTAGCGGTTCGTCGCCGCTCAGGCTCTTGCGGCGGATATCACTGATGGCTCGTGCCGCGCCTTCAAGGTCGCCGTTTTCGCGGAGGACTTCAGCAGCACGAAGCCGGTAGTGCGCACCGGCACTGCCGCCGTTTTCAGCGGCGAGGGCGAGATACTGCCTGGCGGCCGCATCGAGATTGCCTTCGCTGGCCAGTTGGTCGGCCTGTTGGGCACCTGGATCATCCTGACGGACCGTGGACTCGGTGGTGGCGCAAGCACCGATCAGCAAGCTCAACAGCAGGACCAGTATTTTGATGGAATGGGAGGCAATGGATGAGTCGGGCATGGCAGCAAATTCGGTTTCGATGCGTTGATGATAGCTTGACCTGACATTTCGTGAGGACATGAGCACTGTCTCACGGGTTTTTTCCGACTGGAAGCTTGGTAACTCACGCACTCTCAGCATTCAAGGCTGAGGAAATTCCCGGCTGCGAAGTCGTTTCAGACGGACGTTTTCGCGAGAACGCTGCCCTTCGGACTATCTACGGCCAACACGGGTGGACTATTCTCGAACCTGATTTTCACCCAGGAACCACGATGAACGAACAGCCGGGGCGACTCTGGGTGGTCGCAACGCCGATCGGCAATCTCGATGATTTGTCGAAACGCGCCGAAGAGGTTCTTTGCAGAGTTGATCTGATTGCGGCCGAAGATACCCGTCATAGCGGATCGCTGCTGGCGCGTGTCGGCAGTCGCGCGCAGGCGGTGGCCCTGCATGAGCACAATGAGCGCGATCAAGTGGCACGACTGATCGAGGGTCTGCGGCTCGGCGGCGATGTCGCATTGATCTCGGACGCAGGTACACCATTGATAAGCGATCCGGGTTTTCGCTTGGTGCGTGCCGCGCGCGAGGCCGGTCTCACGGTGTCGCCGGTGCCAGGACCTTGCGCGGCAATCGCTGCGCTATCGGTGGCTGGATTGCCGAGCGATCGTTTTGTCTTTGAAGGCTTTCTGGCCGCAAAGGCAGCGGCGCGGCGCGAGCGTCTTGGTCAACTCGTCTCGGATTCTCGTACCCTTATTTTCTATGAATCGAGTCATCGAATCGTCGCTGCGTTGCATGACATGATGTCGGTGTTTGGTGAGCAACGCGTTGTTGTGGTCGCACGTGAACTGACCAAGATCTTCGAGACCGTGATTTCGGGGCCATTCGTGGACGTTATGGGTAAAGTACAGTCCGATACCAATCAGCAGCGCGGAGAGTTCGTTGTGCTGGTGGCCGGAGCCAGTGGTGAGGAGGCGGATGCGACCCTGGCCGAAGGCCGACGCGTGTTTGCCCTGCTTTGCGAAGAGATGGCGCCCGCCCGCGCAGCGCGCATGGCGGCCTCCATTACCGGTGCGCCTCGCAAGCGACTCTACGAAGTATCGAACGATTGACCAATGAAAAAGCCGCGCAATCGCGCGGCTTTTTCATCATGAACTTGCGTTGCCCACCCTGCAAATTTCGCAGGGTAGGCGAATCGATGCTACTGATCGCCGCCAAAGCTGTCGGCGAAGATGCGATCGGTTGCGAGACGCACGACCAAACCATCATGGTCGGATACACCGACGGCAGTCGTACTGGCATTCTCGGTGGCGTCGGCGGCGTCCAGGTCTGCGCGACCGTATTCAAAGCCGACGAACCAGCTGCGTGCCGCATCGTTGAGCAAGGCGTGATCGAGTACCTGCATGATCGGCACGTCGCGGCCCTTGTCGAATGATCCCGATGACGTGTAGCCGAGAATCGCGCCGAACTGCTCGGTGAAGAGGAAGGAATACTGCTCGTTGGCCGGGAGCGAATTCACGGCATCCCACAAAGGTGGATTGACGATATTCGGGCCGCCGAGATGGAGCACATTTTTGGCATCAACGTAACGTCCTTCAATCAAGCCGGTGAGATGCACGAGCCCATCGCTGAACTGGTAGTCGTTGAAATCACCGATCACGAGCAACGGGCGATTAGGTTGAGCGATCTGTTCTTGCTGCACACGCGCGGCAATCGATTTCCCCTGAGTGAAGCGCTTCAGGCGATTGCGATCGACATCGGCCTGAGTGCAATTCGCTCCGCTTGGTGCATCGACACAACTGCGTGATT
>JBBQTY010000252.1:0-5299 GCA_038234445.1 Lysobacterales bacterium
GATCGATCTGCTCGTGCGTGCATTTTGTCGGCCGGGAATGGATGCGATTGCATTGTCGCCGCCGACCTTTGGCATGTACGCCGTGTGTGCTGCCGTGCAGGGCGCGGCATGCATCGAAATTCCGCTTGATGCGCGTTTCGCAATCGATGTCAGCGCACTGTGTGAGCGACTTCCGGATTGTGTGAAAGTCGTTTTCCTTTGCACACCGAACAACCCGACCGGCGGCAGCACGTCGTTGGTCGACATCGAACGCATTGCCTATTCGATGCGTGGACGCGCATTGGTGATTGTCGACGAGGCCTATGGCGAGTATTCCGAGCTTCCAAGCGCGGCTCGCTTGCTGGAGTCTCATGAAAATCTGGGCGTTTTGCGCACGCTTTCCAAGGCATGGGCGCTAGCGGGTGCGCGCATTGGTTGCCTGCTTGCCGGTACAGAGATCATCAGTCTGCTGCGCAAGATCATGCCGCCGTATCCATTGCCGACACCGAGTGTCAGCGCGGCTCTTGCGGCGCTGACGGCGGATGGCTTGGCGCTGACGAACCAGCGCATCGCCTTGATCGTGGCCGAGCGTGAGCGTATGGCTGCCGCGCTGGTGCGGCTTCCGGGCGTCATGGATGTTTTGCCGTCGACGGCCAATTTTCTCTGCGTGCGCTTCGAAAGCGCGGGTGTCGTCTATCGCAAACTGGTTGCTGGTGGGGTGATCGTGCGCGATGTCGGTCGTTATCCGGGCCTGTCGGATTGCCTGCGCTTCAGTATCGGAACGCGAGAAGAAAATTCCCGACTGCTCGATGTCCTCGTGCGCAATGAGGTCTCGGCGTGAGCGCGCGCAAGATCCTCTTCATCGATCGCGACGGCTGCCTGATCGAGGAGCCCGAGGATTTTCAGATCGATCGGTTTGAGAAGCTTTCGCTGCTGCCCGGCGTGATCGCCGCATTATCGCGTTGCGTCTCGGCCGGCTATGAAATCGTCATGGTGACCAATCAGGATGGCCTTGGAACCGAGAGCTTTCCCGAGGCTGATTTCCAGGGTCCGCATGATTTGCTCATGCGGATTCTTGCCTCGCAGGGCATCGTGACGCGTGAGGTATTGATCGACCGTAGCTTTGAGCGTGAGGGTCTCGACACGCGCAAACCCGGCGTCGGCATGCTGCGGCATTGGCTGGCCGACGACAGCTGGTCGCGGGCCAAATCGGCGATGGTCGGTGATCGCGTGACGGATCTGCAGTTTGCCGCCAATCTCGGTGTACGCGGGTTTCGCGTCGGCGCACAAGGACAGGACTGGGCGGCGATCGCCCGCGACTTGCTCGATGAGCCACGCATTGCCGAAGTGCTACGCGAAACGCGCGAAACGAAAATTCGCGTGCGCGTCGATCTCGATGCGGGAACGCGCGCCGACATCCACACCGGCCTCGGCTTCTTCGACCACATGCTCGAACAGATTGCCAAGCACGCGAATATCGATCTGCGACTGCGCTGTGATGGTGATACCCACATCGACGAGCATCACACGATCGAGGATTCCGCACTCGCGCTCGGCGAGGCCTTGCGCAAGGCGCTCGGCGACAAGCGCGGCATCGGTCGCTATGGGTTCACCTTGCCGATGGATGAGAGCCTTGCCTCGGCTGCGCTTGATCTTTCGGGCCGATCTTGCTTTGTGTTCGATGGAACATTTCCGCGCGATCGCGTCGGCGAAGTGCCGACCGAACTCGTGCCTCATTTCTTTCGATCCCTGTGTGACGGTCTCGGCGCGAACCTGCACTTGAGCGTGCACGGCGAGAATGCGCATCACATGGTCGAAGCCTGCTTCAAGGTCGTTGCGCGCTGCCTGCGTCAGGCCATTCGCATCGAGGGCGATGATCTGCCGAGCACCAAGGGTGTGTTGTGAGTGCGCAGGATGTCGTGCTCATTGATGCGGGCGGCACCAATATCGGTTCGGTGCGCTATGCACTTGAGCGTCTCGGCGTCGATGCGCGGATCAGTGCCGATGCTGCGAGGATTCGCAGTGCATCGCATGTGATCCTGCCGGGTGTCGGTGCGGCCGTTCCGGGCATGCAGCGTTTACATGATTCGGCCCTTGTCGAGGTCATTCGCGAACTCGAGCAACCGGTGCTCGGTGTGTGTCTCGGCATGCAGTTGCTGTTCGAACATTCCGAGGAAGGCGATGTTGAATGCCTCGGTGTGATCCCGGGGCGCGTCGCGCACATCGAAGGCGATGCGCAACGTCGTGTCCCGCATATGGGTTGGAACCGCCTTTTGCATGAAAAGGAGGATGAGCTACTCAATGGTTTGCCCGAGGATGCCTTCGCGTATTTCGTGCACAGCTATGCGGTCGCCAAAGATGATTCGACGCTTGCCAGCGTCAACTACGGCGCACGCTTGAGTGCGATCGTGCGCCATCGAAATTTCTGCGGCATGCAATTCCATCCCGAACGTTCCGGCGCCGTAGGTGCCGTGTTGTTGAAGAATTTTCTTTCCCTATGACTCTTGAAATCATTCCGGCTCTGGACCTTCGCGGCGGCCGTGTCGTGCGTCTGCGTCAAGGCGATTACGCGCAGGAAACCGGTTACGCATTCGATGCGGTCAAACAGGCACAGCACTATCGCGACGCCGGTGCGCGTCGGTTGCACGTGGTCGATCTCGATGGCGCGCGCGACGGCCGCTTCGAGAATCTTGCCGTCATCGAAGCGCTTGCCAAACTTGATCTCGATGTGCAGGCCGGTGGTGGTGTGCGCGGCGAAGAGGATGTCAGGCGTCTGTTCGACGCGGGCGTCCAGCGCGTGGTTGTCGGCAGCGTCGCGGTCAAGCACTTCGCGCGGGTAATCGAATGGATTGAACGCTATGGCGCCGAGCACCTCGTCATCGCGCTCGATACGCGCGAGGTCGATGGCGTCTGGACGCTGTCTTCTGCCGGCTGGACTGAGGCTGCTGAGACGACTCTGGACGAGCTTGCGCCTCGCTATCAGCAAGCTGGCGCGCGGCATCTGCTGTGCACCGATATTGCCCGCGACGGCATGTTGTCGGGACCGAATCTCGATCTGTATGCGCATCTCGCTCGAATCGCT
Source organism: Lysobacterales bacterium (assembly GCA_038234445.1). Taxonomy (GTDB): domain Bacteria; phylum Pseudomonadota; class Gammaproteobacteria; order Xanthomonadales; family Rhodanobacteraceae; genus Dokdonella. The sequence continues at coordinate 3,062 of JBBQTY010000252.1, forward strand.
CCTGGCTTGGCTGTGCAGGCGTCCGGCGGTGTGCGCGATGTTGCCGACGTGAAAGCGTTGCACGGCAAGGCTGCCAGCGTGATTCTGGGGCGCAGTCTGCTGGAAGGACATCTTGATGTAGCAGGAGCATTGCAATGCTGACCCGGCGCATCATCCCGTGCCTCGATGTACGCGATGGCAAGGTCGTCAAGGGTGTACGCTTTCGTGATCACGTGATTGTCGGCGACATTGTTGATCTCGCCTTGCGCTACCGCGATGAGGGCGCCGATGAATTGGTCTTCTACGACATCACGGCGAGCCCTGAGGGTCGGAGCGTTGATCGCGATTGGGTTGAGCGCGTCGCCCGTGCGATCGATATTCCGTTCTGCGTCGCGGGTGGCATCCGCAATGTCGAATCCGCGCGTACGATCCTGCATGCCGGTGCCGACAAGATTTCAGTCAATTCGCCTGCGCTGGAACGCCCCGAGCTCATCGACGAACTTGCCGCCGCATTCGGCGTGCAATGCGTCGTGGTTGGCATCGACAGCCTGCTCGAAACCGATGGCGAATGGCGCGTGCGCCAATACACCGGAGATCCGGACAAGATGCAGGCGCTGCCGCGCCGCACGCTCGATTGGGTGGTCGAAGTGCAACAACGCGGCGCCGGTGAAATTGTGCTCAATTGCATGGATACCGACGGCGTACGAAGTGGCTACGATCTCGTCCAGTTGCGCGCCGTGCGCACGATTTGTGCGGTTCCGCTGGTTGCCTCGGGTGGCGCCGGTACGACCGAACATTTCCGCGTGGCCTTCGTCGAAGCCGATGTCGATGCCGCACTGGCCGCGAGCGTGTTTCATTCGGGCGCGATCCCGATTCCGGAATTGAAATCCTTTCTTGCCGCGAATGGCGTGGAGATCCGGCGATGATTGATTTGAATGCCGAGTTGCAACTCGATTGGGGCAAAGGAGACGGTCTGCTTCCCGCGATCATCCAGCACTGGCGCAGCGGTGAAGTATTGATGCTCGGCTACATGAGTCGCGAAGCGCTTGCCGAAACCCGCGCGAGTGGAAGAGTCACTTTTTTCAGCCGCAGCAAGCAGCGTCTGTGGACCAAGGGTGAATCCTCAGGCAATCACTTGCTGCTCAAGTCCTTGCATGTCGATTGCGACGCGGACACGATTCTCGTTCGCGCCGATCCCGTCGGACCGACCTGTCATCGCGGCACGCCGACGTGTTTTGTCGATGCGCCCGCGTTGCCGCACGCGTTTCTGGGTGATCTCGATTCTTTGGTGGCGCAGCGTCACTCCGAGCGCCCCGAAGGGAGCTACACGACGCGCTTGTTCGATTCCGGGACAACCAAGATCGCCCAGAAAGTGGGCGAAGAAGGCGTCGAAACGGCGCTGGCCGGGGTGGTTCAATGTGATGCTGAATTGCTCGGCGAGTCGGCCGATCTGTTGTTTCACCTGCTGGTTTTACTGCGCGCGCGAGGGCTCGGACTGGCCGATGTCGTCCGGGTACTTGAAACGCGTCATTCGCAATAGCACGCAGGCTCGCGTAAGATCCGCGCCGCCTTGTGTTTGCCGGGGTCACTTTTCATCGTGACAAGATCACAGCTGATCCTTGAGCTGCCTGTTTGTTGCTTCCTGACGACCCATTTTGAATGCGGTCGTCGCAGCGAACGGTCCCGCCACCCACCTGTCATCCAAACCCCGACATCGCAGTGCGGGGTTTTTTTCATTCAAAATCGAGGTAGTCATGCAAATCGCCGAACGCAAAGTCGCGTCCTTCCATTACACCCTGACCAACGATGCCGGCACTGTGCTGGACAGTTCGGACGGTCGTGAACCGTTGGCCTATCTGCACGGCGCAGGCAACATCGTGCCTGGCCTCGAAACCGAAATGGCCGGCCATGTGGCCGGCGACAAGTTCAGCGTCGATGTCGCCCCCGCTGATGGATACGGTGACTACATCGAGGAACTCGTCCAGATTGTGCCACGCGAATCCTTTCAGGGCATCGACGATCTTGCCATCGGCATGCAGTTCCAGGCGCAGACCGGTCAGGGCTCGCTCGCCGTCGTCGTCACCGAGATCAACGACGACGAAGTCACCGTCGATGGCAATCACCCACTAGCAGGCGAAACCCTGCATTTCGCCGTCGAGATCGTCGAAGTGCGCGACGCCAGCGAAGAAGAGATCACCCACGGCCATGTGCATGGCGCCGGTGGGCATCATCATTAATTCGGGATTCGGGATTCGGGAT
>JBBQTY010000253.1:0-5274 GCA_038234445.1 Lysobacterales bacterium
CAGTATGGGCTGCAGGTATTCTCGATACGCTTCCCAGCGTCCTTCTGAATCGGTGTTAAGCCCTTCAACCACTTGCGAATAACTGGGCGTACCGATGAATCCGCGCGCCGTAGCAGCCTTGCTGAAATCGTGCATTGCAGCAACATCCTCGATATCAAGAAAGTCGCCGATTGCACGGAGTTTTGTTTGCGGATCCGCTACGAGATCTTCGTAGCGACAGTAGTGAATATTGGTCGGAAAATGGCCCGCGTCACTGATCCAACGCTCGGTCAGCCGCACATACAGATCTGCAAGCCGCTGCAGGCTCGAACACTCCAGCGCAAGGCGAGGATCACGGAAATCCTGCATGTAGCTGCTCAACAGCGAATCGCAAGGATGCCGTTGGCAAAAGATCAGTGGCGCATTCGGGAAGACAAAACGAATCAACGGCAGGGCGAGGAAATTGAGGGGATGTTTGTCGACCAGGTGTACGTCCGCGTTGAGCTCGACGCTGTTGGCGGCTTCCTTGAAATATACCTCTCGCAATGCGGTTCGATCAGCCTCATCGAGCTTCGCCAAATCCAGAGGATAGGTAATCCCCCGCTCGCCAAGCTGGTGGAGCATACGCTGCACCATCGGTTGTTCGTCGGTCGACACGAATGCGTCGTGTGCGGCGAGCATCTGCTCAAGCAAGGTTGTGCCGGATCGAGGAAAGCCGACGATGAATACCGGTGACTGTGGTTCGCTTGATGCTTCTTCGATAGTCCAGCTGACGGCGTGGGAAACCTTCTTGTCGGCATCAAGCAATGACAGCAAGCCGGTCGCTGGAAGTGTGGGCGACTCAGTAACGAAATCCGTGAGTGTGTCGTGTGCGACGCTCAAGGCGTCCATCGCAGCGGTGGTATCACCAAGCTGATCGCAGGCGCGCGCCAGTCCAAAACTCAACGAGCGCCGATCGCGCATTGGCAGATCTAGGGCGAGCGCCGCTTCGAAAGCATGTCGAGCAGTTGCGTGATCCTTTGAACGCGCAGCAATGATTGCCAAAGCGTGCAGCGACTCCATTCGCGTCTGACGATCAGCGATTTGCGACGGATCAATCATGCGGGACAGTAATTCGCGCGCTGCGTCGACGCGATTCACGCGCTCAAGTCCGAGCACGCGACGAGCCAGCGCACGCGTGCGCAGGTTTGAATCCTGGAACTCGCCAGAGAGGACGCCGTGCCCACCTTCGCTGTCGCCCAGCTGGATCAACAGCCAACCCAATTCGACCCGGGTTTCCTCTGAGGTCGCGGGCCAGGTTCGCCAATCGTGAATCAGTACCCGTGCCGTCTCATCATCAGAACTGGCATGACAGGCGACGGCGGCCCAGATGCGCATGCCGTGCTCGGAGCCCTGCAATGCACAGGCTCTGCACAAATGCTCACGGGCAGCTCCGATGTCGCCGAGATTAAGTTGCAGCAAACCGAGATTGGCAAGCAGTCGCGGACTCTGCGGATTGAGTTGCAGGGCGTTCGCGTAGGATTCACCGGCTTGCTCAAGTTCGCCGAGCAGGCGCTGGACGTTGCCAAGATTATTCCAGTGCTGCCAGCGAGTCGGCTGCTCAGTCGTCAATTCGACCAACAGCTTTCTCGCCACTTGGAGATCGCCGCCGTTCTGCTCACTGATCGCTAGCAGTGAGCGGACACCTTCATCCAGCGGAAAAGATTCCGCGAGGGTTCGCGCCATGCGCAATGCATCGGCGGTTCTTCCGTTATTGATGGCATCGAGAATATTGTTGACGTGTTCCTGCATCGTATTTTCCGACCTTGTTATGGATTCATCCGCCGGCGGAGGCGAACAATCGTTATCTGGTAAATCCCGGTAGTGACAACTTCAGATTGGTCAGCCATCGTCGCGCAGCTCGCCGACTCAGATTGGTTTGCGGAGACGCTCACGCCTCGTAGCCCCAATGATCGATGGCCGTTTTCAATCGCGGCAAGACAGGGCGCAGGGACTCTTCATAGCGACGCCAGCGCCCGACCGCTTTTTTGCTGAGTGGCAGAATGACTTCCGAGTAACTCGGGGTGCTGATGAATCCCTTCGCAATCGCTTGCTCTCGGTATCCGTAAAGCGCACTTGGGTCGTCGAGCTTCAGGTGTTCGGCAATACGGCGTGTCTGCGTCTGCACGTCGTCAAGCAGGTCTTCGTAGCGCAGCTCCAGGATCTTCGCATCGAACGTCTTTGCGTGCGCCATCCAGAGATTCATTGCATTGGCGTAGCCACGTGCCAGTCGTTCAAAAGATGAGCAAAGAATTTGATAAGCAGGTGCGTGGAAACACTGCATGTAGTTGCTCAGCACGACATCGCAGGGATGGCGCAGCGCGAGGATGATGCGGGCATTCGGAAAGAGGCGATGGATCATGGGCAGTTTAAGAATATTGAGTGGATTCTTGTCGAGCAGGCGTTCCCCAGGCTCAAGCTTCAGAACTCCGTCAACACATTTCCAGTACACATCACGCAAGCTGGAAATTTCCGAACCGTCGAGCTTGTCGAGATCCTCCGGATAGTTGGGATAACCCATCAACTGCATGCGCGTCAGCACCTCTTGAAGAAATGCACGCTCATCCATGGAGCGCACACCGGGATGTGCCTCAATCATCTGTTCAAGCAAGGTGGTGCCAGAGCGTGGAAAACCGACGATGAAAATTGGCGATTGCTCAGTCGCGGGCGCCTGAGGATCGGCCTGCCAGTTTCGGTACCACTCTGCGGTTGCGTTATAGCCATCGATATTCAAGGGATCCGAATCCTCCTCGAGCATCATCGGCATCAAACGGCCTGCATGCTGGAGCTGCACGCGATGGGCACGACTCAAGGTCTCCATTGCCATCGCCGCATCACCGGTGCGGTCATAGGCCGTGGCTAGCGCAAACATCGAATCAACGTTGTTGATCCCTTCAGGTTGTCCCGCCAAGGCATCCATATAAAGTGGAATCGCCGCGCTGTGGTTTCCGCGTCGCGCAGTCAGCGTCGCCCGCAATGCGCGCTCCTCTATCCAGTCAACGTCCGCGACCTGCGTGCCGACCAGCAAAGCTTCCGCTTCATCGAGACGATTGACGCGTTCCAGTAGAGCAGCCAGCCGCAACGTCGCGAGACCGACGGCCTCGGGGATTTTCAACAACGCACGGAGACGACGTTCCGCCTCGTCAAATCGATCGACCTGGATCAGGGTGGCGGAGAGTTCCGCTTCCAGTGTCGCGCCTAGAAACGTCCAATTTTCGCAACCATCCAGGAGCATCCTTGCGCTTTCATTGTCATCGCATTTGACGCATGCGGGTGCGCCGTAGATGCGCGGTTCCGGCATTTCCGGATCAATCTTCCAGGCCTTGAGCATAAGCTCTCGGGTCTCGACCGCGTCGCCACGTTGCCAGCGCAAGGAACCGAGGTCCGCCAGACCACCGGCGTCCTGCGGGGCCAGCGTCAACCCGTGCCGATATGCCGCTTCCGCTCCATCAAGATCGGACGTCTCGCGCAATGCTGATCCAAGGTTCAAATAGTGAGTCGGCTCATCTGGCTCGCGATCGATCAATTCGCGGTACACCGCTGCAGCCTCGTGCGGGCGCTTTTGCATGGCCAGGGAAACGCCAAGCAGCACTTGCGCATAGCTGTCATCGGGGTGGACTGAAATCCGATCCCTGGCGAGCGACTCGGCCAGAGACAGATTGCTGTATCGCAACGCTGTGGCAATCGCATCATTTGTCGGAGCGGGAATGGACATGTTTAGACGTTTAACCTTAGAGATTTTGAAATCTCAGCGTGGCGAGCGAATGTTTGAAGCAAGCTTGCGGCCGTCTAACCATGCCGACGATCGTGCTGGGAAGTCCGCTTATTTTACCTTGTTCGACCGTATTGCTGGCTGATCCGCAAATTTGCATGGTCAGAGCTCAAGCAGGTCCGACTGCTGGGATATTCGAATATTCGGATCGTCAGCTCGGGTTTCGAATCGCTGGTTGAATCGGTCGGGAAATGTCTCGATGCAAGCCACCGATATCCACAGAAATACCTGAGAAGCGACGAATTTCTGCTGTCATTGGCAGCCTCTTTCCTTGGGAGCGAGTGGCGACGCAGAGCTGGGTCTGGGACAGCCGTCGAGAACCGCGTCAGGAACGATGGCCGCAGGTTCTGGCGGGGCAGGATTGGTAGGCGCGCGAGCCAGTGCCAACATGCGGTTTCCGTACCGTCGTCGACTGCTTCGAACGCTGTTCCAGTTCCCTCAGCGATGGGGTCGTCACTCGAACCTCTGCCAAAGGGAAGAGGACTCTTGATGATCTCGACTTGAAAACAATCATCCAAAAAAAAACCGCGCGGCTTGCGCCGCGCGGTTCAGTTGGAACGTTGCCGTCAGATCAGAACTTGACGGTTGCACGTGCCCAGAAGAAACGACCAACCGTGTCGTAGGTACGGACATCGGTATTGGCGTTGATCGCGATCTGGTAGAACAGCGGCGGCGTCTTGTCGAACGCATTGTCGACACCGATCTGGAACTGCGTATTGATCGGCTCCGCGGTGTAGCCAAACTGGAAGTTGTGGTAAGCCACACCACCAACAGCCAACTCGGCGCCGGTGGCACCATCAGCCCCGATTACGCGGGTATTGCCGACCCAGCGGACGCGGTAGCCAGCTTCGAACGGACCCATGTTCCAGTCGATGTTTCCAACGCCACGAACGCGCGGGAAGTTACCGAACTGAGTCGAGTAGGTACCGGCAACCGAGGTACGTGAAGTAAGTACCTGGTTATCGAACTCCTTGATGTAGGTTGCGTTCAAGCCAACCGCGAAACGACCAATGCTGTGTCCAAACGCATCGAACTCAGGCAAGCGGTAGTTTACGCCGAGATCAAAGCCCGAGGTATCCAGACGACCGAGGTTGACCGTAGGTTCCTTGATGTTCAGGATGTTGCCGTTCGGCTGACGTGTAATGAACGCGCAGTACGGGCTGTTGCCATCGGCGTAGCACAGATCGACCACGGTCTGCGCCGCGATACCCTGAATCGTATCCTTCAGGTAGATGCGGTAGTAATCCGCACTGATCGAGAAGCCGTCAATGAAGTTCGGATTGTAGACGACACCGAAGTCAAAGCTCTTGCCGCTTTCCGGCTTGAGCGAGAATCCGGCAGCGACGGCACCCGACGCGGTCGCGCTGACCTGGGTGTTCGGTTCCGGCGGGATTCCGTTGACCGGATCGATATTGGTAGCGCCAGTAGCCGGGCCGCAAGCGCGGAGGCCTTGTGCACCACCGGTGTAGCCACGGCAAGGATCG
>JBBQTY010000254.1:0-5248 GCA_038234445.1 Lysobacterales bacterium
GGTTACGCCCGGGACGCTCATTCTTCAAGCGCAAATCAAAATTGCCGAAACCGGACAACTTGACCTGCTCCCCTTTTTCCAACGCATCACGTACGGAATCGAAGAATGCATCAACGAATTCCTTGGCTTCGCGCTTGTTCAAACCCACGTCTACGAACAGACGTTCTGCCATCTCCGCCTTCGTCAGCGCCATCCTACCCCCGCAACTTTGCTCTGCAACCAGTCGCCAGAGCGGAGACCGCCAGATCGACACATTGGTCTGCGTCCTGATCCGTAAGGGTGCGTGAACCATCCTGTAAAATCAAGCCCATAGCGAGACTTTTGACTCCCGTTCCGAGATGCGGGCCGGTATAGCGGTCAAACAGGACGAGATCAACCAGTCGCTCACCTACCGCCGCGCGCACCGTTGCCTCGACCTGCGCATACGGAATCTCATCGGCGAGCACGATGGCTATATCGCGTCGTACCGAGGGAAAGCGCGACAATTTGGCCGCGAGCGGAACCCGGCGCTTGGCCAAAACATCGACATCGAGCTCGAATACGTAGACATCGGCATCCAGATCCAGGGCTTTCTGCAATCTCGGATTGAGCGCTCCGATGTAACCCACCGTAGTTTCGCCACGCCAAATCGTTGCCGCTCGACCCGGATGTAACCAGGTGGGACCGCCTGCCTCGAAGCGGAATTCCGAAAAACTGCTGCCTGAGAGCCGAAGCAGCGATTCAACATCGGCCTTGGGATCAAAAAAATCGATCGCTCGGCTCGATTCACCCCATTGTTCGAGGCCAGCGTCGCCGATGGCCACACCCGCGATGCGCTCGATTTCCAGCGGTGCATCATGGCCTGAGTGATAACTGCGTCCACATTCAAACAGGCGTACCCGCGACTGCTGACGCTTGCGGTTGCTATCGAGCGCCGCAACCAGACCCGGCAGCAGACTGGTGCGCATGACGGCAAGTTCGGCCGACAATGGATTGGCCAGTGCAATCGCCGCTTCGGCGAGTCCCCACGTGCTTAGCATCTCCGCCGCAACGAACGCGTAGTTGATGGTTTCGAAATAGCCTCGCGCGGCAAGCTGCTGGCGAAAAGCGGCAATCGTGATGCGGTCTTCCGGGATGGCCACCGGAGTGATTTCGCCGCGAGGCGCCTGCACTGGGATTAGATCGTAGCCGTGGATGCGCGCAACTTCCTCGATCAAGTCCTCCTCGATCGAAATATCAAAGCGAGCCGAAGGCGGCACGGCGATCCAGCCGTCTGCCGTCGTTGACACCTGCATGCCGAGTGATCCGAGAATTCGACCGACTTCAGCATCATCCACAGCGACGCCAAGAATGCGTTGCAAGCGTGCGCGCCGTAGCGTTACCTCGACTCGTACCGGAAGGTTCTCTGCAGACATGGTCTCGACTAGCGGCCCGGCCGAACCGCCGACAATTTCGATCAGCAGTGCCGTCGCGCGTTCGATCGCCTGACGAGGCAATTGCGGATCAACGCCGCGCTCGAATCGATGCGACGCATCGGTATGCATGCCGAGACGCCGCGCGCGACCACTGATGCTGCCCGGTGAAAAATGCGCGGCTTCGACAAAGACATCGACCGTTTTGTCAGTCACTCGCGTTTCATGGCCGCCCATGATGCCGGCCAGACCAATCGCCTTGGCGGCGTCAGCGATAACGAGGAAATCTTCATTGAGCTCGACGTTGCGCTCATCCAGCAACATGAGTTGCTCGCCTTTGCTGGCGCGACGCACGACGACGGGCGCATTCAACGTCGACGCGTCATACGCATGCATGGGCTGACCGGTCTCGATCATGACGTAGGCAGTGACATCAACCAAGGCGCTGATCGAACGGATGCCAGCGCGACGCAGGCGCTCCTTCAACCACTGCGGAGACGGTGCTTTCGCGTTGACGCCGCGTAACAGACGACCGCAATAGCGCGGGCAGTCCGCTGGCGAAGCCAGTTTCACATCGAGCGATTCTGCATGTCCTGATGGCTGGGCGGCGAATGCAGGAATCCTTGCAGCAATACCGAATTCGGCGGCGACTTCGCGTGCAACGCCATGCATGCCGAGGCAATCAGAACGATTCGGGGTCAAGCCAATTTCAATCACGGCATCGGGAAGACCCAGAAACTGCGCCAGCGGCTGGCCAACCGCCGCATCGTTGGGTAACTCAAGAAGACCATCGGCATCGCTGTCGAGACCCAACTCGCGTCCCGAGCACAGCATCCCGTTCGATTCCACGCCGCGCAGCTTGGCAGCCTTGATCGTGATCTGGCCCACGCGAGCACCCACCGTCGCCAGCGGCGCTTTCAGGCCAACACGAGCGTTTGGCGCACCGCAGACAATTTGCAATAAGTCGCTACGCCCGACATTAACCTTGCAGACGCGAAGCTTGTCGGCATCCGGATGCTTCTCAGCCGCAACAATTTCCGCCACCAAAACACCTTCAAGCGCTTCACCAACAACGCTGACGTCCTCGACCTCCAACCCGCTCATGGTCAATCGATGCGCAAGCTCGGATCGCCCAACCGGGATCTCGACAAGTTCGCGTAGCCAGTTTTCGCTGAGTTTCATGGGTTAAGAGCCGGGATTAGGGATTCGGGATACGAGATTGTTAAAAGCATGGGATGGAGGGATTCGTAAGAGCGGCATCATCGCGAATTACGGCTTTTACGAATCCCGAATCTCGACTCCCTAATCCCGGCCTTCACGCAAACTGCCTGAGGAAGCGCAGATCGTTCTCGAAGAACGCGCGCAGATCATCAGCGCCGTAGCGGAGCATGGCAAAACGGTCGACGCCGAGACCGAAGGCAAAGCCGCTGTATCGTTCGGGATCGATGCCGCAATTTTTCAGCACGTTGGGATGGACCATGCCGCAGCCAAGCACTTCGAGCCAGCGCGTCTCTCCGTTTTCGGTGTTCCAGCCGATATCCATCTCGGCGGATGGCTCGGTGAAGGGAAAGAAGCTCGGACGCAGGCGCATCTCGAAATCGCGCTCGAAGAACGAGCGGACAAATGCCGCGAGGGTGCCCTTGAGATCGGCAAAACTGGAGGTCTCGTCGATCAGCAGACCTTCAACCTGATGGAACATCGGCGAATGGGTCTGATCGGAATCGCTGCGATAGACCTTGCCTGGTGCGATCAGGCGGATCGGCGGTTTACGTCCCGACATGCCGCGAATCTGCACCGGTGATGTGTGCGTGCGCAGCAGGCGTCCGTCGGGAAACCAGAACGTGTCGTGCATCGTGCGCGCTGGGTGATCGGGGGCGAAATTCAGCGCCTCGAAATTGTGCCAGTCGTCCTCGATCTCGGGGCCGTCGAGACGGTCGTAGCCGAGGCGGGCGAAGATGTCGCAGATACGCTCCATGGCACGCGTGACCGGGTGCAGGTTGGCACGATCGGAGCCCCGTCCAGGCAAGGTCACATCAATCCGGTCATTGGCGAGTCGCGCCTCGAAAGCTGCCTCTTCAAGCACCGATCGGCGCGTCGAAATCGCTTCGAGCACGGAATTCTTGGCAATGTTTATTTGTTCGCCTGCAAGTTTGCGCTCTTCGGCAGGCAATTTGCCGAGCTGTTTGAGCTGCTCGGTGACGAAGCCCGATTTGCCAACGACAGCGACTCGCTCGGCGTCGAGAGCCTCCAGCGTGGCTGCAGCCGCAATCGATGCAAGTGCCGCATCAATTCGGGCATTCAAAGGTTCTGTCATCTTCGACACCTTTCGCTTACGCAAAAACGAAATGGGGAGCGAGGCAAACGCCTGCTCCCCACGTTCATCAGGACTCAATGCCGACGCATCGCTGCGTCAGCAACAGACTTACGCAGCCAGAGCAGCCTTGGCTTTTTCAGCCAGGGCGGCAAACGCCGCGATGTCATGGATGGCGAGGTCGGCAAGTACCTTGCGATCCACATTGATGTTGGCTTTCTTGAGACCATTCATCAGGCGGCTGTAGCTCAGGCCGTACATGCGGGCGCCGGCATTGATGCGGACGATCCACAACGAACGGAACTGGCGCTTGCGCTGCTTGCGACCGATATACGCGTACTGCAATGCCTTGATAACGGCCTGCTTGGCGACGCGATAGACCTTGCGGCGGGCGTTGTAGTAGCCCTTCGCGCGGTTGAGAAGTTTCTTGTGCCGACGGTGGGCGGTGACGCCACGTTTTACTCGAGCCATGGGTCAGTCCTCCTTACGCGTAAGGCAGCATGCGGGCGACGCGGCCGGCATCTTCGGCGCGCACGTAGTTCGTGCCGCGGAGATTGCGCTTACGCTTGGTCGATTTCTTGGTCAGGATGTGGCTCTTGAATGCGTGACCGCATTTGAACTTGCCTGAAGCCGTCTTGCGGAACCGCTTGGCAGCGGCCCGGTTGGTTTTCATCTTGGGCATGGACCCAACTCCTTTTCAGTTTTTCGTTACTGGCCCGAGCGACGGTATCAACCGTACTTTCCTTCCTGCTCGATCCGGTTTGTATGACCCGGGGGTCCGGGTCGCTCCTCATTCGCCGGCGGATCATTCCACCGGCAAAAATCACTTGTTCTTTTTTGGCGCGATCATCATGACCATCAATCGACCTTCCATGCGCGGGTACTGCTCGATCACCGCTTCGTCAACAATATCAGCGGCAATCTTCTTCACCATCTGGTCACCGAGTTCCTGGTGGGCCATTTCGCGGCCACGAAAACGGATGGTGATCTTGACCTTGTCGCCTTCGTCGAGGAAGCGACGCAGATTGCGCATCTTGATCGCGTAATCACCGGTATCGGTGGTCGGTCGGAACTTGAGTTCCTTGATCTCGACCTGCTTCTGCTTCTTCTTTGCCGCATGCGCCTTCTTCTGCGCATCAAACTTGAATTTTCCGAAATCCATGATCCGGCAAACCGGCGGATCAGCCGTGGGCTGAATCTCGACCAGGTCAAGACCCAGATCCTGAGCCATGCTCAGGGCTTCGTCGCGCGACAGAACACCTACCTGCTCTCCGTCTGCGCCGATGACACGGACCTTGGGAACTCGAATTTCGAGATTCCGGCGGTTTGCTTTTTCGGTTGCGATACTTATTACTCCTGGCGATTTCTACGTTCGGGGCGCGGTCGTTCAGGCGACAGCAGCCTCGGTTTTCAGGCGCTCGGCGAAGTCACTGATCGAGAATGATCCGAGGTCTTCCCCTGAACGCGCACGCACAGCAACGGCCCCTGCCTCCTTTTCGCGGTCACCAATGACCAGCAGATAGGGAACCTTGTTAAGCGTGTGTTC
>JBBQTY010000255.1:0-5223 GCA_038234445.1 Lysobacterales bacterium
CGAGCGTGGTTGTTCACCCACCCGGATTTTGTACCTGACGCCTTGGAGGCGGATTGCTTTCGCGCGTTGATCGCGGCTCGCCAACGCGGCGAGCCAGTGGCCTACCTGATCGGTCAGCGTGGATTCTGGACGCTCGATCTGATGGTGACGCCCGATGTGCTTATTCCCCGCCCGGAAACCGAGTTGTTGGTCGAACTCACACTCGAGCGAATTCCGCCGAACGCCGATTTCCAGGTCGCCGATCTCGGCACCGGCTCAGGTGCGATCGCGTTGGCACTAGCCAGCGAACGTCCGCGCGCGCGGATACTTGCGACCGACGCCAGCGCCACGGCATTGTCGATTGCAAGCGCGAACGCGAAGCGGCTCGAAGTCTCGAACGTGGAGTTCGCCGAGGGCGATTGGTGCACCGCACTCGGATCGCGAAGTTTCGACATGATCGTTTCCAATCCGCCTTACATCGCTGTCGACGACGAACATCTCGCCCGAGGTGATTTGCGCTACGAGCCTGCCTCGGCGCTCGCCTCGGGCAAAGACGGTCTCGATGCGATCCGACGCATCGTCAGCGACGCACCGGGATTTCTAAAAAATGGGGGCTGGCTGCTGCTCGAGCACGGCTTTGATCAGGCAGAACAAGTACGCCATATTCTCGAGGTGCACGGTTTCAGCGAGATCCGGTCATGGAAAGACATTTCCGCACACGATCGCGTGAGCGGGGGACGTCTCTCGTAGGAGCCTGTTCACGGGCGAGCTCTCGTTCGGAATCACGAAGAGCTCGCCCGTGAACGGGCTCCTACACGACTGTCTCTATCGGCGTACTGCTGCGACTTTATCCTGCGCTACGCAACGCGCTCACTGGAATCAGATCGGCGAAGCGCTCGCGAATGGCTGATTCGATACCAGCGACATCGAGTCCCGATTCGGCGATCAATTCTTCGCGGCTCGCGTGTTCGAGATAGTTGTCGGCGAGGCCGAGATGCAGGATCGGCATGCTGATGCCATGGGTGGCGAGCAATTCGGCAATGCCACTGCCGGCACCCCCGGCAATCGCATTGTCTTCGAGGGTGACGAACGCCTCGTGACTGCGCGCAAGTTCCAGAATCATCGTCTCGTCGAGTGGTTTGACGAAGCGCATGTTGACCACCGTCGCGCCGATATTCTCAGCGACCTTCATCGCTGGAGCGACCAGCGCGCCGAACGCGAGCAGGGCGATGCGCTGTCCCACCTTGCGCATTTCGGCCTTTCCGATCGGAAGCGTTGAAAGGCCATCCTCGATCGTGACACCGCTGCCGCTGCCGCGCGGATAGCGCACGGCCGCCGGGCCCTGAAACTGGAAGCCCGTGCTGAGCATCTGCCAACATTCGTTCTCGTCGGCAGGCGCCATCACGATCATGTTCGGAATGCAGCGCAGATAGGAGAAATCGAAACTGCCTGAATGGGTCGCGCCATCGGGGCCGACAACGCCTGCGCGATCGATCGCGAACAATACGTCGAGATTCTGCAGCGCCACATCATGGATCAACTGGTCATAGGCACGTTGCAAAAAAGTGGAATAAATAGCAACAACCGGCTTGGCGCCTTCGCAGGCCATGCCGGCTGCCAGGGTCACCGCATGCTGTTCGGCAATGCCGACATCGAAATAGCGCTCCGGATACTCCTTCGAGAAACGCACCAGACCTGAACCTTCGCGCATGGCGGGCGTAATCGCGTAGAGCGCAGGATCGGCGGCGGCCTGATCACATAGCCAGCTGCCGAAGATTTCGGTATAGGTCGGTTTGGACACGCCTTTCTTGCCCAGGCCCTTGTCCGGATCAAACGGGCCAACCGCGTGATAGTCGATCTGCTCGCGCTCGGCCGGCGCATAGCCTTTGCCCTTGGTCGTGATCACATGCAGCAGCTGCGGTCCCTTGAGCTCCTTGAGCGTGCGCAGCGCATGGACCAGTTGCGGAAGGTCGTGGCCGTCAATCGGTCCGGTGTAGTGGAAGCCAAGCTCCTCGAACAGCGTGCTCGGCATGAACATGCCCTTCGCATGTTCCTCCCAGCGCTTGATGAAACGCCACAGAATGCCTTCGCGCTTCATCATCTTCTTGCCGCTCTCGCGCATGCGGTTGAGCGTGCGGCTCGCCATCAGCCGTGCCAGCATCTGGGTCAGCGCGCCGACGTTTTCGCTGATCGACATCTGGTTGTCGTTGAGGATCACAAGCATGTCGGGCTTGATTTCACCGGCGTGGTTGAGCGCCTCATAGGCCATCCCCGCCGTCATCGCGCCGTCACCGATCACGGCGACGATCTTTCGATCATCGCCTTTGCGCTGAGCGGCGATGGCCATGCCGATCGCGGCGCTTATCGAGGTCGAGGAATGGCCGACACCGAACGTGTCGTAGTCGCTTTCTCCGCGGCGTGGAAATGGTGCAAGGCCATCCTTCTTCTTGACCGTGGTGATGCGGTCGCGTCGACCCGTGAGGATCTTGTGCGGATAGCATTGGTGACCGACATCCCAGACCAGTCGATCCTTCGGCGTCTCGAAAAGGTAGTGCAGGGCGACGGTCAGCTCCACCACACCAAGACCCGCACCGAAATGCCCGCCTGAGCTGGCAACGGACTGGATCAGGTATTCACGCACCTCACGCGCGATTTCACCGAGTTCCTGCTCCGGGAACTCGCGCAGCTGCGCGGGGCTGTCGATGCGCGAAAGGCGCGGATAGCGGGCGGAATCGATCATCAGGTGCCAGAACAGAGGACAGGACCCCATTTTCGTCTACACGGCGTGGCGGAGCAAGGAACAGCATGTGAACGAGGCGCGACGAATTCTGGGTTTTTCATGATGTGCCCGCGCAAAACTTGGCAAACTGGGCGTTGGAATCCTCAAGGTTGCTTCGCCATGGTTGCTGAAAAGAACGCCAAATTGATCCTTCGCAATGCCCAGCCGGGCGATATCGACGCCCTGGTCACGCTGACCGCGCAGGTCTATGGTGAGGAGTGGGGCCACTCCGCCGACATGCTGCGCGGCCAGCAAGCACGCTTTCCGGAAGGACAATTTGTCGCGGAATTCGACGGGCGCATCGTCGGCTACTGCGCCACCTTTCGCATCGACGAAGCCGCGGCGATGGCAGCGCACAGCTGGAACGAGATTACCGGCGGTGGCTATGCGTCGCGCCATGATGTCCAGGGTGACTGGTTGTACGGCATGGATGTCAGCGTTGATCCGGAATTTCGTGGATTGCGCATCGGCCGACGCATGTATGCCGCGCGCAAGAAGCTATGTCAGAAGCTTGGGCTTCGCGGCATCGTTTTTGGCGGTCGTCTGCCGGGTCTCGGCAAGCGCATCAAGGCATTCCCATCGGTCGACGACTATGTGCGCGCCGTGCGCGAAGGCGAGTATCGCGATGCGACCCTGAGTTTCCAGTTGCGCAATGGCTTTGAACTGATCGGCGTGCTCGAGCGTTACGCGCCCGGAGATGCCGATTCGATGGGCTACGCCGCGCATCTGGTCTGGCGCAATCCGAATCGGCACGACCAACCGAAAACGCCGACACCGCGCAACGCGTCGGGACTTCCCGATCGCGTGCGCGTGGCAACCATCCAGTATCAGCAGCGACGCATCGCGAGCTTCGATGCGTTTGCGCAGCAGGTCGAATACTTCGTCGATATCGCCGCTGGCTACGAATCGGATTTCGTCGTCTTCCCCGAGATGATGACCCTGCAGTTATTGTCGATCGAAAACTCACCGCTGCCATCGGTCGAGGCCATCCGTCGACTCACCGACTACACGGATCGACTCAAGGACATGTTCAGTCGACTCGCCGTGCGCTACAACATCAACATCATCGGCGGCTCGCATCCGACCCAGATCGAGAGCGGCGCGCTGCGCAACATCTGCTACGTCTGTCTGCGCGATGGCTCGGTCCATCAACAGGAAAAAATTCACCCGACACCGAACGAACGCACCTGGTGGGGTATCAAGGGCGGCAATCAGGCATCCACAATCCAGACCGATTGCGGCCCGATCGGCGTGATGATCTGTTACGACTCGGAATTCCCCGAGATCGCGCGTCACCTGGTCGATCAAGGCGCGCTGATCCTGTTCGTTCCTTTTTGCACAGATGAGCGCCAGAGCTATCTGCGCGTTCGTTACTGCTCTCAAGCACGCGCGGTCGAGAACCAGTGCTATGTGGTTCTATCAGGCAATGTCGGCAATTTGCCCGGCGTCAACAACTTCGATATCCAGTATGCGCAGAGTTGCATTCTGACTCCGTGCGATTTCCCGTTCGCGCGCGATGGCGTCGCTGCCGATTCGACGCCGAATACCGAGATGGTGTTGTGGGCGGATTTACGCCTGGAAGACCTTGCCCGCGCGCGCAACAACGGCACTGTTCAGAACCTGAAGGATCGGCGTCATGATCTTTATCAGCAGCGGTGGGTGAAGAAGGATTGAACTTGGTACCGGTTTGATGGAATCCGCACGTTCGTCCACGAAGGGGAATCCGTATCCTTGATTGCGTTTTTCGAGTTTGATTGTCGGCGCTGAAGTGGGTGCAATGATCGGATCGGCTCGATTAACCATAAGCTCGTCGCCCCTGCGCAGGCAGCGGCCCAGTGCCTCTGTTTTTGGGTGTTCGCGTTTAGAGCACGCGCCTTCGTCGTGCGGCATCCCTGCCTTTTTTCACTCACCTCCCCGCTTTTCGTCGCCCCTGCGAAGGCAGGGGCCTAGTGCCTCTGCTTTTGAGTTTTGGCTTTTAGAGCACGCTCCTACGTCGTGCGGCATCCCTGCCTTTTTTCACTCACCTCCCCACTTTTCGTCGCCCCTGCGAAGGCAGGGGCCCAGTGCCTCTGCTTTTGAGTTTTGGCTTTTAGAGCACGCTCCTACGTCGCGCGGCATCCCTGCCTTCTTTCACTCGCCTCCGGCGAGCGAGTCACTTTTCTTTGCGTGGCCAAAGAAAATGTAACCAAAAGAAAGGCCACCCCACACTCGCGCCTTGCGCACAGTCCCTGTGCTCCAGGTCCGCGAGCCTGCTACGGGGTTCGCCGACAGTCCATCCCTGGACTGGCGTCGAACTGGCCCACATCGTGTGGGCCATCCTTCGGACTTGTCCTTCGCAGTCTCGCCGCGATCGAGGGGACCCCAGTAGCGCGCGTCGTGCGCGCCAAAGCAGCCCTCATCCGCCCTGCGGGCACCTTCTCCCGCCTTGCGGGAGAAGGAAATATACGAGCAAAGCCGCGGTGTGC
>JBBQTY010000256.1:0-5121 GCA_038234445.1 Lysobacterales bacterium
GTCCCTGGTGGACCAGGCCTGGTATGCGGATACTTTTATTCCGCTCGTGCAGCAGCGTGGCGCGGCAATCATCAAGGCGCGTGGAGCCTCGTCGGCGGCATCGGCCGCATCGGCCGCGATCGACCACATGCGCGACTGGACGCATGGCACGGCCGCTGGTGATTGGGTTTCGATGGGCGTTCCGTCGGATGGCTCGTATGGCGTCGAACCCGGGGTGATCTTCGGTTATCCGGTCACCATCAAGAACGGCAAGTACGAGATCGTGCATGGACTTGAGGTCAATGCATTCTCCAAGGCTCGCATCGATGCCACCGAGAAGGAATTGCGTGAAGAGCGTGCCGCTGTTGAATCGCTTTTTGCCAAGTAAACGCGATCCTGCTGCATCGGCTTCATCTCGCCGTGATCAATCCAATGGCGAGATGAAGCATCAATGTTCTGTTCCAAACCCATTGCTTAAAGGGTGAAGCGGGAGAGTCGAACCATCGCAAGCAAACCGAAATCGATATTGCAGACGCCGCTGATTCGCAAGCCAGTGATCCTGGTCAGCGAGTTCATGCAGGGCGAGGCCGCTGGCGGATTCGTGTTGATGGCGGCTGCAGCACTGGCGCTGATCGTGGCGAACTCTCCGCTGTCGGATCTGTATTTCGAGTCGTTGCATTCCTACCTCGCTGGCATGAGCGTGCTGCACTGGATCAACGACGGCCTGATGGTCATCTTCTTCTTGCTCGTCGGCCTAGAAATCAAGCGCGAAATGCTGGTTGGGCAATTGTCGAGCTGGCCACGCCGTATTCTGCCGGGCGTCGGCGCGCTGGGTGGCATGATTGTTCCGGCGCTGATCTATGTCGCGTTCAACCATGCTGATTCTGCGGCGATGCGAGGGTGGGCGATTCCGACGGCTACCGATATCGCATTCGCGCTCGGCGTGCTGTCCCTGCTCGGCAAGCGCGTGCCGACGTCGATCAAGGTGTTTTTGACCGCATTGGCGATCATCGACGATCTCGGTGCCGTCGTCATCATTGCGTTGTTCTACACCAATGACCTTTCCCTGCTCTATCTTTCGCTTGCAGTAGCGGTCCTTGTCGCGCTGATCGTTCTGAACAAGTCCGGCGTCAATCGCCTTTCGCCGTACCTCGTTCTCGGCGCGATTCTCTGGTACCTCGTCCTCCAATCCGGTGTGCATGCCACGCTTGCCGGGGTTGCGCTGGCGCTGACCATCCCGCTGCGAACCGGTGACGAGTACGAGGATCCTCCGCTGATCAAACTCGAAAACGCGTTGCATCGTGTGGTTCCTTTTTTGATCATTCCGTTGTTCGGATTTGCCAACGCCGGCTTGTCGTTTGCCGGCTTGAGCATGGCCAACCTGGTCGAGCCCTTGACCCTCGGCGTGGCGCTGGGTCTGCTTTGTGGCAAGATCATTGGCGTGTTCGGATTTTCGAGCATCGCGATCGCGTTCGGCATTGCGCGCTTGCCGCAGAATGCATCGTGGTTGCAAATGATCGGAGTGTCGCTGCTCTGCGGGATCGGTTTCACGATGAGCTTGTTCATTGGCCTGCTCGCCTTCGCCCAACACCCTGTGCTGCAGAGCGAGGTCAAGGTCGGCATCCTCGGCGGCTCGCTGGTCGCAGGCATTCTCGGCTATGTGCTGCTCAGCTTCGCCAGGCGACGCGCTGAAAACGAGGTGGAAACTGCAGACTGATTTCAGTTTGCGTACCTGACTATGTGGATCATTCGCGTATTGGAAAGGAGTAGGAATCATGGCCTTGGTGCAATCCTGGTTTCGCATCACTTCGTTGCTCTGCGTGATCGCCTTGACCGCAGCGTTGCCGCTGTCTGCGCATGAAGTCACGGGTCTGTCGCCCAGCGCAGGACTGGGCGCACTGATCTTCCCGACCTCGGCGCGATCGCACGAGGCCCAGCAGACGTTCGAACGCGCAGCCTTGCTTCTGCATCTGTTCGAGTACGAGGATGCTGCCGAAGCCTTTCGCAAGGCACAGGCACAGGAGCCCGATTTCGTCATGGCTGTCTGGGGCGAGGCGATGACCTACAACCATGCCATATGGAACCAGCTCGACGAGCAGGCAGGTGCTGCCGTTTTGCGCAAGCTCGGCGATACCCCAGCCACGCGTCTGGCCAAGGCGACAACGGCGCGCGAAAAGGCCTACCTGTCGGCTGTCGAGATTCTGTATTCCGCAGTCGGCACAAAAGTCGAACGGGATGCGCGTTATGAGACCGCGATGGCGAAGCTGGCTCTCGATTATCCAGCCGACAATCAGGCGCAATTGTTCCATGCGCTCGCCCTTGAAGGTCGCAGCGAAGGCGTGCGCAACGTCCCCGACTACCTGAAGGCTGCGGCCATTGCCAAGCGAATCTTCGCCAAAAATCCGAAGAATCCGGGTGCTGCGCACTATTGGATCCATGGCATGGACGATCCGGAGCACGCAGCCGGTGCTCTCGAAGCAGCGCGTGCGCTGTCGAGGATCGCTCCCGATGCCGGTCATGCCCAGCACATGACGTCACACATCTTCAGCGCGCTTGGTCTGTGGGACGATCTGGTCCAGGCCAATGAAGACGCGACGCGGGTCGTCTATGCGCATTCGCGTGCAACCGGAAAACCCGTGGTTCGCTGCTTTCACTACAACGAATGGCTGATCTATGGATATTTCCAGCAGGGGCGCTATCACGAAGCCAATTCGCTGCTGCTTGACTGCAAGAAGAGCGGAGACGCGGCCCTGCTGGCGGCAACCGGCGAACAAGCCGGCATGCTGGCGGGTCGGTTTCATCAGTCCCTGCCAACGATGCGCGCGACCGCCGTGATCGAGTCGCAGGACTGGAACGGCCCAGCGGTCAATCTCGACGTCGATGCAAAGGGTGATGACTACGCGAAAGCCATTACCCTGTTCACAACCGGCTATGCAGCCATCCAGCGCAGCGACCACGATCGAGCGAAACTGGCCCAGCGGGCATTGACCGCACTGGTCGACGCGTCCACGCCCAAGGCCGACGACTTGCAGGCACTCGACTATCTGAAAATTCTGCGCGATGACCTCGACGGAGTGATCGCGTTCAAGCAAGGAGACACCGAAGCGGCACTCTCCAGCGTGCGTCGTGCCGCGGCAAGGTTCGACAAGCTGGCATTTGATTTCGGCCCGCCGGTTTCGATCAAGCCGGTGCATGAGTTGCTCGGCGAATTGCTGTTTGCCAGCGGCAAGTTCGATGCCGCCGCCGAGGAGTTCAGGATTTCATTGAAGACCGCGCCGAATCGCGTGCTGTCCCTGCTTGGCCTCGCGCGAGCGGAGCATGCGCGCAATGACCGCGATGGTGCGGCCAGCGCGTATTCCAGGGTGCTGGCCATCTGGCATGCGGCGGATGCCGATCTTCCTGCGCTGCAGGAGGCGCGACAGTATTCCGCGAAATGACGTGAACCCGGCAAGCCGCTCCGGGTGCGCTAAAATAGGCGTTTTCCAGGAGATCCCATGAGCCAGCCAGCATCCGCAGGCGCGCGGTTCCGCGCCGCAGTCGCCGAGGAACATCCGCTGCAGGTCGTCGGCACGATCACCGCCTACGCGGCGCGGATGGCCAAGCGCACGGGTTTCAAGGCGATCTATCTATCCGGCGGCGGTGTCGCCGCGAACTCGCTTGGCATGCCCGATCTCGGCATCAGTTCGATGGAAGACGTGCTCACGGATATTCGCCGCATCACCGATGTTTGCGATCTGCCATTGCTGGTTGATGTCGATACCGGCTGGGGTGGTGCGTTCAACATCGCGCGCACGGTGCGCTCATTGATCAAGGCTGGGGCAGGCGCGCTGCATATTGAAGATCAGGTCGCGACCAAGCGATGCGGCCATCGTCCCGGCAAGGCCATCGTGCCGAAGGACGAAATGATTGACCGGGTAAAAGCCGCTGTTGATGCGCGGCATGATGCGGGCTTCGTCATCATGGCGCGCACTGATGCGATTGCCGTGGAAGGGATTGAGTCGGCGATCGAACGCGCGGTCGCCTGTGTTGAGGCCGGTGCCGACATGATTTTCCCTGAAGCCATCTACACGCTGGAACAATATCGGCAGTTCAAGGATGCGGTGAAAGTGCCGATCCTGGCCAACATCACCGAGTTCGGCCAGACGCCGCTATTCACCACCGATCAATTGCAATCAGCCGGTGTCGATATTGTCTTGTATTGCTGCGGCGCGTATCGCGCGATGAACAAGGCCGCGCTCAATTTCTACGAAACCGTGCGTCGCGACGGCACGCAGAAAGCGGCGGTGCCGACGATGCAGACGCGCGACGAGCTTTACGACTACCTCGACTATCACGCTTACGAGGACAAGCTCGATACGTTGTTCGCCGACAGCAAGGACAAGTGAGTTCGAGGTAAAAAACGCCTTGTCCACAGAGAAAATCATCGATCCGGAGAATGAAATGACTGAACCAGCGACCCCGTTCAAACCGAAGAAATCCGTTGCCCTGTCCGGAGTCGCTGCCGGCAACACGGCTCTGTGCACGGTCGGCAAGACCGGCAACGATCTGCATTACCGCGGCTACGACATCCTCGATGTCGCGACGACCTGCGAGTTTGAGGAGATCGCGCATCTGCTCGTGCATGGCAAGTTGCCGACCAAGGCTGAACTGGCAGCGTACAAGACCAAGTTGAAATCACTGCGCGGGATCCCGGCGTCGTTGAAAACCGCACTTGAGCAAATTCCAGCCTCGGCGCATCCGATGGATGTCATGCGCACGGGCGTCTCTGTCCTCGGCTGCCTGCTGCCCGAGAAGGATGACCACAATCATCCCGGCGCTCGCGATATCGCCGACCGGTTGATGGCCTCACTGGGTTCGGTACTTTTGTATTGGTATCACTTCGCCGTGAACGGCAAGCGCATCAATGTCGAAACCGACGACGATTCGATCGGTGGACACTTCCTGCATCTGTTGCATGGCAAGGCACCCGGTGCGTCATGGACGCGCGCGATGCACACCTCACTGATCCTTTACGCCGAGCATGAGTTCAACGCTTCGACCTTCGCTGCACGCGTGATTGCCGGCACGGGCAGTGACATGTATTCGAGTATCGCTGGCGGCATCGGCGCGTTGCGCGGCCCCAAGCACGGCGGCGCGAACGAA
>JBBQTY010000257.1:0-5117 GCA_038234445.1 Lysobacterales bacterium
CAAGCGCGAATCCTTGATCACCTACGTCAAGGATCGCCCCGGCCATGATCGCCGTTACGCGATCGACGCATCGAAGATCAAACGCGAGCTCGGCTGGCACCAGACCGAATCCTTTGAATCGGGCTTGGCGAATACCGTTGATTGGTATTTGGCGCATCAGGAATGGGTTGGAAGGGTGTTGGACGGGAGTTATCGGATGGAGAGGTTGGGGGGCGCGTGATTCGTCGCGAATCGTGAACTGATCGTCACTCCTGCTCGTCGCCCCTGCGCATGCAGGGCCCAATGACTTTGTGACTTTGTTCTTGAATTGCGGTTTCTAAAGCACGCGCCTGGGGCGCGCGGCATCCCTGCCGTTTTTCACTCGCCTCCGTCGAGCGAGTCACTTTCTCTTGCGTGGCCAAGAGAAAGTAACCAAAGAGAAGGCCACCCCGTTGCAGCGGTCTCCGGGCTCCTGCCCTGCGACTGCGCGAAGCGGTTCCGGGGTTGGCTGGCAGTCCATCCTTGGACTGGCAGCCAACTGGCTCGCATCCATGCGAGCCACCCTGCGGGCAATTCCTCCACCACTTCGCCACTGCATAGGGGGCCCGGTAGGCGCGCATCCTGCGCGCCAGAGCAAAAAGCAACGCCAAAGCCAAAGCTTCCTTCATCCGCTCTCCGGGCACCTTCTTCCGCAAGGCGGAAGAAGGACATGCGAGAGCAAAGCGTTGGCTTGCAAGTGCTTGCTTCGTCTTGGCTGCGCAGGATGCGCAGTAATGGGCCCCCTGAGCGGCGGCGAAGTGACGTAGGACAGCCCGAAGGGTGGGCGCAATGGATTGCGCCCAGTTTGGCGTCAGTCCATGGATGGGCTGTCGACAAACCCCGGAGTCGCTTCGCGAACTCGGAGGGCACGATGCCCGGAGAGCGTCGCTTCGGGGTGGCCTTCTCTTTGGTTACTCTTCTCTTGGCCACGCAAGAGAAAGTGACTCGCTCGCTGGAAGCGAGTGAAAAAAGGCAGGGATGCCGCGCGACGTAGGAGCGTGCTTTATTTGTTGGCCCCGTTAACAGTACGACTTCGAACCAAAAAAGTTGATCCAATCTCAACCGTTTACCCTGAGCCCCGGTCGAAGGGTGTTTTCAGGTTGCCGAGCCGCGCGAACCCCATCCGATCATGGTTCGACAAGCTCACCACGAACGGAAGTGGTTGGTACGCCCCGCAATTTTTTCTGACCCGAGATTAAAGAAAAATCGAGACTATTTGCTAGCCGAATCAATAGAAGGCCGAGCGCAACGGGCTCTCATCAAGGCGACGCCGACCTTGTCCTGAACTTCTCGAAGGGAAGGGCACGAAAAAAGGCAGTGATTGACGCATCAATTGGTAGATCAGAAGAAGTAAATCACGAACTCCGATTCACCGAGTAATCTGCCAACAACGAAAGCGCATCGCGTGCCGCCGAAGCCGGCAGCGCCGACAACGCAGAGCGCGCCGATTGCGCATACTGCTCCGCACGCGAACGTGAATGTTCGATCGCGCCCGAATCACGAATCGCAGCGACAATATTGTCGAGTGAATCAAGTCCGCCGGATTCAATTGCGCGACGCAGACTCGCCGCCTGTTCGGGTGGACTGTTGGCAATCGCGTGGATAACCGGCAAGGTCGGTTTGCCTTCGGCGAGATCGTCGCCAATATTCTTTCCGAGGGTGTCGGCGTCCGAAACATAATCGAGCACGTCATCGGCGATCTGGAACGCATAACCGAGATCGAGTCCGTACTGTGCCAAGGCTTCCTCCTGCTCGGCGGGCAGCCCTGCGAGGACAGCGCCGAGACGGGTAGCTGCCGAAAACAGCACGGCAGTCTTGCGCTCAATCACATCAAGGTAGGCTTGTTCGCTGGTGTCGGCATTGCCGATATTGAGCAGCTGCAGTACCTCGCCTTCGGCGATGCGATTGGTCGTATCGGCGAGGATGCTCATGATGCGCATGTCGTTGAGCTCGACCATCATCTGGAACGAGCGTGAGTAGAGGAAATCGCCTACCAGCACACTCGCTGCGTTGCCCCAGACGGCGTTAGCGGTCTCGCGTCCTCGACGCAAATCGGATTCGTCGACGACATCATCGTGCAATAGCGTTGAGGTATGGATGAACTCGATCAACGCGGCCAGTGGAACATGATGATCACCACGGTATCCGGATGCCTGTGCGGCGAGCAGATGCAGCATCGGACGCAGGCGTTTGCCGCCACTGCCGATGATGTGCTCGGAGATCTGGTTGATCAGCACCACATCGGAGGCGAGGCGGTGGCGAATCAAAGCGTTCACGGACGTCATGTCGGCTGCAGCAAGTGCCTGGACGTCGGCAAAATTGCGGATTGCCGCGGTGTCGGATTGGGACATCGAGCTCAAGCGGTATTCCCCGGATCGGATCGGTGCAGTATAGCGGGCGCGATCATTTGCGATGCATGAATGCCTGCAATTGGGCCGCGATGCTGATCGCGATCGCTTCCGGGCCGTGTCCGCCAAGATCCAGTCCTATCGGGGAATGGAGACGTGGCAGCAGGGCCTGACGCACGTCGGGTGGAAGCACCTTGAACAAATCATCGCGCCTTCGCTTCGGGCCGAGCAGTCCGATAAATCCAATGCCAGTCGTCGCGAGTGACTGCAACGCCTCGCGATCCAGCTCGAAGTTGTGATGCATGACGAGGGCTGCGTGAATCAATCGGTGCTCGATCGCCTTGATCGCTGTTTCGGGTCGTTCAGCGATGTGGCGATCGGCAAGTGCGGTATTGCTGAGCCAGCGTGTTCTCGATTCCGCGATCGTTGTCATCCAGCCCAGTGCCCGCAGCAGCGGAACCAGAAGGGGTATTTCAGGGCCTGCGCCGAAAATGACGACCGAGCGCGGCACCGGCAATTGGATTGACCAGCAGGTATTTGCGTTTTCGTCGTCATGCCAGCCAGAAAAGCGCGACGGCAATGCCCAAGAGTGACTGTGATCGGCAATCCTGCAGTCGAGCTGCCCAGAAATATCGATGGAGAATTCGAGCGCACCTTCGCCTGCGATCCAGGCATTCGCAAGCGTTTCCCAACCCTCCATCGACAAGATCGGCAGCAGAGCAAGTCGCAGGCGGCCACGACATCCGACGGCGGAGCCCGCGAACAGATCTTCGTCGTCGCGCGTGTCGATTTCCATCCATTCGACGCTTGCGTTTTCCGCTGCGCTTTGCGCATTTCGCGCAATCTCGGGTTCGAGACAACCACCGCTGAGCCAGCCGATTTGTGCGTTCGGAGCAAACAGGGCAATCGCGCCGCAACGGACATACGTCGAGCCGGTGGTTTCGACAACGACAGCCATGCTCGCCGCTACGCGATCACGCAACGCATGCAACGCGCCCTCGATGACCGCTCGCGTTGCACCGGTGGCGCTGATCATTTGGCGAACCCGCGCAAATTGGTGTGTCTCGGTGCGCTCAATTCAGCGCGCCGCCGCAGCTGGAACCCTGGCCAGCCGTGCAACCAAAGCAATGTCCAGCGACGCCGATCGCTTTCGGTAGTTCGGCGTCGAGAAGATCGCGCAGATGAGTTTCCTGTTTGCGCCCGGCCAGCGGCAACTTGAGCATTTGATTGAAATCGCAGTCGTAGAGGTGGCCATCGTAGCCGACGCTCAACGTCGAACGACACATCACTGCATCGAGGTTGGCATCCTGGTGGGCATTGCGCAGCGTCTCCATGTAGCTGTCGAACTTCCCTTTCGAGAGCAGCCATGAACCAAAACGCTGGATCGGCATATTGGCCAGCGCATACAAATGATTGAAGGCAATGCCAAAATTGTCACCGAGCAATTCCCGATAGTCTTTTTCAAGTTTTTTCTGTTCGGGCGGCAGAAACGCGCCATTCGGGTTGTAGACCAAATTGAGTTCGAGCTTGGAGCCCTCTTGCGCATACCCGAGTGCATTGAGTTTCTTCAGCGCGGTGATCGAACTCTCAAAAACTCCGTCACCGCGCTGTTCGTCGACATTGACCTGGCTGTAGCAGGGCAGCGAGGCGACCGCTTCAACTTCGTGTTGCGCTAGGAATTCGCCTACCCATTCGTAGCCGGGCTCTTCCATGATCGTTGGATTGAGTCGATCCATGACGTGCAATCCTTGTCCCTTCGCGGTTTCCACCAGCCAGCGAAAATCCACATTCATCTCAGGCGAACCGCCGGTCATGTCGAGTGTGCTGACGCCGAGTTTTCTGCCGACCTCAAGCGCGAGTTGCATGGTTTCGCGAACCATCGTCTCGGTACGCCGCGGACCCGCGTTGACGTGGCAGTGGATGCAACTCAAGTTGCAGCGATAGCCGAGGTTCAATTGCAGCGTCGTGATGCGCCCGCGTTCGATCGAGGGAAATTGACTGTGTTCAAGCCTGGGCCAGGTATCGCGCATTTGAAATCCTAATTCCTTGAGGTGTTGCTGTTGCCGACAAACGGTTGCAAGAGCATCGCAGAGAACTTTTCCGATGCTTCATCGCGAAATTCGGCGAGGCCAATTTTCATGGCGAGATGACCGTCACGAGGTTGCTCGATGGCCGATCGGAATACGCGATCCCAGATGCTCAAAAAATTGCCGTAGTTGCTGTCGGTTTCGCGTCGATGCACGGAGTGATGGACACGATGCCAATCGGGCGTGATCACGACTCGACGCAGGCGCTTATCCCAGCGATCGGAAATCGCAATATCGGCATGCGAGAACAAGGCGAACAAGGCCAGCAGGATTTCGTAAATCAGCACGGTTATCGGCGCAGCGCCAAGAGCGGCAATGATCAGGCATTTGTAGAGCAGGGAAAGGACAATTTCAAACGGATGGAAACGCAAGCCCAGGGTGAGCTCGAAGTTGGTGTCGGTGTGATGCAGGCGATGCACTCGCCACAGCCAAGGCACGAGGTGCATCCAGCGATGCTGCCAGTAGATGGCAAGGTCGAGAATGATGACAGTGATGACGAGTTCAGTGGCGAAAGGCCAATCGAGAAGATTGAACAGGCCGAGATGCATGTCGCTCGCTGCCGCGGCAAAGCTCACGGCGGTCAGCGGCAGCAGTAGATAGACAATCAGGCCTGAGATCAAGGGCATCGACAGATTGCGCAATCGCCGTCCTGGTGCGGAAACCT
>JBBQTY010000258.1:0-5115 GCA_038234445.1 Lysobacterales bacterium
GGTGTGCAACTCGGTCATCCGGTCGAGTTCTCGTTGCAGACGATCTTCGGTTGGGTGCTTTCGCCGATTGCCTGGATCATCGGCGTACCGTGGCAGGACGCAACCCTGGTCGGCAGCTTCATCGGCCAGAAAGTCGTCATCAATGAATTTGTTGCCTATGTCGACATGGCCAAGCACATGGATCAGATGACCGAACACAGTCGTCTGATCGCAACCTATGCGCTCTGCGGTTTCGCCAACTTCTCCTCGATCGCGATCCAGATCGGCGGCATCGGCGGCCTCGCCCCCAGCCGCCGCCTCGATCTCGCCCGTATGGGTCTCAAAGCCGTGCTCGGCGGTTCGCTGGCTACCTTCATGACCGCAACGATCGCCGGGGTGTTGAGCCTGCTTTGAGCAGAATACTGACGATTTGCCAGAAAAATATTTCTCGAATTCGTGCGCAGCGGGTGACAGTCGCAATGCTCTGCTCATTGTTAGAAAGTGGCTTCAGCCACTTATCCCCTCTTGGGGACGATGCGCTTCCTCACTACCCGCGCACAAAGTTGTCGGGCATATCCGCCTCTCCCGCGAAGAGTCGATCAACGTCGTGGACCTATCTATGGAGGATCGAGTTTCCGCTCACCTCTCTGCGGAATTCGTTGTTCTTTTGAGAACGAAGTAACAACCCGCGGAACTGCGTGTTGAATCTCCGACACCTGATTCTGCAGATAGCAAAGGCCGCCACTTACTCAATATCGCTGCAGGTTCTGCGGTGCCAACACGCTCGCAATCGGGTGGCGGCATCTCCGAGAGGCTTCTCTTCAACCCGATCAAGAATTGCGCGAAACGAAGGGGCGAAATCAACCCAATTCGGACGTTTGAACAATTTCTGGCGGCGACCGAAATTCGAGTTTCAAGACCTGACCACGCGCCTGGATTTCCCGCGAGCTTCTCGAACAACACGATGCCGAGGGAGAAGATATCCGAGCACCCATCAACCCGCCCAAACGCTCTGCGATGACGCCCCAATCACCCCCTAAACCAAGCTTGCGCCGCCTCTGCCTACTGCTGCGCCGCCTCCGGCTACCGAGCGGACTGCCCGAAAAGGGCGTTTAAATTTCCTATACCTCGCGAGCGGGTATTTCAGATCGCCAGTGACTAGTCGCGCGTAAACCTCTGGCGCCACACCCTCGGCATCGTCGAGCGCCGGGATGGTCCGCACGGCGACATTCACTCAAAGCCGTTTCTAAACACGAGGTCCGGGTAACAGGCAGCAACTGTGATCGGTGCGCCGGTGTCCTCATAGCGGTAACACACCACAACCGCGGGGACGCCATTCGGCCCCGTGGTGCTCAGGCGCGCATAGCCGTAATTGATGGCGTCGGCTGTCAGCTCGTTTTTAAACCGAAAGCCAAGATAGGCGGCGTCTTGGGTGGAGTGAAAGCCACTTAATCCACTTCCACTACCGAATGTCGAAGCAGCCGAAATCGTATCGCCAGGGTTGAGGGCCACCGGAGTGGTGCCGCTAACGACATACACGCCCCCTGCAGGCGCTGTCGGGTTGAAGAAGCTGAGAGCCAATTGTCCAAACGGATTCAAGTCCCAACCCGGAACATTTGCGGGGGCGCCATTCGCCACATTGGTAGCCACATTGATATAGAGGCCAAGGCTAGTCTGGGGCACCATGATGTTCGTTAGAGTCCCGTCGATGACAGCCGCCATCGTCGAGGCCGAGCACACGCAAAAGGCCGCTGCTTCGATGAGAAGCGCCGTACGGCTGACGAGCCGTTTGGCGAATGGTTTTGCTTTCATGGGTTCTGCCTCTTTTGAATTTAGAGTGGGCGCCTGATGCACTATCGGAGTCAAGGGCAGGCGCAGCGAACCCTTGACGCCGAGGCCGCGACCCTATGTGCATTCAAGGCTGACCGCGGCAAGACGGCGCATTCATCCTTTGGGTCCTGCGGATCGTGTGAAACACACAACGGTTCGAGTCTGCGCAAGGAGTCGGAATGCCAGGGTTCGTTGAGTCGGTGCACTTCGTTAGCCAGTTGCTTCGCCCACCTGCAGCGGGTGGGTTCGCATCCGGTGGAGCAACCTCAGACCAAGCGCTGTCGTCACCTGAACTTCTTCCAGCACGAGTGCTTCCTCGAGTTTAGCGTTCTGCGGGTCAAGCAGCCGGATGGCCGAGTGCTGCTGATCGAGCCGGACTGGGCCGGCAAACTTGCTGGGTTCACACTGTTGTTCGCGGCATTGGTGCTGATGCTGTGGCAGCAGATGCTGTTTGACGCGGTGGCGCGGTTGGTCGGCGAATCGTGGCATCGCGTCCATGCGATTTGCTCGCGATATGTCCGCATGGCCGCTGAAATAGAGGACGGAATTAATTAAGGTCAACAGAATAACGAAATCGCTGCGCGGGTAAGCATTCTTGCGGCGGGAAATGGGCAGTCAATTCCCCCCCCGCACGCCATATGCATGCATGCCGATGCGATCGCCAAGAAATCGGCACGCACGTTCCGTCCGTCTCGCGAAGCGCATGCCACTGGAATCCATCCGCGAAGATCAGTCGTTGTGTCGTTTGCTTCTATACCGCAGGGACTTGGCCATGCGCAGCCTCGACCGATGGCGTGCGCCAGCCCGACTTCACGCCCCACGTGTAGAACATGATGCCGAAGGCGGCGACGACGGCAAGATCCCAGCCCCAGGTCAGGTAGTCCTTGCCGCCGAACTTCGCGCTGCCCGCCCACGACAGCGTGGCAATCACCGGCAGGTACACGATCAACCACCACGCGCCTTTGAGCTGGCGAGCGAAATCGTGCCAGCCGCTGCGCGCCTGGTAGTAGAAGTACACTGGCAGCGCGACCACCATCAGCAGGATGATTTCGCCGGTCAGCGGCCACTTGGCCCAATACAGCAGTTCCGTCGCCATCACGAAGGCGATGCCGGCGAGTACCGGCAAGCCAGTCAATCGAAACGGTCGATGCAGGTCCGGTGCGGTGCGGCGCAAGGTCATCACGCTGACCGGGCCGGTGAGGTAGGAAATGATCGTCGCGACCGAGATCACGGCAGCGAGCGTGCCCCAGCCGCGGAAGAAGAACAAGAACAGGAATGACACCGCCAGGTTCAGCCACATGGCCGGGCGCGGCACGCCATAGCGCGGATGCAGGCGGCCGAGCACTTTTGGCAAGGTGCCGTTGCGTTCCATGGCATAGATCATGCGCGATGTCGTCGCTGTGTAGGTGATGCCGGTGCCACTCGGACTGACGAACGCGTCGATGTAGAGCAGCATTGCGAGCCAGTGCAGGTTGACTATGAGCGCAAGCTCGGCAAACGGCGAACGGAAATCAATGCCGTGCCAGCCGGCCTTCGCCAGCAATTCGGGAGGCACCGAACCGATGTACGCGACCTGCAGGATCACGTACACGACGGTCGCCAGCGCGATCGATCCGAGAACTGCGAACGGAATGCTTTTACCCGGATTGCGGGCTTCGCCGGCAAGATTCACCGGACTCTGGAAACCATTGAAGCTGAAAACAATGCCAGCGGTGGCGACCGCGGTCAGCACGGCCGCGAAATCCATCACGTGCGCTCCACCATGGATGCCGACCGAGAAGTTCCCGGTATGGAAGCCGCTAGCGATCAGCGCAATACCGGTCATCGCGGGTACTACCAGCTTGAACACCGTGATCGCGCTGTTGGAATGCGCGAACAGTTTCACGCTCCAGAAGTTGAGCAGGAAATAGATGATGACGAGCACGGCCGCTATCGAGAGTCCGATCACGGTGAGTTCGCCGTGACCATCGGGCATGTGCACGTACATATCCTGCGCCCACTTCCATGGCCACGATGCCATGTATTGCACAGACGCTTCGGCTTCCACCGGAATCACCGACACGATCGCGATCCAGTTGGCCCAGGCGCCGATGAAACCGACCAGCGATCCGTGCGAATAGTGGCTGTAACGCACCATGCCGCCCGACTCGGGGAACATCGCGCCGAGTTCGGCATAGGTCAGTGCGATCGTCGTGATGATCGCCGCACCGATCACCCACGCCCAGACCGCGCCGGGCCCGGCCAGGCCAGCCGCGCGCCAGGCACCGAACAGCCAACCGGAGCCGATGATCGAGCCGAGGCCGGTCAGCATCAATGCGAAGGGGCCGACTTCGCGGCGTATGGAATGGTGATCGGACATCGGAATCCCCGCTGGTACGGCTGGAAAGCACCAATGTTCGCAGGTCGAACCGCGAATGTCAGCGCCCCGTTCGGCAGCGCGCGCGTCCCCGTGCAAGTGCGCTCGGGCACGCTGCCATGCGCAGGCAGGCGCTCAAAACGACGTGTGCAATTGCAATTCGGCAGCGGGCTTGGGCGTGTTCACGGGAATCGGTTACGCGGTCGACTGTCCGAAGCGCCTGATGCATTGCGCGATCTTCGCCATGTCGAGTGTCACCTGGCGCAACATGCGGCTGCGCGCCGCCGGATGCACCGGGTAGCTTGGAGGATCCTGGAGGCCAGCGATGAGATTGCCGCTTGCCTCAGCGTCGCGATCGTTGGCGCGCACGGCATGCTCCAGACAATTCGACATCGCCGCCAGCGACAGCGAAAGCGCGCCCAGCCATGATTCTGTCAGCCGTTGAAGCGTCCCTTGCCGTAATTCTTCTGTGCGCAACGCAGGTCAGTTTTTGAATTTTGAATTTCAGGCG
This sequence comes from Lysobacterales bacterium, assembly GCA_038234445.1. Classification (GTDB taxonomy): domain Bacteria; phylum Pseudomonadota; class Gammaproteobacteria; order Xanthomonadales; family Rhodanobacteraceae; genus Dokdonella. The sequence continues at coordinate 4,677 of JBBQTY010000258.1, forward strand.
CGCTTTGCGGCTATTTTTGAATGATTGCTTCTGGCCCAGGTCAAGTACAAGTTCACTGTGCGCTGCAGTCATACATCGTTAGCTGGAAGATAATCGTATACAAGTTTGGATGCGGGCCTTCCTCGCCCACGTCGCGTTACCGCGTTCGCGTCCTCAAACGCATTGGCGAGCGAGTTTCGATATCCGATTCGCTCAAGCTTTGCCTCGATGATGCAGGTGATCTTGCTTCACGCTTCGATATTGAATTCCGAGCATCAACGACCGGAGTCGTGATGCTCGGAGTCAAGGTTGCCGATGAATCAGCCGCGACGGCGTGAGCGGAACTCATCGAGGTTTGTGTCGACCGCATCAAGCAGCGGTTCGATGGCTTCATTGGCTTTTTCGGTCGCGTTCAAGGTGCTGAAGTTGACCTGCTCCATGCCGCTGCTCCAGAGCGTGC
>JBBQTY010000259.1:0-5076 GCA_038234445.1 Lysobacterales bacterium
CGCGGGCTTGTTGCTCGTCGCAGGCGCAAGCGCGGCAAATGCCCAAGTCGTCATCAGCCAAGTCAATGGCGCTGGCGGCAACAGCAATGCCGTCTACAACAAGGATTATGTCGAGCTGTTCAATCGCGGCAGTTCGACCCAGAGTCTCAGCGGCTGGTCTCTGCAATATTCCAGCGCCACCGGAACCGGAAATTTCAGCAGCAATGTGACCGCCTTGAGCGGCAGTATCCCAGCTGGCGGGTATTTCCTGATCAGTCTTGGCGGTGGAGCGACCGGCGTCGCGTTGCCGACTCCAGATGTTTCCGGCACGACCGCGATGGGTGGTTCGGGTGGCAAGTTGATTCTCGCCAACGTTGCCACGGGACTGGCCTGCAATGGCAGCAGCACCGTTTGCGACAGCACCCAGCTCGGCCAGATCGTCGATCTGGTTGGCTATGGCAATGCCAACTACTTTGAAGGAACCGCAGCCGCGCCGACACCTAGCAGCATCCTGTCGGACTTCCGCGCCGCTGGCGGCTGCACAGACAGCGACCAGAATGGCGCCGATTTCAGTACGGCCGCACCCGCACCACGCAACAGCGCAACAGCGACCGCACAGTGCCCCGGCACCGGCATTCCATCGATCAGCGTCGCCAACATCTCGCTCGACGAAGGCGATACCGCGACCACGCCGTTTCAGTTCACCGTACAGCTGAGTGAAGCAGCGCCAGTGGGCGGTATCTCATTCAACTACGCGACTGAGGATGCAACAGCGTTCGCTGGTGTCGACTACACCAGCGCCAGCGGCAGCAGCACGATCGCGGAAACCGAAACCGCGACCACGATCACCATCAATGTCATCGGCAACACCACGCCGCAATCCGCTCGCAGCTTCAAGCTCAACTTGACCGGCATCACGGGCGCTACACCGTCCACGCTGACCGCGACGGCAACTATCCAGGACGATGACATTGGTACTTATGCGATCCACGATATTCAAGGCGCAGGCGACAGCTCGCCAATCGCAGGCCAACGCGTACAGACCATAGGCAATATTGTCACCGCGGTCGGACCGGCCGGATTCTTCATGCAATCCCCGGACGCCGACGCAGATGCCTTGCCGATGACTTCTGAAGGTGTCTATGTCTTCACGTCGACGGCGCCAACCGTGTTCATTGGCGACAAGGTAAATCTGATAGCGACTGTCGACGAGTTCTACGGCTTGACTGAACTCAAGAACGTCAGCAATCTCGCCGTGCAAAGTTCGGGCAATGCAATGCCGACGGCGATCAATTTCGACGCCAACACGCCATCTCAGGACCTTCTCAACTTGAGTTGCGGCACAACCAATTTCGAATGCTTCGAAAGCATGCGCGTGCAGATCGACAATGGCATTGTCGCCCGCTCCAATCCGTATTTCAGCTCGGACAACTATGCGCAGATCTTTGCTTCGGCATCCGGTACGCGCTCCTTGCGCTCACCCGGTCTGCTCTATCCGCTGGTGCCCGGTGCCGAAAATCCGGGCGCCGAGCAATTCAATGGCAACCCGCATATCTTTGAGCTTGACGCAGACGCTCTCGGCGCCGTTGCTCCGAATACGCAAATCACGGGCGGCAGCCACTTCACCGCTACCGGTGTGGTCAATTACAACTTTGGCGACTACGAAGTCTGGCCGACTGCTTTCACGGTCACAGTTGCCAATACGATTCCGCGCCCGGTCAAGGCAGGACAACTTGGCGCCGAGTTGCGCATCGGCAGCTTCAACATGCTGCGTTTCTGCGACACGCTGGCAAACACCACGTTTACCTGTGGCAATGGCGGCGAGCCCAACCAAGCCGCGTTTGATCTCAAGGTCGCCAGACTTTCAGACTACGCCGGCAACGTGCTTGAACTTCCCGACGTGCTGGGTGTGATCGAAGTCGAGAATCTCGCCGTGCTGCAGACACTGGCGACGAAACTCAACACCGATTTCGGCGTCACCTATACGGCCTACCTCGAAGAAGGAAATGATGGCGGCGGTATCGACGTCGGCTATCTCGTGCGTGGAGATCGGATCAGCAATGTCGTCACCACCCAGCTCGACAATAGCGAAATGTGGATCGATCCGCGCGATGGAATGCCCGCCAAACTCCACGATCGCCCATCACTCAAGCTTGAAGCGACGTTTGATGGCCAGGCGTTCGCCACGATCGTCATCCATCCGAAATCACGCAGTTGTGTCGATGCACCAAGCGGAGCGAATTGCACTCAGGCCGATGTCGATCGTAATCGCCTGAAGCGCTTCACTCAGGGGAAATCGATTGCCGCGCGTGTGCAGCAAGAACAGATCGCTCAACCGAATCGCCCGTTGCTCGTGATCGGTGATTTCAACGACTACCAGTTCAGCGATGGGCTCGTGCATCTCACCGGCTTGATTGAAGGCCGTTACGTTGATGCCAAAAATGTGCTCCATCTCGGCGGCCCGAATATCGTCAATCCACCTTTGTGGGATGCCGTGAATTCGCTCCCGGCCAACGAGCAGTATTCCTTCCTCTTCACCGAGCAATTCGGCGCGATTCTCGGCTACACGTCATCGGGATCATTCGACAAGGGCCGCGACGTGCCGATCATGCAGGTACTCGATCACGCCTTGCTCAACGATGCGGCACGCAAGTGGTTCGCCGGTTTTGAATACGGACGTGCCGATCTGGATGCGGCCGACGCTGTCGAGAATGTCAGCACGAGCGCGATCGGTGTCTCCGACCATGACGGCCTCGTTGTGCGTCTCGCAACCGATCGCATTTTTGCCGACAGCTTCGGCGGCGATCAGTAATATCGATTGGCCGCCCTGCGAAATCTGCAGGGCGGCCAACGCGAGTTATAAATGAAAAAAGCCGCGCGATTGCGCGGCTTTTTTCGTTGATCAATCGCTCGATGCTTCGTACAGTCGCTTGCGTGGCGCACCGGTGATGGCGGCGGCCATGCGCGCCGCGCGGGCGGGCGCCATTTCTTCGCAAAGCAGGGCGAACACGCGTTTGCCTTCGGCCAAGGTCGCATCGGCTTCCTCACCGCTGGCTCCGGCCACGAGCACAACGAACTCGCCTCGCTGCTGATTGGTATCAGACTGTACTTTGCCGAGGACGTCCACGAATGGCCCCGACATCACGGTCTCGAAGATCTTGGTCAGTTCACGTGCGACCACGACCAAGCGTTGCTCGCCAAACACCGACATCATGTCCTGCAGCGCAGCGACAATGCGATGACTCGATTCATAAAAAATCAGCGTTCGCGATTCCGCGACGAGCTGACCGAGACGCTCGCGCCGCGCCGCTGCCTTGGCGGCCAGAAAACCTTCAAATACAAAACGATCGCTCGGCAATCCAGCCACGGATAACGCAGCGATCGCCGCGCAAGGTCCCGGCACCGGAGATACAGTGAGACCAGCCTCGCGCGCGGCACGCACGAGGCGAAAACCCGGATCGCTGATCAACGGTGTGCCTGCATCGGAAATCAACGCGACATCGCCACCTTGGCGCAGGCCCTCGATCAATCGATCCACTTGATCGCGCTCGTTGTGTTCATGCAGGGCCACCGCCTGCGCGCGACTACCCACACGCGCCAGCAGCGATCCACTATGACGGGTATCTTCGGCCGCAATCAGATCAACACTGCAAAGAACCTCTTCGGCGCGTTTGGACAAATCATCGAGATTGCCGATCGGCGTTGCGACCACCCAGAGTCGCCCCGGCTGTTCGTTCATCGTAATTCCTGGGTGAAAATCAGGTTCGAGAATAGTCCACCCGCGTCGGCCGTTGATAGTCCGCCGGGCAGAGTTGGCCATACGCACGTCGAAAATGACGTTCCGGTCGAAGTATCTCGAAATCATGGTCGCTGAGCGTCGGCGAGTTCTCACGGTTCCAATCGCGAAAAACTACCGACTCAGCCTCCACGTCATCACGAAATGTCAGGTCAAGCTATTATCTGCCCATCGAAACCGAATTTTCTGCCATGTCCGACTCATCGATTACCACCCATACCACCAAAATACTGGTTCTGCTTGTCAGCTTGATGATCGGCGCCTGCGCCACCAACGAGTCCACGGTCCGCCCGGATGATCCAGGTGCCCAACAGGCCGACCAGCTGGCCAGCGAAGGCAATCTCGATGCGGCCGCCAGGCAGTATCTCGCCCTCGCTGCCGAAAACGGCGGCAGTGCGGGTGCGCACTACCGGCTCCGCGCTGCCGAGGTCCTGCGCGAAAACGGCGATCTTGAAGGCGCGGCGCGAGCGATCAGTGACATCCGTCGCAAGAGCCTGAGTGGCGACGAAGCGCTGAGACTGGATTTGATCGATGCCGAAGTTTCCCTGAAGCGAGGTGATGCCGATCGCGCGTCCGCGTTGCTGACGATGCCCGAAGAGTCGATACCGCCTGCACTCAAGTTGCGCTATATCGAATTGCGCGCACGTGCGGCTACCGCGCGTGGCGATCGATTCGCAGCGGCGCGCATGCGCGCGATTCTAGACTCACAACTGACCGGTCATGATCGCGACACCAATCGTGAGCAGATCATCGAAACACTGAGCGCACTCGATGACGCAACGCTCAAGGGTCGCGCCGGCTCATTGCGACCCGATGACGCGCTACTGCCGTGGATCGAGCACGCGCTGAAACTGCGCGGCCAGACCTTGCCGCGCGAAATGCCGCAGCCACAGCGACCTGTCGGCACCCTGATGCCGAATGCGGACAACAACTTGCGCCGTGAAGGATTCAGCGCGATCCATAAAGTCGCCTTGATCCTGCCACTGGGTGGCCCTGTTGCCGGGGTCTCGCGCTCAATCATTGATGGCTTTTTTGCTGCCTATTTTTCCGATGACAGCGCAGAGCGCCCGCAGCTGCGAACCTATGACGCCGGAAAATCACCGGAAGATGCGCTCGCCGCCTATCAACAATCAGTCAAGGATGGCGCGGACTTCGTTGTCGGCCCATTGCTGCGCGAAGCCGTTGGCGCACTGTTTCGTCAGCCGCTCCCGGTCCGTGTGCTCGCGCTCAATCATTCCGACACTGGCGAGGTTCCCCCGCGAGGTAGTGCCGAATTCGGGCTGCTGCCGGATGCCGAGGGC
>JBBQTY010000260.1:0-5060 GCA_038234445.1 Lysobacterales bacterium
CTGCTCAAGAATGCCGTCGATGCGAGCTTGCCGGGCAACGGTGAGGTGCGCATCCGTTGGCAGAAAAACCGCATCGAGTTGAGCATCGAAATCATCGATTCGGGTAGCGGCCTACCGAACAGCGAGAATCTGTTCGTGCCATTCTTTACGACCAAACCGGGAGGCTCGGGCATTGGACTTGTCCTCGCACGGCAAATCGTCGAAGCGCACGACGGCAGCCTGACGCTTGAGAATCGCGAGGATGCAAAAGGCTGCGTGGCGCGTGTCATCCTTCCGCTCTGATCCATATTCGGTGTGATGAGGGTTCCTTGATGGACGCGTTTCCAGGCTTGAATGAATCAACGAATCAAGGTCGTCACAGCGCGAAATTTGCGTTGATGTTGCTGGGTATTTTCTTGCTGATCTTTGTCGGATTGGCGATCCATCCCGCGACGCGCACGGATTGGTTGCTTGAGAATGTCATCACGGTAGTCGCTCTGGCCTGGCTGATCTGGTCGTATCGACGCCTGCCTTTGTCGAATCTTGCGTGTGGCCTGCTTTTGGCGTTCGGCGTATTGCACGAGATCGGCGCGCACTACCAATATTCTGATGTTCCCTACGAGCAATGGTTTTCGACCATCAGTGGCGGCCGTTCGCTCGATGCGATGCTCGGTTTCGAGCGCAACCAGTACGATCGCCTGGTGCATTTCATGTATGGATTGCTGATCACACCGGTGGCGGCGGAAGTGATCGCCGCGCGCGTGCGTTTGCGTGGTTTCTGGCTATTCCTCCTGCCAGTCACTTTCATGATGTCGCACGCGATGATCTACGAGCTGATCGAATGGTTCGCGGCCAGCGTGTTTGCCGATGATGTCGGTCAAGCCTATCTCGGCACGCAGGGCGATGTCTGGGATGCGCAGAAGGACATGTTCATGGCCACAATAGGTTCATTGATCGCGCAGCCGTTGTGGATGTGGCGGCGGTCGCGATGACCCATACGTGTACGTCGCTATTTCCCGCCATCGTACTTGCGGTACTTGAAGCCTTCGCCAGCGTCGCGTATCACTGCAGATCCTCTATTCATGGTGATTGATTGATGCGATTGATTCTTGCGACGGCCATCTTGCTGGCGGCCTCTGGCCTGCATGCCGCAGAACGGCGCGCCATTACCCACGAAGATCTCTGGCTGATGCCTAGAGTCGGCACGCCAATGACGAGTCCGGACGGACTCAATGTCGTGTTCCCGATGCTCGAACCTTCGTACGATAAAAAAGAGCAAGTTGCGGATCTGTGGGTGGTACCGAGTGATGGTCACGAATCGCCACGACGTATCACTTCGGGTAAGGGCGGCGAGAGCGACCCGGCCTGGAGCAACGATAGCCACCAACTTGCGTTCGCGGCCAAGCGCGGTGACGACAAGCAGCCGCAGGTCTATATCATTGATCTGTTCCGTGGCGGTGAGGCGCAGCGAGCGACGGCGATTTCCACGGGCGCGGCATCGCCGCAGTTCTCACCCGATGGCTCGCAAATCTTGTTCGCAAGTGAAGTGGATCCCGCAGCAAACAATGATGTCGATAGCGAGCTTCTGGCCAAGCAGGAGAAAGATAAAAAATTCAATGCGCGCGTTTACACCTCGTATCCGATCCGCTACTGGGACAAGTGGCTCGACGGCAAGCAAACGCATCTCTTCGTGCAGCATGTTGGTGAGCAGGCATCGAAAGATCTGTTAGCTGGCAGCGCATTGATCAAGCAGCCGGGTTTCGCCTTGGCGAAAGATTCCGCGAGATGGACTCCGGATGGCAAGTCGGTTGTTTTCGCCGCGAGCCGCAATCACGATCGGTTGGCGTGGTCATTCACCAACGATGACCTCTGGATGGTTTCGGCAAGCGGTGGAGAACCGAAGCGTGTGACCGGTAACGAAGCGCTAGATGCAGGCGATTCGTGGTCCTCACCTCGCTTCAGTCGTGACGGCAAGACCTTGTTCGCGATGGTTGAGCCGCGTACGGAAAATATCTACAACGCGCGACGACTCGGCATGTTTGACTGGCCGTCATTTCGCGCGCGCGGACGTATCCAGCTTCCAGACGCTCGAGAGATCGCCGAGTACGATGTCAGCCCGGATGGTGCCAGCGTGATCATGCTCGGCGAGGATGACGGACAGTTGAAGATGTTCCGCTCGGCGACACGCGAGGGTGAAGCCGAACTCGTCGGTGCGCCCGCACATGGACTATTTTCTGGTCTCAGCATCGGTGGTGCCCGTATGCCGGTCTGGATCGCAAGCTATCAGAGCGCGACAGAGCCACCGGAGATCGTGCGGGTGAATCCGAATGGACGTGATTTCCAGCGATTGTCGTCATTTACAAGGGTCAAGGTTGCAGCACTGGATCTTCCGCCGGTCGAGAATTTCTCGTTTAGCAATCAACGCGGTCAACGCATTCACAACATGATCGTACGTCCGCCCGCTTTTGATCCGGCGAAGAAGTATCCCTTGCTCGTGATGATGCATGGTGGCCCCTATTCACAAATTTCCGATTCATGGGTGTTGCGCTGGAACTATCATTTGCTGTCGGCCGATGGCTACGTGTTGCTGATGACCAACTTCCTGGGCTCGACCAACGAAGGCGAGAAATTTTCGCAGGCCATCCAGGGAGATCCGCTGAAGGGCCCGGCCGACGATATCAATCAAGCTGCCGATGAGGCGATCAAGCGGTTTTCTTTTATCGACGCGAATCGCCAATGTGCGACCGGCGCGAGTTACGGCGGGCATTTGGCGAACTGGCTGCAAGGAACCACGACGCGCTATCGCTGCCTGGTCAGTCATGCCGGCCTGGTCAATCTCGAATCGCAATGGGGCACGAGCGACAATTCGTATGATCGCGAAATTTCTTCCGGTGGCCCTGTCTGGGAACAGGGCGCGATCTGGCGTGAGCAGAACCCGATCCGCCTCGCGGCCAATTTCAAGACGCCGGTACTGGTCAGCTTCGGCGAACACGATTTCCGCGTGCCGCTCAACAATGGACTCGAATACTGGACCGCGTTGCAGCGCCAGAAGGTCGAAAGCAAGCTGATCATTTTTCCCGATGAGAACCACTGGATCATGAGCGGCGAGAACAGTCGCTTCTACTACGCTCAAGTACGCGATTGGCTGAAGCACTATCTGGGTTTGACGCCAGCGACCGTGACCGCTCGCGATGCTTCTGCTCCCGCCAGATAGAAATAGAAAAGGCCCCGCGATGCGGGGCCTTTTTTACATCAGAGAGCGAATCGAATTACTTGGCTTTGAGGCCAGACGCGTCAACGCTTACGACGCCCTTGATGCCCTTGGCGACCGCGATGGCTTTCTTGACGCCCGTCTCGGACGCAAGTACACCAATCAGCGTGACAACACCGTTGGTGGTCTCGACCGAAATCTCGGTGCTCTTGACGCCATCGGTCGTGGCCAGATCAGCTTTCACTTTGGTCGTGATCCAGGTATCGGTTACCGGCTGATCCGAATTCATGTCTGCTGCGTTTTCCGCAGGCATCGAATGCTCGGCAGCGATGGCGAGGCTGGAACCACCTACGACAAGGGCAAGACCAAGAACGACTCGATTGAATACGACGGCTGCATTTTTCATGGGGTGTCTCCTAGTGGGCTATTCGAACTCCGCGAAGCGGAGCGAGATACGCTGGTTGCCTGTATGTAGCGAGCGACACCAGTGCTGAACTCGGAGGCAAGTCTCGTCAATTGCAAACGTATCCTCGCTGAACAGAGATCATGTCTCGTGATGTCAGTGCAGAGGGGTTCAGTATTGGATTCGTTCAGCGTGGCGTGATGAGCTCGCGTGCAAGCAACCCATACAGCGCGCTGTCTTGCACTTCCTCGTCGACGCGCCAACGCTCGCGCAGAGTTCCTTCATGACGGAATCCGAGCTTCTCGACGAGTCGACACGAGGCCACATTGCGCGGGTCGATATCCGCTTCAATGCGTAAATAGCCGAGCGTCTCGAAAGCATGCGTAACCACGATCGACAATGCTTCGCGACCAATTCCTCGTTGCCAGTGCGCGCTTGCGAGGACATAGCCGATCTCGGCACGGCGATGGGTCGGATTGAGCGAAAACAGGGTGGTCGTACCGATCACCTTGTCGTCCTCACACAGGGTGATGCCCCATTGCATATGCGTGCCATTGATACGGCCAGCGTCGATCTTGCGCAGATACGCCTCTGCCTGCTCGAACTCGGTAAATGGCGGATGACTCCAATAGCGCATCGATTGCGCATCGGAAAAAATCGCAAAAAGATCCTGCGTATCAGCCCTCTTCAACTGGCGCAGACGCAAACGCGACGATTCGAGGGTGGGAAGACTGCTGCTTCGTTTCATGACCACAGTATCAATGGACAGCAGAGATACGGGAATAGGGAATAGGGAACCTGTAGGAGCCCCTTCAGGGGCGAGCCCTTCGGCAAGACGAAGCCAGGAGCTCGCCCGTAAACGGGCTCCTACAGGTTTCACGAAGTTCGGACGGATCCTCCACGCCGCTCTATCTCGGCATTGGCATCATGTTCGTGCAAACGCCATCGAAGTCCACGCCTCCGATTCGCTTGCCTTCTGTAGGAGCCCCTTCAGGGGCGAGCCCTTCGACACGATCAAGCCAGGAGCTCGCCCGTGAACGGGCTCCTACAGGTTTCATGAAGTTCGGACGGATCCTCCACGCCGCTCTATCTCGGCATCGGCATCATGCTCGCGCAATCATCATCGAAGTCCATGCCTCCGATTCGGTGGCCTTCTGTAGGAGCCCCTTCAGGGGCGAGCCCTTCGGCAAGACGAAGGCAGGAGCTCGCCCGTGAACGGGCTCCTACAGGTTTCATGAAGTTCGGACGGATTCTCCACGCTCAGACAGATTCATGACATCAAGAATTCTGCATCTGTACGGCGGAATTCGCAGCGCCGGCTCTGCCCTGCAACGACTTGTCGACAGGCTCCGCTCTCAAGGCGACTCGAAACCCGAGGCGAAAATCCGGTCGCCCGACAATACGACTCGCACAGCATCAACCCGTGCACTACCTACGCTTCCATTGCTGAATTGGATCAGGATTTCG
>JBBQTY010000261.1:0-5029 GCA_038234445.1 Lysobacterales bacterium
GGCGGAAAACGACACAACCGCCGGTGTCGCCTCAAGACTCCAAAGCACCTCAAGACCGCGCGCGCCGAGAACTACATCATCAAGTCGCGACTCGCAGGTCCACGCATCGCCCGCGATGAGGTTGAAGCGTCCGATCTCGACCGCATCGCGGGCGATCAGATTGCCTTCGGCTACGACGAATCGCGGGCGATCAAGCGCTTCGTTTGCCTTGGCGATCGCGGCCAACGTCGCGGGATCGATCGACTTCACACGACGACGCGATGTCTCGCCACAGGAGGTAAACAGTCCGCCCTCACGTGCCTCGTAGAATCCGCGCAGAAACGTAGGCGACGCGGTGCGAGCCGCGACTCGAGGAACGTTCTGCTCGGCGCTAAGAGCAAGCTTTTCAGTCGCCGGGGGCTCGGACGCCGGCGTGCAGGCCGCAATCGCCGCCACGGCGACACCGGCCAATATGCCGCGAAACAGAAGTCCTCGCATCGGCCGATCCTCGATCTGTTGGGCGCAATCGGCGCTTAGCGACGGCCGCCACGAACAGGACGCGCGCTGGCGAGACCCACGCGCAAGGTGCCGCCTTCCTGAAAACTGCCATCGAGTCCGGCGATTGCGGCACGCGCCTCATGCCCTTCCATGGCCAGCTCGGCGAAGCCCTTGCATTCGTTCTTGAACGGATCCATGGCCATCTTGAGCTTGTGAACACGTCCGAATTTTTCGAACATCTCATTCAAGGACGCTTCCGTCGTCTCACGCGGCAACCCACGCACGTTCAATGTAATCATCTCGGCACCTCGCTTTGGAATGATCGGATACGTGGTTACGGAATCCGAAAAAACAACAGGGCCGCGACGCGAGCGCCGCGACCCTGTTCGATCAAGCAACAGAATGCGACGCTGAGGGCGTCCGATTCCGCACTCGATTTGTCTTTGAACAACCAACAAATTCACATCCTGACAGGCAGGATTTCAAATCAACTTCGTCAACAAAGCCTTCGCACAGGGTATCAAACCGAAGCGCGAATACACGATCAGGCTTGCGTATCGACGGTAAAACTCTCTCCGCAGCCGCACTCACCGGTGGCGTTGGGATTGCGAAAAACAAATGAGGCGTTCAATCCCTGACGCTTGAAATCAATTTCGGTGCCTTCGACAAACGGCAAGGCCTTGGCATCGACCAGCACCCGAATGCCGTCATGATCGAACACGCTGTCATTTTCAGCGACGGCTTCGGCAATATCGACGGTATAGGCATAACCCGAGCAACCGGTGCGTTTGATGCCGAAGCGCACACCTATAGCGGCCGGATCCTTGGAAAGGAAGCGGTGCATGCGCTCAAGCGCGGCGGGGGTGATCTGGATAGGCATTGATTGGGACGTGGGCTCAAGGTCGAGGTTGCGCAGGGCAGTCTAACACCCGCGCTCCCATACAGATCTTGGCGAACGCCTGAAGTTCAAGGCCGCAAGGGTCGAGTCATGGACTTCGATGCGACAACGCTTCAGCTCCCGCCCACCACGCTATCGGCTATCATGCGCGGTTTACATCGATCCGCATCGCGGATCCGCACCTACGGTTTACGGAGCAAGCACGCATGTCCGTCGTCAGCGTCAAACAGGCATTGAGCGGCACCCTGCCCGCCGGCACATCAATCAGTATCCGCGGCTGGGTCCGCACTCGGCGCGATTCGAAAGCCGGCTTGTCCTTCATCAACATCAGCGACGGTTCGTGCTTCGATCCGATTCAGGTGGTCGCACCCGATTCGCTGGCGAACTATGCCGATGAAGTGCAGCGTCTCAGCGCCGGCTGCGCGGTGATCGCCAGCGGTGAACTGGTCGCCTCGCAAGGCAAGGGACAGGGTTTCGAGCTGCAGGCAAGCACAGTTGAAGTGGTCGGCTGGGTTGAGGATCCGGAAACCTATCCGATCCAGCCCAAGCCGCATTCGCTCGAATTCCTTCGCGAAGTCGCGCACCTGCGCCCGCGCACGAATCTGTTCGGTGCAATCACCCGCGTGCGTCACACCCTCGCCTCGGCCGTGCATCGCTATTTCGATCAAAACGGCTATTGCTGGGTCAACACGCCGATCATCACGACCTCGGATGCCGAAGGCGCTGGCCAGATGTTCCGTGTCTCGACGCTGGATCTGGCCAACCTGCCGCGCACCGACAAGGGCGCAATCGACATGCGCCAGGATTTCTTCGGCAAGGATGCATTCCTGACCGTATCCGGCCAGCTCAATGTCGAGGGTTACTGTCTCGCGCTGAGCAAGGTCTATACGTTCGGCCCGACTTTCCGCGCCGAGAATTCGAACACTGCGCGACACCTCGCCGAGTTCTGGATGATCGAGCCCGAGATCGCATTTGCGGATCTTGCCGAAGACGCGCGCGTCGCTGAGGATCTTCTCAAGTTCGTATTCAAGGCAGTACTCGACGAACGTCCCGATGACATGGCGTTCTTTGCGGATCGCGTTGAAAAAAGCGCCATCACGCGCCTGGAAACCTTTATCAACGCGCCATTCGAACGCATCGACTACACCGATGCGGTCGAGATCCTCAAGAAATCCGGCAAGAAGTTCGAATTCCCGGTCGAATGGGGTATCGATCTGCAAACCGAACACGAGCGCTATCTCGTCGAAGAACACGTCGGTCGCCCGGTCGTGGTCACCAACTATCCGGAAAAGATCAAGGCGTTCTACATGCGCCTGAACGACGACGGCCGCACGGTCGCTGCGATGGATGTGCTGGCACCGGGTATCGGCGAGATCATCGGCGGAGCACAGCGCGAGGAACGCCTCGACATCCTCGATTCGCGCATGCAGCAGTTCGGCCTCGATCCCGCGCACTACAACTGGTATCGCGATTTCCGTCGCTACGGCACCGTTCCGCACGCGGGCTTCGGTCTGGGCTTCGAGCGCCTCGTCGTCTATGTCTGCGGCCTTGCCAATATCCGTGACGCGATTCCATATCCACGCGTACCCGGCCACGCGGAGTTCTGATGTCACTCGCTCGTGAATTCATTTTGCTGTTTGGCCTCGGCGCGTTTGTCGCCGGGCTTACGACGTACTTGATGACCTGGGTGCTTGTCGTCGTTCATTTGCGCGACCATCACGCCGCCGAACGCGATCGCATCGGCGGCTTCATGTTCACGCCGCGGGCATTCGGTTGGTTTCTTTTTCGACGTTACCTCGCGATGAAGGATTCATCGCTGAACGGACTCGCGAGGCTCGGCTTCATCGGAGCGTGGGCCATTGTGCTCGGCGGCCTCGCCGCCACGTTTTCGAAATCCCTAGGCGGGGTTGGAGTGTGAAATGAACGACGAATTCGACGAAGGACTGATGGAAATCGATATACCGGGCGAGTGGTGGGTCGCAGCGGTTGGCGACACCCTTGTCTGGGCACGTCTGACCGTGCTTGAATCCGGCATTGCCGAAATTTTCGACTCCAGCGGCGAACGCCCACGCTATGACGACGAGCAGCACGCGCGCATGGCCCTGCTCGATGCCGAGTTCCGTTCGTTCAACGGGCTCGATGAAGAAGACGCCGCCATCATGGGCTTCGACCTCGAATCCGTCGAAGCGCCATTCTCGAACGATGACGAGGAACTTCTCACGATGATGGTGCAGAAGCTCGCGCGCATTCAGTAGCTGGATCCGCAATAACTGCACATTGTTGATTCCTTCATTCGCAAACTTGAGAAGTCACACCGAGATCATTACCTTTACTGTGGGCGGAGGCTTCAGGCGCTTGTGCCCTCTTGGGGGCGATGCATGTTTCCCGATGTTCGGGAAAGCATCGAGCCTGAAGGCTCTTCCCACTGGAAGTGCGTTCAAAGCCTGTGGCGAACCGGTCTTCTTGATACTCTCGACTTGCACCGAACAAAGGCATCCTCATGAATCTTGAACTGCTCGGCAAACACGCTCTCGTGTGCGGCGCCTCCCAGGGTATCGGCCGCGCCACGGCGCATGAATTGGCCGAGCTCGGCGCCGATGTCACGCTGCTCGCGCGCTCGGCAGACACACTGGAAAAAGTCGTCGGCGAATTGCCACGCATCAACAGCGCACAGAAGCATGGTTATATCGCCGTCGACATGAGCGACCACGCCGCACTGCTCGTCAAGGTTCAAGCCGTGGCCAATGTCGATGCGATCAACATTTTCATCAACAATACCGGCGGCCCACCGGGAGGTGCAGCGTACGCCGCATCAGCCGACGAATTCCTCACCGCGTTCAATCAACATCTGATCGCCGCGCAAACCATCCTGCAAGCAATCCTTCCTGGCATGCAGGGCAGCGGCTACGGCCGCATCATCAATGTGATCTCGACTTCGGTGAAAGAGCCGATCCGTAATCTTGGCGTGTCGAACACGATACGCGGCGCCGTCGCGAGCTGGTCGAAAACTTTAGCCGGCGAACTTGGGCCCCATGGCATCACCGTCAACAACGTACTGCCGGGCTACACACGCACGCAACGCCTCGACCAGATCCTCGCCGATCGCGCCAAGGCTACCGGCAGCAGCGAAGAAAAAATCGCCGAAGGCATGCTTGCCACCGTTCCCCTGCGCCGCTTCGCCGAGGCCCACGAAATCGCCAGCGTCATTGCCTTCCTCGCCTCCCCGGCTGCCGGTTACATCAATGGCATCAATGTGCCTGTCGACGGTGGACGCACGCTGTCACTCTAGACTCGGGGCGATTCACGGCACACCTCTTCCATTGGTGATGATTTTGCATACGTTCCTTGCACTTGCTGGCGGGGCTCCTCGAAGATCTGGACTGATTCCCATAGGGGCCAATTCTTTTTTAAGTTTTATCGCATTAATTGGATCCTCGGAAAATTCCACTAAGCCATATATAAGCAGCCTATCAAGTTCCGCATGCGAATCAAGTGAACAAACCCATGGGGAAAATAGCGCATACCCCATTTTTCGAATGGCCACGTCACCGGGCTCCTGAGAAGCGAAGTACGAAAAGCCCACTCCCTTCAGATCACTGTAGTAGTGAGCCGCCTCCTTCAGTGTCAGTGTTGGCTTGTACATTTTGATCGGAT
>JBBQTY010000262.1:0-5027 GCA_038234445.1 Lysobacterales bacterium
CAAAGGAACGGCGGGTTGGTTGCGCAGATTGAGCAGGGCATTGCTGTAGCAGCGATTGGCCAGTGCTTCTTCGCCAGATCCCGCGTAGCAATCGCCGAGGGTTTCCCAGGCGATCGGTGACTCGGTGATCTGCACCGCGCGGCCCACATACTGGATGCCCTTGCCCCAGAGCTTCTGGTCACGGCACAGACGACCCAGCGAGGTCAGCAGCCAGGTGCTGTTTGGCGCGGTCGAAAGCCAGGCTTCGGCATGTTTGGTGCGTGTGGCCAGTTCGGCTGGTCCGAGATCGCTGTATGCGAGCGACAGCGGATCATTCCATTCGCGACGCAGGGCTGTTTCGATTTCGTCCATTGCGGCCAGGGTCTGGCCAAAATGAGCCGAGCGACGTGCGAACGCCGCAATGATCTCGGGTCGCTTGCGCTGATTGCGGCTGGCCGAACTCCACAACGTGTTCAAGCGTGCTTGCGACGGCGATGCCGCCAATGCTGCGACAAATACCCGGCTTTCGAGCGCGGCGAACGCATCGGGCGAGAGGGATTGCGTCTTTGCCAAAACCGGCAACGCATCGAGCGCGGTCTGCGCATCGTTCTCGGCCACGGCGGCTTCGATGAGCATGCTCCAGCCGACCGGGGACAGATTGCCGCCGGCCGCTTTCGGCTTGAGCAGGGCGAGGACATCGGCATGGCGCCCACGCTCGCTCAAGAATTTTGCGCGCTGAGCCAATGCCGCCGCTTCGACATCGCGAGAGGCTTCATCGAGCGCGGTCGCAGCAGCAGCGTCATCTCCGCGTGAATGGGCCGCGCGGGCCATGGCCAAGTAGGCTGGGCCGCGCACGGCAGGTTGTTTGGCCGCCTTGGCCAGCAATTTTTCGGCCTGCAAATAGCGTCCTTCGGCAAACGCGGCCAGGCCATTGGCGAGATTTTCGCGTGCACGCCTGCGCTGGGTGCGCACCCAGGCGCGCGCCGGCCAACGCAGCAAGCGCCAGGCAAGACTCAAAAAGCCCCAAAACAGCAGCATGGCGAAAACGCCAAAGACCAGGGTTGTCTCGACCGAGGTGCCGCGCAGGCGGATCAATACATAGCCGGGATCCTCAACGACCCATTGCCAGCCAAACGCCGCACCTGCGGCGACAGCAAGCAGCAGCAAGATGGCGATCCAGACTCTCATCGATTCTGCTCTTGGGTGGGCAGCGCCTCAGCGGCTGGCGCTGCCTTTCCTGCGGCGCCACTGGGTGCTGCTTCGATCTTCGGTGCAGCATTCATCGGATGCGCCAAAGCACGCGTTGTACGCAAGTTGCGCAATTCGCCCAATGCGGTTCCGAGTTCCGGCAATACCGGAGCCAGCGGAGTCGCGGCCAAGGCATCGAGCGTTTTCAGATCTTCACGCACGTTGTCGGCTTCAACATCAAAAACCGCTTCGATGCCGCCGCGCGCGCGTTTCAGCGCAGCGTCAAATCCTTCCTGGTCGCGCGCAAACAGCGCGGCCTCGGCAGCACGCAAATCAATGGCGATCAGCGAACGGTTCAATTGGTCATTGCGCGCGACCAAGGCCGGTCCTGCATCGTCGTGGCTGATGCGCACAAACTGGTCGACGATTTCACGCAGCCGCGATCGCGGCAGAGCCGATGACTCGGCTTTGACGCTCAGATTGGATTTCAACGGCAGTTGGATAAGCCCTGCGCGCAGGTTCGCCAATGCGGTCAAGGTGGCCCGCGTCTGCATGGGCTTTGCCGCATCGAGTGCCTGCATTTCAGCGCTGATGGTCTGACGCACACTGGCGAACAGCGGATCCTCGGCGGCGGCAAGTGCGCTATCAGCCAATCGATACGCGGCCATTGCACCACTGGCATCGCGGAACAGGGCGAGACGCTCACCGGCCAGTTGCAGAATGAATTCGGCCTCGTTGAGCGCCATCGCGTCACGATTGTTGACGCGTTGCTCGGCGAGATTGGCAACCGCATCTTCGAGTGCGCGCGAGCGCTCGCCGAACGACAGCACTTCCTCGCGGATGCCGCGATTCATCGACTCGGCATCGTTGTAGCGCGAGCGCAGGCTGTCGATATCGCGACGCAGCTGTTCGTTGGCCTGGCGCAAATCGCCGATCTGGGCGGCGAGGGCATCGTTGCGCCCACTGTCGCGCTCGCGCGTCTGCGCATCAAAATACCACCAGGCGAATGCCGCAAGCACGAGCAAAATGACGACGAGCAAAATCAATCCCGAACCACGACGACGGGGACCAGCGGCGCCTTGCTTTTCCTTGTCACGATGGGCCGGCGCGGGCAGCTTCGCGGGAGTTTCGTTTTCCATGGGCTACATGCTAGCGGAAGTGGCGCGTGCACGGCAGGGGATTCGTCCCGCGCGAATCATTCGCTTGCCGTGCAATCATCTGCGCCGTGCCTGATGGATCGGCACTAAAGCCGATGCCTCGCGAGCACGCGTTCAGCGCCTTCAAGCAGATCCGTGCTGAGCGCCGAACGCGCCTCATGCACATCGTTGAAACCCAGTTGCCGGGCTTCCTCGGCCAGTCGTGCACTGCTGACCACCAAAGCCTCGTGTTGCCAGCGTTGACGAAGTTCCTCTGGCAGCTCATCGAGCAGATTGTTCAGGATGGCGCTGCTTGAGACGAGACTGATCCACGGTCGTGGCGCCTTGGCCAATGCCAAGAAGTGATGGGCTCGGAGACGCGGCAGCATGCGCTGGTAAACGGCTATCCGTTCGACGCGCGCCCCGCGTTCACGCAAGGTGGGAGCGAGCAGATCGCGTCCGCCCGGCGCATCGATGATGACAATCGATTTGCCACTTGGCGCGGCCAAAACCGGCTCAGCTAGCAAGCCTTCGCTGTTTTGTGCGTCTTTTGGCGCAAATGCGGCGATGCCGTGTCGCTGGAGTGCGCGCCGCGTACCCGCGCCGACAGCCAGTACTCGATGCGCATCGGATCGTGGCGGTCGCGCGCCGAGCTGCAGACAGAATCGGACCGCATTCGGGCTGGTGAAAATCCAGTAATCGGCCGATTCCGCCGCCTTCAGAGCCTTGCCGGCGGCGTCCGCGTCATTTACCCGCGCTATGCGGACACCGGGCAATCGAACGATGCTCCCACCACGCGCCCTGGCCGTGCGAATCAGGTCCGAGGCACTGCCCAGCGGGCGCGTGACAATCACGCTGGCACCGATCAGGGATTGCTGAAACTGGCGAATCGAATCGGACATGTCGCTCTGCATACGCTGACGCATAGGAAGGATGGCGCTTGTATCAGGCATTGCATCATGCGCACACTCGCGGCCTTTTCGCGCGCAGAGAGCTGCATGAACGCACGTTTCATTGAATCGATGAGCCTCACGTCGTCCCGTGATGCTCTGCGCAAGCGCGTCGAAAAGCAGTTGCTCGACGATATTCCGTTGGCGCGCGCTATGCAGCTTGGCATAAGCGCCTGGGATGGTGAATCGCTGCGCATGAGCGCGCCATTGTCACCCAACGTCAATGACAAGGGATGTGCCTTCGGCGGCAGTCTGGTCAGCATGATGACCCTCGCTTGCTGGTCGTTGATCAGGCTCGCTGCAGAGCAAGCCGGCGAGCCTTGCGACATCTATGTGCAAGACAGCACGGTGCGCTATCTGCAGCCGGTATGGGGTGATTTCGATGCCGAAGCAGGGCTGGCCTTGAATCAGTCATGGGAAAGCTTCTTCACCACCCTGCACGCACGCGGCAAGGCGCGGTTGGCGACGCATTGCGAGATTCGCCTCGCGGATGGCAACGTCGCCTGCGCTTTGGACGCCCGCTTTGTCGCGTTCAGGCGCAGTGCTACTGCCGAGGCGACCAATGCGGCACAATCTGTCCTCGCTCGCCCCAGCTGAGGAACTGCCATGACCGCACGATCCTGTTCGTTCCGCGTATCGATCAGCCTGATCTGCCTGATCCTTGTCATGTTGGCTTTGCCGGTAATGGCTAAGTCGCGCGAAAAGATTCTCACCGAGACCTTGCGAACCTATGCGGCAACGATTCGCTGGGGCTCGATCGAGCAGGCCGAGACTTTCATCGATCCCGAATACCGCACCGCGCATCCGCAGTCACAACTTGATCTCGATCGCTACAAGCAGGTTCGCATCACCAGCTACGAAGACTCCGCCCCGGTGCCAGTCAACGATGACGAGGTTCGCCAGACCGTCGAGATCGGCATCGTCAACCTGCATACCCAGGAAGCGCGCAGCATCATCGACCGCCAGGTGTGGAAGTACGAGAAGAAGACCAAGGTCTGGCTGCTGACCAGCGGTTTGCCCGATATCACGCACAAGGATTGAGCCGCCGCACCGGGCTTGATTCGCCGACTCCTGGGCAGCAACGGATTGCGCGGGCAAGCGTTGCCGAGCAACAAGGAGCATCGTATCAATCGCAATCGCCCAACTTGAGTTTGTCGAAGTCGAATTCCAGGCTGGCTTTCTGGCGTCGCGCTCCGACCGTTGTTTTCCACGACGAGCTCAAGCGCACCGCAAACACAAGTTGATCAGCCCTTAACTCGCTTGTTTTGTTTTTGCAGTCGATCACTCAAGGCGGGGACGAACTCGCTACCTCAGCGATTGGTCAACTGCAGTTCGATGCGTCGGTTCTTCGCATAGGCTTCCGCGGTATCGGCGGCATCGATCGGCTGGAACTGGCCGAAACCGTTGGCCGAGAGGCGATGCGCCGGAATGCCCTGGACGACCAGATATTTCACGATCGCCACCGCGCGCGCGGTCGACAATTCCCAGTTAGAGGGGAATCGATCGGTGTGGATCGGGCGATTGTCGGTGTGTCCGTCGATGCGCAAGACCCAGTCAATGGATGACGGAATCTCTGCAGAAACTTCGCGCACGGTGTCGGCCAGCGACTCCAGACGCGCCTGTGCGGCGGGCCCGAGGTCGGCGGAACCGGAATCAAACAGGATATCGGTCGGCACGATGAAGCGATCACCGACCACTTGAACGTCGCTGCGGTTGCCGAGTGCTTCGCGCAACTTGCCGAAGAATTCCGAGCGATAGCGTTCGAGTTCGCCGA
>JBBQTY010000263.1:0-5021 GCA_038234445.1 Lysobacterales bacterium
CATCTCTGTCGGTGATCGCTTCGTAATAGCGGCTGCGCAGACCTTAGTTGTCCACGCGACGAGCGACTTGAGCTTTGATGAAATAAATTCTGAGCTAGAAGCTATCCGCAGTTCTGTTTGGCCGAAGCAGAGCAAGATCGCTGACGAGCCGGAGATCGGGACCTAACTGAACGTCACTTCGGTATCCAAACACTCCACCAATGCTAGTAATAAAGGGCGCGGAAATAGCTGCTGGGCGGCGCGACTTTTAGTAAAGACAAGTCTTTTCGATCAACTGGCATGCGAGCTGGTCAAACTTCGCGCGAATCTACAAGTCGTGTAGCTGCCCCTAACTAGGGCGCGTAGTTAAAAAAAAAGACCTGCAATGCAGGCCCTTTTTAATCAATTTCCGGACTATGCTCATTATGCTCAATGCAAAGCTTTTGATAGCTGGATATGGCCTGTAACCTTTTGAAAACGTTAGAACCGCCTACCTAAGTACTGACTTAGCAGGGGCGCGCCTTCGACCACTCGGCCATCTCTCCGGATTCTTGCGTTTTGTTGCTTGCTCGTCGACTACCGGGAATCAACGCGACGCGAAGGATACCCGTCGCGCCTCACCGGGTAAAGCTCAAGATTCAGCGCCAGCGCTCGGCTGGTCATCTTCCGGGCTTTGCTCGCGTTTGATGCGCTGGTAGATCTCTTCGCGATGGACTGATACATCTTTAGGTGCATTGATACCGATACGGACCTGATTGCCTTTCACGCCGAGCACAGTAACGGTCACCTCGTCGCCAATCATCAGGGTTTCCCCGACACGGCGGGTCAAAATCAACATAGCATCTGCTCCTTAGAAACTCTCTCGTCTATCCGGTCTGGCTTCCAGTCACGTACTTTCACTTGCACGGATCCTGGCGTCAGGTCCGGGGACCAAGTCCAGCCTCCCTAGCTGATCTCGCGGCCCGTTCCCCCCAGTTCGCAGCCTTCATCCAGCAGCCGAGCCAGTGCCTTGAAACTCTGGCGATGATGCGTCTACGGGACGACGCGATACTAAGCGATGCCGTCGGTTTTGCGCAATGGAACGATCCTCTAAAGAGGACATCGATTCTCAGCTCAGGACAATCACAGGGTGCCTGAAACCGACCGTCTCCGGCTAGATAATTCAACCAAGCCGGCCCAGGATCCATTGCGGAAGTTCAGCAAGCGCTGAAGCCAACGCCGGCGTGTCATTGCCACCTCCCTGGGCCATGTCAGGACGACCGCCGCCTTTACCACCAATCGCGGCGGCAACATGCGCGACGACGTCGCCCGCCTTGATCCGGCCAAGCGCGGAACCGCCGACTGCGCCGACGAGCGAAATCTTTCCGCCAGCGCCAGCGGCAAGAAGAATGACGCAGTCGCCGAGCTTGGGTTTGATTGCATCGATGCTATCGCGCAAGGCTTTTGCATCGAGGCCGTCCACGCGAACCGCCAAAACCTTGATACCGCCGACCTCGGCCGCTTTTGCCCCGAGATCCGACGTCGCCGCAATCGCTGCGTTGGCCTTGAAGGCCTCAACTTCGCGCTCGAGCTTCTTCTGCCGATCGAGCAATTGACGAAGCTTGTCGATCACCTCGTTGCCGTGCGCTGACAGGAGATGGCCGATCTCGCTCAAGCGGGACTCCTCCTCAGCCACGTGCGCCGTTGCAGCGGCGCCGCTAATTGCTTCAATGCGGCGGATGCCTGAAGCCACGCCGCCTTCGCTGAGGATCTTGAACAGGCCGATGTCGCCCGTGCGCGACACATGTGTTCCGCCGCACAGTTCGGTCGAGAAATCGCCCATGCGCAACACGCGCACCTCGTCACCATACTTCTCGCCGAATAGTGCCATCGCGCCGAACTCGATGGCATCGTCATAGGCCATGTTGCGGATTTCGGCTTCGGAGTTCGCCCGAATCTGCTCGTTGACGCGATCCTCGATGCGATTCAATTCCTCGGCTGAAACCGGCTGGAAATGCGAGAAATCGAATCGCAGGCGATCCGGTGCAACGAGCGAGCCTTTCTGGGTTACATGATCGCCCAGCGCTTCGCGCAGAGCCGCGTGCAGAAGATGCGTGGCCGAATGATTCAAGACGATCGATGTGCGCCGAGTCGTATCGACGCTGGCCTTGACTTCACTTCCTGCGGTGAGTGGGGACACACCATGCCAGCGACCAACGTGGCCATGGAACGCGCCGCCAAGCTTTATCGTATCGCTGACATCAAATTGCCCGCCTGTGAATCCCAGCACACCCGCATCACCGACCTGGCCACCGGACTCCGCATAAAACGGCGTGCGATCGAGGATGACAATCCCCTCCTCGCCGTCGGCCAGCGTTTCCAGGCGACGACCGGAACGCACCATCGCGAGCACGCGACCACCACGTTCCTCAACGGCGTCGTAGCCCGAGAACACGGTGGGCGGCAGCGAACTTGCCATCTCGGCCGGCAACTGTCCTTTGGATTCGAAATTGCTGGCAGCGCGTGCACGTTCGCGTTGCTCGTTCATGGCCTTTTCGAAACCAGGCATATCGATCGTCAAACCGCGCTCGCGGGCAATATCGGCAGTCAGATCGACAGGAAATCCATAAGTATCGTAAAGGCGGAAAACGTCCACTCCAGGAATGATGGACGCTGATTTTCCGGCAACGTCTTCGAAGACCTTCATCCCCTGTTCGAGGGTCTCGCCGAAACGCTCTTCCTCGGCCTTCAACGCGCGCTCGATGAAATCGCGCTTCGCCGAAAGTTCGGAATAGGCGCTGCCCATCTCGGCATCGAGCGGCTCGACCATCTTCCAGAAAAAATCGCCGCGCACGCCTAGCATCCAGCCATGACGCAAAGCACGACGAATAATCCGACGCAACACATAGCCCCTGCCCTCGTTCGACGGCAGCACGCCATCGACAATCAGGAACGAACACGCACGGATGTGATCCGCGACGACGCGCAGTGATTTGTTTTCAATATCGGCGGTGCTGGTCAGTTGCGCCGCAACCTTGATCAGATGCTGGAACAAATCGATTTCGTAATTGCTGTGGACGTGTTGCAGGATCGCTGCGAGCCGCTCCAGACCCATGCCGGTGTCGACGCAAGGCGCGGGCAGCGGCGACAGCGTGCCGTCATCCGCGCGATCAAATTGCATAAAAACGAGATTCCAGATCTCGATGTAGCGATCGCCATCTTCATCGGGTGATCCGGGCGGCCCACCAGGAATATGCGCGCCGTGATCGTAGAAAATTTCGGTGCACGGACCGCAAGGACCTGTTTCGGCCATTTGCCAGAAATTGTCCGAGGCGAATGGCGCGCCCTTGTTGTCGCCGATGCGCACGATGCGTTCCGGCGGAATGCCTACCTCGTCCTTCCAGATCGCATAGGCCTCGTCATCGGTCTGGTAGACCGTGACCAGCAGCCGATCCTTCGGCAGTTTCCAGACGTCCGTCAGCAGTTCCCACGCCCAGAGGATCGCATCGCGCTTGAAGTAGTCGCCGAACGACCAATTGCCAAGCATCTCGAAAAATGTGTGATGACGCGCGGTGTAGCCAACCTGATCGAGATCGTTGTGCTTGCCGCCCGCACGCAGGCAGCGCTGGACATCCACAACACGCGGACTGGGCGGCTTCTCGCTGCCGAGAAACGCATTCTTGAATGGCACCATGCCTGAATTGGTGAACATCAAGGTCGGATCGCTGGATGGAACCAGGGATGCCGAAGGCACCACCGTGTGGCCCTTGGAGCGAAAGAATTCGAGGAAGTCGGAACGGATGTCGGCGCTGGTTTTCATCGATCGGTTCAATCCGGAGTGCGGACACGCCGATGAACGTCCGAGCGGAGTTCTCAATCGAACTCGTCACCGGGATCGCCGATGTCGGCGCGCGTGAGAATGCTTACTGTGGCGGCATCGAAGCCACGGCGCAAGAGAAAGGCCGCACGCCGGCTACGCTCTTTGACATCTGACGAAGGTTTGCGGCCGTAGTGGCGCTGCAACTGACGGAAGGCGAGATCGCGCCAGTCACAGTCCAGAGCGTTGATGGCCACGACGATGTCGGCTTCGGCGACACCGTGGGATTTCAGCTCGGCGAAGATACGGCGTGGCCCATAGCCATTTGCCGCCCGCGAGCGCGCGAGCAGTTCGGCAAAGCGTTCATCGCTCTGATATTTCTGTTCTTTCAGCGCATCGATTGCCTTGCTGGATTCGTCATTCGCAAACCCGCTGCGCGCCAATTTGGCTTTGAGTTCGCGCTGCGATTGTTCGCGCCGCACGAGCAAGCCCAGCGCCTTGTCATAAGCGCTGGGATTTTCTTTGGATGTTTTTCTGGATTTGTCTTCGCTCAAAAAATATCTTGCTTGATCAATGCGTTGCGAGACATTGTCAACGTAGTTTCGTAGAACGATTCAAGACAAACAGCTCCGAACCAATGCCCTCGAAGCGCCGCGCCAAGGGCTGTTTCCGTCAGGTCTCCTCAACCTCTTCCTCAACCGCGCGTGCAGGCGAACTGCCGGGCTTGACAAGCAATTTTTCGCGCAAAGCCGCATCGATCTCGTTGGCCATTTCCTTGTGTTCCTTGAGGAATAACCGCACGTTGTCCTTGCCCTGGCCGATGCGGTCGCCCTTGTAGCTGTACCAGGCACCGGATTTCTCAACGAGGTTGTGCAGCACGCCGAGCTCGATCAACTCGCCCTCGCGCGAAGTCCCTTCACCGTAGAGGATCTCGAATTCGGTCTGACGGAATGGCGGTGCGACCTTGTTCTTGACCACCTTGACGCGGGTTTCCGAGCCGATCACTTCGTCGCCGCGCTTGACCGCGCCGATACGGCGAATATCCAGACGAACCGAAGCATAGAACTTCAGCGCGTTGCCGCCCGTGGTGGTTTCCGGACTGCCGAACATGACGCCAATCTTCATGCGAATCTGGTTGATGAATATGACCAAACATCCTGATTTCTTTATGTTTGCTGTCAGCTTACGCAGGGCCTGACTCATCAATCGCGCTTGCAGACCGACATGCGTATCGCCCATCTCGCCT
>JBBQTY010000264.1:0-5011 GCA_038234445.1 Lysobacterales bacterium
ATCGATATGGTTGTAGATCAAGTTGTTCAGCGCGGCGGCGAGAAAGGCGAGGACGACGAAGTAGCCGAGATACATGAAGATCATCATGCCGATCATGAGCGACGGTTCCGGTGGTTGATCGCTGCGCACGCCCGCACTCGCTACCATCACGCCGGCCATGATCATGCTGAAAACGAAAATCCAGGCCCCAATGACGCCCCAGGCGATCAGATACGGCGGGTAAAACTTGCCCGCAGTGAGCAGCAACTTGAACCAGTCGCCACCAAAGCGATGATTTTCAACGATGAACGCTTTCTGCTTGCCCTTGACCCATGGATAGAGCAGTCCGAGGGTGAGGATCAATGGAATGCCAAGGATCAGAAAACGGATATAGGCCTCACCATAATCGGGGATGAAACGAAAGTTTAGGCCGCGCCAGGATGAGTAACGTGCGCGGAACGCCGCGCCGCGCACGAGCAACCACGGAGTCAACACCGCGATGAAAAGCGCAAGGCCGAGCTGCAAGCCGATACTGTATTGCCCGGCCAGGACGTAGGCGGAAAACAGGGTGACTGCAATGATCCGGCCCTTGAGGATCGGCAAGGGTTTCGCGGTGTATTCGAACGGCACCCCGGCGAGGCGCGTGCTGCCGTAGAAATAGCGCTGGGTGCGCACCTTGGCCCAGGCCGAGAAAATGCCGAGACTCAGGATGGTCAGAGCGAAGTTGACGATCCAGATACGGAAATATTCACTGGCCCGCCCATCGAACGCAAAGCAGTGTTCGAACATCGTCGGCTGGCTCGACCGCGGCACCCAACTGGGAACGGGAGGATCCGGCGGTAAAACCGGCGGCACGGCAACGATCACTTCTTCCATGGAGTTCCCCTGCCGACCGCAACGCCAGCGCGCACAAAGTGTAGGCGATCCTGCCTCCGTTCAGAAGGTTGAGATTGCGTCTTCGCTCAAGCCTTGGCGAGAATCAGGTCCGAGGCGCGTTCGGCGATCATGATTGTCGGTGCGTTCGTGTTGCCGCTCGGAAGATCGGGCATCACCGAGGCATCAACCACACGGAGACCGGTTATCCCGCGCACGCGCAATTCGCTGTCGACGACCGCGTCTTCGTCGACGCCCATACGGCAGGTGCCAACCGGGTGGTATACGGTTTCAGCCTTGCGCCGGACGAAGGCTTCGAGCGCTGCATCGTCGTTGATATCGACGCCCGGAAAGATCTCCGCACCGCGATATCGATCAAATGGCGATTGCGCGAGAATCGAATGCGAGACTCGCGCGGCTTCGATCATCATTTTCAGATCGTAACCTTCGGTATCGCTCAGATAATTCGCGTGGATGGCGATCGCTTGCTTCGGATCGCTCGATTTAAGCCGTAGCGATCCGCGCGATTTTGGATGCAACATGCATGCATGCACGGTATAGCCGTGACCTTCCAGCTTGTTTCGACCATGATCGTCAAGCAGGGCAGGAACGAAATGGAACTGCATGTCGCAGCGTTCATCCTCGGCATGGCGAGAGCGCAGGAAGCCGCCACTTTCTGCAATATTGGACGTGCCGATTCCTTGGCGCTTGAAGAGGAATTCGAGAGCGACCGCGACATCGTTGACCTTGTCATAGGTGATCGCCTCGGTGCAATGCGTCAGCGAGCAGATGTCCAGATGATCCTGCAGATTGCTGCCGACACCGGCGAGGTCCTGACGCACGCCAATGCCGTGTTCGCGCAGTTGATCGGCCGGGCCGATGCCGGACAGCATCAGCAACTGCGGTGAATTGAGCGCGCCGCCGGCAAGGATGACTTCACCGGCTTCCGCGCGTTTGAGTTGGCCGTGATGACGGTAGTCGATGCCGATCGCGCGTGCGCCGGAAAACAAAACTTGTTGAACTTCGGCATGGGTGCGGATTGTGAGGTTTGCCCGGCCACGCGCTTCACGCAGAAAGGAAGCCGCCGTCGAGCAGCGCGCGCCATTGTTCTGGGTCACTTGATAGAAGCCGAAACCTTGCTGTTCGGCACCGTTGAAGTCGGCGTTGCGTGGAAAACCGGCAGCAGCAGCGGCATCGACAAAAATTTGCGAAAGCGGATTGGTATATTTCAAATCGGAAACGCTGAGCGGCCCTTTCTCGCCATGCAAGGCATTCGCGCCGCGCGAATTCTTTTCGGAACGTTTGAAAACGTCGAGCACCTGATCCCAGGCCCAGCGAGGATCAGCCGATTTGTGCGCCCAGTCGTCGTAGTCGTCCTTGACACCGCGGATGTAGCACATCGCATTGATCGAACTCGATCCACCGAGCACTTTGCCGCGCGGCCACCACAACCGACGACCATCGAGATTCGGTTCGGGTTCGGTGGTGTAGTTCCAGTTGTGACGCGGGCTCGAGGCGAGTTTGCCGATGCCAGCCGGCATGTGGATGAAGGGGTGCCAATCGCGGCCGCCAGCTTCTAGGAGCAGAACCCGATGTGCCGGATTCTTGCTGAGCCGATCGGCCAGCACGCAGCCGGCGGAACCGGCACCGACAATCACGAAATCATAAGTCATTGCGTGCTGCATTGATGGGACAAGCCCTTGACCCTAAACCGCGTGAATAGAGCACATGCTCCATACGCAAACCTCAGTCGATGATCACGATTTCGTCACCGATCTTGATGGTGCCGGTGCCGCGCGGAATCAGGTTTTGGCCAAAGGTGACGCCCTTGTCGGTGCGCCGATACGAGAGCAGGGTGCGCAGCGGTTCGCCAATTTCATCAAAGCGGCCGGTCTCGGGATTGACGGTTGTCAGCACACAGCGCACGCAAGCTTTGACCACATCAAAGCGAATATCGCCGATGCGGATCGAGCGCCAGCTGTCCTCGGCGTGTGGCTTGGTATCGGCAACAACGAGACTTGGCCGAAAGCGCAGCATCGGTACCGGCGACGGCAGCCGAGAATTGAGGTTATCGAGCGCGGCTTGCGAGATCAGCAGCAACGGGAATCCATCAGCAAAACTGACCTGGTCGCCCTGCTGCGAAAAGTTGGGATCAATCGGGCGAACGCCGTCATCGGCCATGAATACAAAGCGTGAGGGAAAGCCGAGATACGCGCTGATCCAGTCGTTTGCGGCAGCATCCGCGACCTCGGCGACGACGTCGTCATTCCAGATCGTGATATTCAGCGGTGCCGGCTGCGTCGACGGGGCAAGGCGCAAGCGCGCCATGCCTGGGGCTTCGAGGAGCAAGCCATCGCCGTCGAACACGACAAGGATCAACACCATCCGCGGATTCTTGCGCGCAGTCACGAACTTGCCCTGCGCATCGACCACCATCCAGCGTCGATCGCCGCGCAATCCGCGCGACTCGACGAAGGCGTGATCGAGCGTCAACGGCGCGCAGGACTTGATCGGGAAAACATTGATATGGGCAAGGGTTGGTTTCATTGAGACATTATGCCGAGAACTCTGCATGCTAGTCTTCGCCGCTTTCCCATCGGATCAAACCCGTGCCGAAACGTCCCGCCATCCAGTCGCATGAATGGTTTGCCGTCAGCGTCGCATTTGCCTACTTCTTTTGCGTATTGGCGGCCTATTATGTGATCCGGCCGGTGCGCGACCAGCTGTCCGCAGCGGTCGGCTCGACTGCGCTGCCCATCTTCTATGCGGTCACCTTTGTCGTCACCCTGGCACTGGCGCCGCTGTTCGGTGCATTGGTCTCTCGCTATCCGCGGCGCAAATTCGTGCCCGCCGTCTATCTGTTCTTTCTGTTTGGCATGCTCGCCTTCATTCCACTGTTCCAGATGCAGGAAGCCATCGGTGCGAAGCTGCTCGGCTCGATGTTTTTCGTCTGGGTCAGTGTGTTCAATCTGTTCGTCGTCGCGGTGTTCTGGAGTTTCATGGCCGATCTGCTCGATGCCGAACAGGCCCATCGATTGTTTCCGATCATCGCGCTCGGCGGCACCCTCGGTGCGATTGCAGGTCCTGCGGCGACGCGAACTCTCAACGCGGTGATTGGTGTTTCCGGCTTGCTGGCAATGTCGTCGTTGCTGCTGGGCCTCGCCATCGTCTGCATTCTTGCCTTGTCGCGGTGGTCGCGACGCAATCCGATCGCCGGTGATGAACAACGTGACACGCGCGTGATCGGCGGCAGTTTCATTGCCGGTGCGATTGAAACATTCAAATCCCCGTTGATGCGCCGGCTTGCCTTGCTAATGTTGCTCGGTGATGCGGTTGGCACGGTGATCTATGCATTGCTCGCCGACTACAGCGGCACAACGTTCGCCACACGCGAAGCTCGTATCAATTTCGCCGCTAATATTGATTTCTATACAAACCTGCTTCTGGTTGTCTTCCAGCTCACGGTGACGCGAGCCTTGCTCGTGCGCTTCGGTCCGGGGCCTCCGCTCGCGCTCGATGGCCTCATCAAGGCGGTCATGATGGCGGGTCTGGTGATTTTCAGTGGCGCATGGATTGCGGTAGTTGCCGTGGTCACGCGCGCCAGTGCGTATGGAGTATTCAAACCCGCCGTCGATTCTGTCTATACGCGGGTCGATGCCGAAACCCGCTACAAGACCAAGAACTTCATCGATACTTCGGTTTGGCGATTTGGCGATCTCGTCGTCACCAGCAGTTTCAATCTGCTGCGCTCGCTCGGCAGCAGCGTGCCGGGTTTCGCCGTACTCGCGATGATCGCCGCGGGCAGCTCGGCCTGGGTCGGTTGGCATGCTGCGAAAATGCTGCCGGATGATGAAGAAATGGAGTCGAGTGATGGAAATCCGGGTGGTTCGACGAAAGATTTAAATTGACTGCCTGGCGTTCCTTTGCGTACACCGTGCAAGGTTTCTGCGGCAAAAATCGAGTCGCGTTGAACGCTGGCTCCAGCAGGATGATTGCAGCATCACCCATCATTTGAGTCAGGAGTTGTGGTGAATCTCGAAATACTTTCCGAACAGCGTTGCCACGGCGGAGTGCAGGGTTTTTACCAGCATGCTTCTGTTGAAACCGCAGGCGCGATGAAGTTTGGCGTGTTCCAACCGCCGCAAGTTGCGACTGGCGA
>JBBQTY010000265.1:0-4987 GCA_038234445.1 Lysobacterales bacterium
TACAGTTCGCTCCGTTCATCGAGATCGGCGGAGGGGCTGGCCCTTAGATGCCGAGGCAACCACAGCGCAAGCGCTGACGGTGCCAACTCCAGCGGGACTTTCCCGGGAGATGAGCTGCGTTCCGCATCCGCGGAGCGTTGCCGCTCCCTGTACGCAACGGCAGAGGGCGTCATGGCAGCAGCGCAGTTCATCGAACAACCTTGCGAGGACGTTTGTCCTTCCCCACAACGCGGCGTTCTGCGCCTGCATGGATTCCGTCTGGCGAGCGGGCTCCAGCTCGACAATGGCGCGCTCGCCTGGCAATCCTGGGGACCTCAAGACGCCCCGGTGACCATTGTGCTTGGCGGCATATCCGCAGGGCGCGATGTCGGCAACTGGTGGTCTGCCCAGTGCGGGCCCGACAAGGCGCTCGACCCGCGCCATCAGCTTCTGATCTCGATCGACTGGATTGGCGGCTCGGATGCATCGTCCGGGCCGCGCAATGATGAGGATTTCCTGCCGGTCGACAGCCTCGATCAGGCCAATGCAATCCTGCTGCTGCTGAACCACTTGGGTCTTGCCCAGATCAACGTGATCATCGGCTCATCTTACGGCGGCTGTGTCGGTCAGCACCTGGCAAGCCTGCTCCGCGATCGCCTCAATCATTTGATCGTCATTGGCGCCGCACACCGCGCAAGTCCGTGGGCGTTGGCACTGCGCACCCTGCAGCGCGCAGGCGTCGAATCGGCGCGGACGCCGCAGGACCGGCGCAGTGCGCTCGCGCGGGCGCGCCAGTTGGCCGTGCTTGGCTATCGCACGCCAACCGAGCTTGAATGTCGATTCGGTGAATCCGATCCTTCCAGCGGCGTGCTTGGCTGGCTGGCCGCGCATGGCGAGCGCTTCGTTTCGCGCTTCAGCGTCGGCAGCTTTCTGTGCTTGTCACGCTCTCTCGACCATCACCAGTGCGAGCCTGAATCGATCGCGACGAAAACGACGGTGGTGGCAATTGTCGAAGATCTGCTGGTGCCGATCTCACTCGCCCGGGATTTTGCCAACCGGGTCGGCGGACATGCTTTGGTGCGCACGATTTCATCGCCATTCGGACACGATGCCTTCATCAAGGAAGAAGCGGCGATTTCATCAATTATCCGATCCAGTCTTGCAGTGGAGCTGACCGCATGAGCACGTCCAATCTCGCCACCCGCGCCGTTCGCGCCGGAATTGATAGCGACTCGGCCTTCGGCGCAGTCATTCCACCGCTCCATTTGTCGAGCAATTTCAGCTTTGCGGGTTTTGGTCAGAAGCGAAAGTACGACTACTCGCGTTCCGGCAATCCGACCCGCGATACCTTGGCTTGTGCGCTGGCCGATCTTGAAGGTGGCACTGGTGCTGTGATCACGGCGACCGGCATGGCTGCGGTCACCCTGGTTGTATCCCTGCTTGAACCCGGTGACCTGCTGGTCGCACCGCATGATTGCTACGGTGGAACCTGGCGTTTGTTCAATGCACAGGCCGGAAAGGGCCTCTACCGCATCGCCTTCGTTGATTTCCACGATCCGCTGGCCCTGGCGGCCGCGCTCGCCGAGAAACCGAAACTCGTCTGGATCGAGACGCCGTCGAATCCCTTGTTGCGAATCACCGATATTCGCCATGTTGTCGAATCCTCGCATGCGGTCGGCGCGTTGACTGTCGTCGACAACACCTTCCTCTCGCCCGCCCTGCAGCGGCCGTTCGAGTTCAACGCCGATATTGTTGTTCACTCAACGACAAAGTACATCAATGGGCATTCAGATGTCGTTGGCGGCGCGGTAATCTGGCGTGATGCGGCGCTAGGAGAAAAATTGGCGTGGTGGTGCAACTGTCTCGGTATTTCTGGCGCGCCATTCGACAGCTATCTGACCCTTCGCGGTCTGCGCACCCTCAAGGCTCGATTCGCCGTGCACGAGGCGAATGCACGGGGCTTGGCTGAATTGCTCGATCACCATCCTGCAGTGCGTGCCGTGCATTACCCGGGGTTGGAGGCTCACCACGGTCACGCCTTGGCCAAACGCCAGCAATCAGGATTCGGCGCGATGCTCAGTTTTGAGTTGGTCGGTGGAGAAGCCTCAGCGCGGATCTTTGTTGAAGGATTGGAATTTTTCACGCTGGCCGAGTCACTCGGTGGCGTCGAGAGCCTGATTTGTCATCCGGCAGGTATGACCCATGCGTCAATGGCCCCTGAAGCGCGCCGTCGCGCCGGTATCGCAGACGGTCTGTTGCGCATATCGGTCGGCATCGAGGACGTGGCTGATCTGCTCGGTGACATTGAAGCCGCGCTGGATCGCGTTGTTGCAAAGACACCGTTACGGGCGATTGCGTCCGCCTGATTGTGTGGCGAGCCAGGGGTCTGGGCGATAGAAATCTTCGGTCTACAATTTCGCGCTCATCCAAAGGCTGCGCCTCTCATCGGGCTTACGAAGCCCCGGATGGTGCCTTTGGATTGGCGCATCCTATGGCGATAGCGCGATTTCGCTATCCAAATTTTCTACCGCCCTGACTCCTGGTGAATATCGGGTTCCAACAGCCCTGGTGGCAATTGCGTGATCAACTCGGCGAAGTCGTCGAGAAACCCATGCATGGCCGAACTCTTGCGCCACACCATGGCGATGTGTCGACTCGGCGGTCGACCTCGGAACTCAATCAGGCGCACATTATCTACTTGCGCCACCGGTGGTTTGACGGCCAGGATCGGTAGCAGGGTGATACCGACGTTCGCCGCAACCATCTGTCGCAAGGTTTCAAGGCTGGTTGCGCGAAAACCGCTTTTTTCACCGGCTCCGGCAAGTTGGCAGACCTCCAGGGCCTGATCGCGCAAGCAGTGACCGTCTTCAAGCAGCAGCAGGTTTTGATCGGCGAGATCGTCAAGCTTGATCGAGCGATGGTTCGCCAATGGATTTCCTGCGGGTACGGCGAGCACGAACGGTTCATCGAACAGCTTCTCCACGTGCAGTTGCTGATCGTGCACGGGCAGGGCGAGGATGCCGGCATCGAGTCGGCCTTCGCGCAGCTGGCGCAGGATCACTTCGGTTTTCTCTTCGACGAGCAGCAGTTCGAGGCGCGGAAAGCGTTCGCGAATCTGTGGAATCACGTGTGGCAGCAGATAGGGGCCAAGCGTCGGGAAGATACCGAGCCGGAGCGTACCGGATTCAGGATCGAGTGTGCGCCGCGCAATGATGCGAATTTGTTCGACCTCGTTGAGCACGTCGCGTGCACGCTGGACAATCTCGCGGCCTACCTCGGTCAGCAATATCTTGCGCGGCGTGCGCTCGACCAGCGCGACGCCGAGCTCGTCTTCGAGCTTCATGATTTGCGTCGACAGCGTTGGCTGGCTGACGAAGGTCGCCTCGGCGGCACGGCCGAAGTGCTTGTGCTCGGCGAGAGCGACCAGATATTGGAGATCACGAAGATTCATCGAGCGGTCCTTAATCATTGATTCTATCTATCGAATTAATGTTAACAATCAATTGGATTGATTGTAAGTCGCCCGGTAACATCCTCCCCATCGATTGGTTTTGCGCCAATCATTCACTTCCCAACCTCGCAAGGAAAAAACCATGTTGACCGTCGGAGACAAGTTCCCGGAATTCAATCTCAAGGCCACTATTTCGACCGAAAGTGTCGAAAAGGCGTTTACCAACATCAACAACAAGAGCTATGCGGGCAAGTGGCTTTTGGTGTTCTTCTATCCGAAGGATTTCACTTTCGTCTGCCCGACCGAAATCAAGGGCTTTGGAGATCTCAACAGCCAGTTCGCCGATCGCGATACCCAGGTGTTGGCGGCGAGCACGGACAGCGAGTTCGTCCATCTCGCATGGCGCAAGGATCACAAGGATCTGAACGATCTGCCGTTCCCGATGCTGGCCGACACAGCCAAGCGTCTGACCACGGCACTCGGCATCCTCGACGAGGAAGAAGGCGTTGCCAAGCGCGCGACTTTCCTGGTCGATCCGGATGGCGTGATCCAGTTTGCCTATGTCACCGCAGGCAGCGTCGGTCGCAATCCCCAGGAAGTCCTGCGCGTCCTCGATGCATTGCAGACCGACGAGCTCTGCCCGTGCAACTGGAAGAAGGGCGACGAGGTGCTCAAGGTCGCTTGATCAAAACCGGAGCGCGCGGGGCGGAATGTCGCGGCCCTTGACCTGATCGGAGTTGTCCCCAGATTAGACAAGCGTTCTCCAGGGCGATGAATCACAGCCACGCTGCTGCACATCGCCCGACTGTCAGGACGGCGTCGTACCTCCCCTCCCCGCGACGTCGTCCCGGGCGGCGGGTTCCTCCCCGAAACCGCCGCCCCCATTTTTTCGATTCAACTCTCGAATCCGGCCCGGCTTGGACGAGCGCGGCTGACAAACAGCACAGGAGCTACGCATGACTATTGACGAACTGAAAGCGCAGTTGCCCGACTACGCGAAAGATCTGCGTCTCAATCTCGATGCGGTCTTGAGCGAATCCGGCGCGCCTGGACTCAATCCGAAACAGATCGCAATCATCGCTCTGGCCAGCGCGATCGCTTCGCGGCACAAGCCACTGACTGCCGCGATCAGGACCAAATTCTCCGGCACACTCAGCGAAGCAGAAGCCAATGCCGCGCGCTCGGCTGCGGCGATCATGGCCATGAACAACATCTATTACCGCTTTGTGCACCTCGTTGGCGATGAGGAATACGGCAAGCTGCGCGCAAGTCTGCGTATGAACGTGATGGCTAATCCGGGTTGCGAGAAAGTTGATTTTGAACTCGCCTCACTCGCCGTATCGGCCATCAACGGCTGCGGCATGTGTCTCGAATCGCACGAGAAGACCCTGCGCAAGCATGAGCTTGCGCCAGTCGCAATCCAGAGCGCCGCGCGCATCGCAGCGGTGATCCATGCGTTTGCAGTGGCCAGCGAACAAGCTGAAGCGGCTGCCTGATTCCAAGGGGGACGGCCTGCACTCCATGAGGGAGTGCAGGCCGAGTGTCGGCATTTCACCC